>JABIEQ010000007.1 GCA_018651085.1 Candidatus Magasanikiibacteriota bacterium
ATCTTCCTGTGTCAGAAGGAGTAGAAATTTTGACTGACGGAGAAATGGTTGTAGCAAAAGTAACTGCACCACTTTCTGAAGATCAAATAAAAGCACAAGAAGAAAAAGAATTAGAAGGACAAGGACAGTCAGTTGATGATGTTGAAGTAGAAGAAAAAGGCAAGAAGGAAGAAGCTGAAGATTCAACAGAAGCAAAAGAAGAAAAGAAAGCCTAACCAAGAAGATATAATAAACCGCCGACAGTTGTCGGCGGTTTTATTTTTTTAAAAACTCTAGTACAATAGCACAAATAATGTATCGTTATGACAAAGAAAAAAACAATAAAAAAGAAAAAAGGAAAAAATAAAGGAAAGATGGAAAAAGATGTATTGGTGATGTATATGTTTGCAGGGATCATTGCCGTAATCGCTATTATATTATTGGGATGGTACGCAACAAGAGGAAACACAACGCACGATGTGACCGCTGAATTTATAGGTGAGCAAGAAGAAATAGAAAAGGATGATTGTGACTTTCGTAGAGTGATAGATGGTGTATGTGTAGAAAAAGAAGCTGATCAATATCAAGAGCTTGTTGGAGTGATGATTGAAAATCATTCTCAAGCACGACCACAAGCAGGGTTAGCTGAGGCGCGAGTTGTATATGAAGCCCCCGTTGAAGCCAATTTCACAAGATTCCTTGCGCTTTTTGATAACACAGGCAGTATAGAAAAAGTAGGGCCGGTAAGAAGTGCTCGTCCATACTTTCTTGATTGGATAGAAGAATATGGGAAAACGCCATATCTTCATGTCGGAGGGTCACCTGATGCATTAGACAAAATTAATGCGTACGGTATTTTTGACGTGAATGAATTTTTTCAAGGAAACTATTTTTATAGAGGAAGAGATAGAGTCGCCCCACACAACGTATATACATCAAGTAAGTTATGGAATGGAGCGATTGCGAAAATTGGAGGAGTATTAACGCATGCACCAAATGAATCTTCATGGAAGTATGAAGAACAAGAGCCCTGCGAAAAAGAATGCATAAAAGATATCACTGCAACATTTTTATCACATTCATTTGTAACGGGATGGGAGTACGAAGAAAAGACAAAGGTATATAAAAGATACCAAAATAGAAATCCTCACCAAGATCAACGAGGAAAAATTATTACAGCAAATACGGTTATTGTGCAACACGTAAAAACAAACGTTATAGATAATGTTGGACGTTTACAAATGCAAACAATTGGAGAAGGTGCTGTTGATATATTTCAAAAGGGACACCATACAAAAGGGATTTGGAAAAAGAAGAGTAGAAAAGATAAAACAAGATGGTTTACAACAGAAGGGGATGAGATTGCTCTTACTGCCGGGACTATTTGGATAGAAGTACTTCCACAAGACGGAATGTTGGAAGTGGAGTAATGGCTTTATAATAGATAACAAAAGATCACCGTAGGGTGATCTTTTTATTGCATTAAAAAAACACATGTTGGTACATGTATGTATGAGTTCGGGTGGCCAAGGCGGACAACAGTAGTATCTTCCACGGTTACATGAACCGTTACTAACTGTCATCCGCCTTAAGGCTCGACCCTCCTTGTGTGATTAATTACCTGAGGTCATCTCTCCAGTCTTTGCCTAAGCCTAAGTCTGAAGAGGGAAACCTGTGCAGGGATTTTATCGGTGCACCCACCGATAAATTGCTGGTGCATCACCGTGCCCTAAAGCGGGCGGTAGTAATGGTTACCAGGTCTTAGTTGGGGTATTCCCCTATCAATCAGCCTAAACCGAAAGGCTAACTTCTATGTTCATCTTACACTGAGTGTCGACCCTGCTTGAAGAGCGCGTCGTGGGGGCGAATCAGTGCGGTTGTAAGACCTATGCACGGCGTCGATCACCAAGGGCTTTTGGTGGCCGTTTGTACTTCGGTTGTTTGTTCCTATTTTCAGCCCCTCCTTAAGGAGGGGAGGATTATGTCAAACAACTTCCGTACGGGGAGTATTTCGAGCATCGCATTGCTCCTGTTGACTGTTGTATCCTCGATTGTTGATTCCTATTGTTGGCCCCTCCTAAGAGGGGTTAACTGGGCGAAGCAACTTAAGAGGATACCTAACAGAGTGCCCGTTGTACATGTTCTGACTCCGGTTTTGGTATCCACCCCCGTAGGGGAGGGTCAAGGGAAATCCTGACAAATAAATATACCCTAAAAACACCCTTTTGTCAAGAGTGTGATAGGTGTAAGATGTTATTTTTTACCTATACATAGCAAAAAAGAGCCCTACTAAGGCTCTTTTTTTAGAGAAATTGTTAGAAAAGAGGAGTTATAACGCAGTTTTTAGGTATTTCCCAGTTAAACTGCTCTTAACCTTTAAAATGTCTTTTGGTGTACCTTCAGCTACAATGTCACCACCGCGTTTCCCACCTTCAGGACCAAGATCAATAACCCAGTCAGCAGATTTAATCACATCAAGGTTATGCTCAATAGTTAATACAGTGTTCCCTTTGTCAACGAGGCGTTGAAGGACCTGTAGGAGCCGTTTGATGTCTTCAAAGTGAAGTCCAGTCGTTGGCTCGTCAAGGATATAGAGAGTCTTTCCAGTTGAACGTCTTGATAGTTCTGTTGCAAGTTTAATTCGTTGCGCCTCACCACCAGAAAGAGTCGTTGCTGGTTGACCAAGATGTAGGTACCCTAATCCAACGTCTCGTAAAATGTTAAGTTTGTCACCAATCGCTGGGATGTGTCTAAAAAATTGGTACGCTTCTTCAATGGTCATGGATAACACCTCTGCAATATTCTTTTGTCGGTAATGAATATCTAAGGCTTCTTTGTTATATCGTTTTCCATGACATTCACCACATTCAACAAATACATCAGTTAAAAATTGCATTGGGATACGAGTATATCCTTCACCAGAACACGCTTCACAACGTCCACCACCTTTTACATTGAAACTAAACATTCCAGCACCATACCCACGCATTTGGGCTTCGGGAACGGTTGTAAATAAATCACGAATTGCCGTAAATACACCAGTGTATGTTGCCGGATTACTTCGTGGAGTTCGTCCAATAGGGCTTTGGTTTACAGAAATAATTTTATCAATATGAGAGATACCCGTAATTTTTTTGTGAGCTCCTGGTTCTGCTTTTGCACGATAAAAATGTTTAGATAAAGCTCGACTTAAGATAGAAGAAATAAGTGTAGATTTACCAGAACCAGATACTCCTGTCACACACATAAAGGTTCCAAGAGGAAGAGATACGTCAATATTTTTAAGGTTATGTTCTGTCGCACCAACAATAGTAATGTGTTTTCCATTTCCTTTACGATATTTCTTAGGAGGCGTAATAACACGTTTTTTTGTTAAATACTCTCCTGTGATAGACGATTTGTTCTTTTTAATTTGAGCAAATGTTCCTTCAGCAACAACATGACCACCGTCGTGCCCAGCACCCGGTCCAATATCAATAATGTGATCAGCGGCCTGCATGGTGTCAGCATCGTGCTCAACAACAATCACCGTGTTTCCGAGATCACGGAGACGTTGCAAGGTTGCAATAAGCTTATCGTTGTCTTTTGGATGAAGCCCAATAGAAGGCTCATCAAGAATATAAATAACGTCAGTAAGGCCTGTAGATAATTGAGTAGATAAACGGATGCGCTGTCCTTCTCCACCAGAAAGCGTATTCATTGATCTATTAAGAGTAAGATAATAAAGACCAACATCCATCAAGTTTTGAAGACGTTTAGTAACTTCTTGAATAATTGGAAGCGCAATTTTTCTATTTTTTGCTCCAAGTGTTTTATAAAGAAGGCCTTTCTTTTCGTTCACCTCGTGGAAAAGGTTATATGCTTCTTCAATGGTCATATCAACCACGTCAGCAATAGCATGTTCACCAATAAATACAGAAAGACTTGTTCGTTTCAATCGTTTTCCTTCACATACCGGACATATTTTCTCACGCATGTATTGTTCAATTTCTTTTCTAATATATTCAGATGTGGTTTCAGCATGTCGTTGAGTAAGGTTTGGAACAATTCCATCAAAATGAAGTTTTTTGTTTCCAACTGCATATACTTGTCCATCTGTTCCGTATAATAGAATATCCATAACGCGTTGTGGAAGATCTTTTACAGATATATCAACAGAAAAATCATGAGCAGCAGCAACGGCCTCAAGAAGCTTTTGGTATTGTTGTTGATTTCCAACAATACGAGTCCAAGGTTGGATCGCTCCTTCAGCCAAAGTAAGGCGTGGGTTTGGAATGACAAGTTCAGTATCAACATCAAGTGTGTACCCAAGTCCAGTACAACGAGGACATGCCCCGTAGGGACTATTAAAACTAAAGGTCCGAGGTTCAATCGGATCAAATGTTTGCCCAGACGATGCACAAAATGGGAATGTCGTATATGTTTGTTCGTCACCTGTATTTTCACAAACAACAGTCACGCATCCATTAGATAAATCGATTGCTTCTTCAACCATTGCACCGACGGGTTGTTTTTTTACATCAGTAATACGACCAACAACAATATCAATCGCATACGTATTCGTTTTGGTAAAAGAAAATTTCTTGAGTTCTCTCACATGCATTGCTACGCCATTAATACGAATCATTTCATGTTGAATGTTTCCAAATCGTTTCGTAAGTTGTTTGGCATTCACATCTGTTTGTGGCGGAAGTGGAGAAACAATCAATAAATCACCATGTTCACGCCCAAGTGTACGAACATGTTCTGTGATTTCTCCAACAGAGTGTCGTGTAACAGGTTCTTTAGATTCAGGACAATACTGTACTCCAGCCCGCGCAAAAAGAAGACGAAGAAAATCATAAATCTCTGTGGTCGTCCCAACTGTTGAACGAGGATTTCTTGAAACATTTTTCTGATCAATCGCAATGGTAGGGGAGAGCCCTGTAATTTCATCAACATCCGGTTTATCTTGGACATCCATAAATTGCCGAGCATAGGCATTTAAGCTCTCAGCATAGCGACGTTGGCCTTCAGCGTAGATAGTATCAAATGCCAAAGAAGACTTTCCTGATCCAGAAAGTCCCGTAATAACCGTCAGTTTATTTTTAGGAATAGAAAGAGAAATGTCCTTAAGATTGTTGACACGACAATGAGAAATAGATATAGCGTTTCGCATAGAAGACCAGCGTTATAATAACTAGTCTCCAATACTACACTAATCGGCGACAAATTTCAAGCCTTTACAAACTGCACCAAAACTTCCAGTACAAATACCGGTCTCAACAATATACGGAAAAACATCAAAAACATCGGATAACAGTTCGGTAGTGAGGTCATTATCATTGTTAGGAATTGCCTCAGAATTTACATTTATACGAATTCCACGTTTAAGAGATTCAGTCGTGATAAAAACATTTTTGTTGGCTGATTTAAGGTCTCCTATCGTAGCAGTATTTGAGTTCGTATCAGTGATATTTATGCCACGTGATTTATCAACACCAATAAAGTGCCCTTCGTCGTCAACAGAAAAGTGTTGATTCATATCAAGATACAACAGGAATCCTTTTAGTGTAGAAGCAACGTCAGTACACCTCTTGGCCGCACCATCAATTTCAGCATTACCGTCAACCGTGATTCCATAAAATTGAGTTGCCGTACTTGGATCAAGGTTAGCATCATCTTCCGGATCTTTTGTTTCAGTCGTAGATAAATCATCATGTGTCCCGTCTTCACATACATAATAAATAGTTGGTTCATCAGCCCATTCCCATTCCCATCCACCAACAAATAAATCATATACGGTATCAGCAATTAAGTTGCGTAATGAATATCGCTCAAATGTTGTGAGGGTGCCAACGTCTGCTGTAGTTTGTGCAAGAGATATCGCTTGAGGAGAACTCGCATAAATCGTCCCTGTAATATTTCCTTCTTCACAAGCAAATGTGTTATTTTGTTGTCTTGTACATGTATTTCCAGATGGACATTTTGTTCCTGAACATTGAAGCCCTCCAGTGTCTTTTACAAAATATTCTTTATTACAGACACCCTCTTCTTTATTAAGAGTATATGTTCCTGATTCATTACTATCAATAGATGTTCCTGACGGAAGATCACTACAAAATGCGGTAGAGATACCTTGTTGATTAATTGCCCAAATTTGAGGAAGGCGTAAGCGAACAAGGTATGGATTAATTGTTTGTAAAATGACAAAAGAAAATACTGCCAAGAGTAATCCAATAAGAGCACTAATAATACGTTTTTTAGCAGAAGAAATACGTTCAGGACTTCCCGCTGAGGCCATCCACTGAAGGCCTGCAATCATGATCATAATCACCGCAACGACACTAATAGTTGCAATAGAAAATTGATACACCGTTTCAACATATTCACCAAGGTGCACAAACGTCCCTTTACGGTTAATAGTAATTTGTGTATTCACTTCTCCAGCAGGAAGACAAAAGCCAAGCGGTTCATTGTGGGCATTTTTAGCTCCACACACTTCAATAGTTTCTTTGGTATTACTAACAAATCCTTCAGGATTTACTTCTTTGACGCATTGTGGTTTAGTAAAACACCGTTGGTCAATCACTGCAGACACTGAAGGAACAATAAAAAAGGTGCTTACAAAAAAAGCAAGAAAAAAAACAGAAAGAAAACGAGTCATCATAGGTCTTGTAATTGTCGAAGAATAAGTTCATCCCAAAGTGCTTTCGTAAGCACTCCTTCAATTTTTGTATTATTCAAAAAATATGTTGGTGTCCCTTGTGCACCAACGGCCACTGCGTCAACAATATCTTGTTCAATATTTTTGACATACCGTTCAGCATCTATACAAGAAAGGAATTGTGTGGTGTTAAGATTAAGTTCTCGGGCATATCGTAAAAAGGCATCGTCATCAAACTGAAGTGTGCTAAATGTTTTATCATAAAACGGCCAAAACGCATCTTGTTCTTGTGCACATGTAGAAGCAATAGCCGCCGGGTACGCTCTTGGGTGAATGCTTTGAAGCGGAAGATGTTTAAACACAATCTGAATTGCTGGTCCATATGTGTCCATAACTTCTTTAAATACCGGGTAGCTTCGTGCACAAAATGGGCATTCAAAATCAATAAATGCTGTAATAGTGATAGGTGCATCAGTTTTTCCAAAGGTTGGATTATGTTGGCGGATAATGTCACCAACATTATCTACTGGGGGAGCGGATCGAATTCGACTTGCAAGATCATTTGAGGTGGTAAATTGTGTACTAAATTGAGAAAGTAGGTTATCAGCATTTCCATAACGAAGTTGCCATGCATATACAGACACAAGAAGAAGGAATGCAAAAAGGATAATAAGGGCGCCACCAATAACACTTAAAAATATAGTACCACCAGTCGTTTTATGCCAAGAAGGAGATTGTTCCATACAAAAAGATACAAATATAGCCGTAGTATAGCATAATTTGGTCTAAAATAGAGGAAAACAGGCTTGTTTTCCCTTAACTAAAGAAAATATTGACATTTTCATCAATTTGTCGTACACTATGCATCGTTATTAATCCCTCACTTTTTGTCTATTTTCCTCTGTCTTATCACTAAGATGGTGCGCAAAAAGGAGGTAAAAGGAAAACATATATGAAGATCCCCTCATTAGTGGACATGTTAAAAGCAGGTGTTCATTTCGGACACCAGGTATCACGGTGGCATCCTAAAATGGCCCCGTACATCTTTACAAATCGTAGCGGTATTCACGTTATTGATCTTGAAAAGACACAAGAGAAGTTAGAAGAGACCCTTGCTGCTGTGAAAAAGATGGCAGTTGATGGAAAAACAATTTTATTTGTAACTACCAAACCACAAGCGCGAGAGATTGTAAAAAAAGCAGCGCTTGCCTGTGATTCACCATATTTGGTTGGTCGTTGGGTTGGAGGATTACTAACAAACTTTCCTGAAATCAAAAAATCAATCAAAAAATACGTTTCGTTAAAAGAACAACAAGCCAGTGGAGAATTAGAACGATACACAAAAAAGGAACAACTTCGTATCGCAAAACAGTTAGAAAAGATGGAACTTACATTAGGTGGGCTATCAAAGATTACAAAAATTCCTGATGTTATTTTCGTTTCAGCAATGCAGCGAGAAAAAACAGCAGTGACAGAAGCAAACCGAACAGGAGTAGAAATTGTTGGAATTTGTGATACAAACGCAAACCCTATAAAAGCAGATTTCATTATTCCTGCAAACGATGATGCTGTAAATAGTATTACCATGATGGTGGATCTTGTCTCTGATGCTGTAAAGGCAGGAAAAGCAATGGCAGAAAAGAATACACCAAAAGAAATGCCAGCAAAAAAAGTATAATATAAACGTCAATAACATCACTCTATTTTATGGCAATCACTACTGCAGACATTGCAAAACTTCGCGCACAAACAGGGGCTGGAATGCTTAATTGTAAAAAAGCACTCGACGAATCAAATGGAGACATGGAAAAAGCGATTGAATATCTTCGTAAAAAAGGAATCGCAAAAGCAGCAAAACGCGCAGGAAAAATAGCATCAGAAGGAACTGTTGCAAGTTACATCCATGGCGCAGGAAAAGTTGGCGTCCTTGTAGAGGTAAATTCAGAAACAGATTTCGTAGCAAAAAACGAGCAATTTCAAGAATTAGTAAAAGATATCTCAATTCATATCGCAGCGTCAGCACCAGCATACGTATCAACAGAAGAAGTGCCTGCTGACATTATTGAAAAAGAAAAAGATGTGTATAGAGAATTAATGAAAAATGAAGGAAAGCCAGCAGACATTATTGAAAAAATTATTGAAGGAAAAATTAAAAAGTTTTTTTCAGAAATTTGTCTTCTTGAACAACCATTCATCAAAGATGAAGAACTAACAATTGCAGAACTTCTTGTGAAAAAGACTGGAGAAATCGGAGAAAAAATTACTGTTCGCCGGTTTGCTCGATATGAACTAGGAGAAGGAATAGAAAAGGAAAAAGTAGATTTTGCTGAAGAAGTAGAAGCACAACTAAGCGCATAAAGCACTATACAGATAAAGACCTCTCAATTGAGAGGTCTTTTAGGTAAATAGATATGGTGTAGTATAGTATTGAAAGATATGAATATAAAAAAACAAATCGGAAATGCATTCGTCATATGTTGTTTCGTTAATGGATTTATGGGGTGGTACATGGGGGTAAAAGGTATTCCATATACATTAAACGCCACAATATATGTAACGGGGGTAGCGTTATTACTCTATAGTATAGGGCTCGGAAGAAAAAGAGAAAAAATACTTTCATTTATAATGAGTGCATGCTTATTATTTTGGGTATTTGCAAATGGGGCATACTTTGATGTGTTTTATAGTTTTATCCCCTGGAATAGAGTCGTTGGCTCAGATGTCCCAGCATCTTTTTTAATTGATTTTTATACCTTAAACCCATGGTACACCTATACGTTGGGTATCGTCATATTATCACTATGGGGGTATATGTTGAAAAAAAATAGTACAAACAAAAGAACAAAGATACAGTATATAAGTATAGCAATAATCATGTTATGCCTATCTACACTAATTATATTTCAAAAAACACACCCAAAAAAATCCTGGTGGGATAAAACAGTGCAAGCAACAGACCTTGGTATTATAGGCTCTCAATTAGGAGAAGCCTACACATTTTTTAAAGAAGACAATGTTTCAAAAGTTCAGGGTATTACGATTACTCGTGAATATAAAAAAGAAGAAGGAAGTATCCCTGATGTGGGAGATTCACCTCACGTGTTAATTTACCAAATGGAATCAGTTCCTTCGTGGCCTATTGATCTCGTAGATTCTCCAATGCCTTTTTTAAGA
>JABIEQ010000015.1 GCA_018651085.1 Candidatus Magasanikiibacteriota bacterium
AGCGATTGATGATCCATATCTTCCAGTTATTGCTGACCTTGAGTCTGACGAAGAAGAAATTATTGTTACTCCTGAAATGGAAGACCTTGCCTTGTTTTTTAAAAGAAACCCAGCACAGATAGCTCATTTTGTGCAAAATAGTATTACGTATACTCCCTATTATGGAGCAAAAAAAGGAGCTGTAGGCTGTTTGATTGATCGATATTGTAATGATACGGATACAGCATCTTTGATGATTGCTCTTTCTCGCGCTGCTGGTATTCCCTCACGCTATAAAAAAGGGCTTGCATTAATGCCTATATCTTCCCTTGGGGGTATGCTCGGTATTGATGAGGGTGAAGAACAAGCCCGAAGTGTATTTGTGGCCTTATCTACCCAAGATATCCCTGTTTTTAGCCTTTTTGCACATAATGAACCACTTGAAAATGCTGATTTATCCTCTGAAACGCATTTTCTTGTTGAGTGGACGATTCCTGAACTCTTTTATACGTATGATACTCGTGGAGGAGATCTTTCTTATAACCCAATATCCTTAGCAACGACAACTGAAGCACTTCGCGAAGACATACCCTCTCACATTAATACCCAATGGATTGATGTTGATACGCTTGTTCGTCCGTACGAAAAAACTCATTACCTAATTGCTCACGACATAGCTAATTTTGATACTGAATCTTTTTGGTATGACTTTTTAATGTACCAAGGAGATCTTGGGCCAATTGAAAAATATAAAAATGACATTGAAGCTGCAACTGGTGTAGATATACTTGATACTGATCTTCACTCAACATACATTGGTGTAACAACCACGTATGGCATTATTCCCCCAACACTTCCCTATATACTTGCTGAAGGACATGATGTTAATGATCAAAATAATGAAATACTCATTGAACGGTGGTCAGTGTTACCAAATGATCGACGAGAAAAGGTTACAATATCTCTTATTAACCCTGAAGATGATTCGATTCTTTTTGAAATGCCTTTCTTTGGAAGTGCTATTGATAATGTTCCGCTTACACTGAGCTATAAAGGAGAAACTCAGGACGATGATGTCATTATAGATTCATATGGAGGTATTCATGCCACACCTTCTGAACTCGTTTCTCTTGTTCCACACTTACAAACACCTTTTACCTCTTTTACTGGAGAAGAACCCATCTCTATTGGTGAATCTGTTCTTCTTCGCTTTACGGTATCTCGAGGAGATGAAACCCTTTTTATTGACGAAAAGTTTTCGGTGGCTGGAAATGACGAAGGGATATATCTCACACTTTCTTCTGTTCGCCCACATGCTATTTTCAGTTCAAGTGATGAAACATTTTATTCAGATGTACTTCTTGAGGGAAATGCTGAGCTTGCGCGACAATACCTTTTAAAAAAACAGGAACAAAGTAGACTTCTTTCTGGTGCACTTGATTATGGATTTCATACGCGTTTTTCTCGGGCAGTTGTGACACAAAATCGTGTATTATCTATTGAAGACAATGTTCCTACTACATTTATGTTTAAAGGATTAAGTATTGATTCATCAAGTTATATTGCTGATCACTCAAGAAGAGATCATTATGAGACACACCAAAAGGATTTTCGTCTTTTGTGGACACTGTATGGATCACATTATGAAGGAGCTCTTTTTTCTCAATTTACAGGTCTTGATGCAATTTCTACGGTAAAAGGACTCCAATACGCATATAACGACCCACAAGAATACACAATACATACCATAAATGAAGAAACTCCTTCGTATACTGATGTTGTACAGGCACTATCTTTTAGTGAGAATACTAAAACCAATATGCTTCGTGACATTGAAGAAGGTTCTACGATTATTACTCCTCAAAAGCTTGTCACCCATGGTACATGGGAAGGAACTCTTTATATTTCTTTATCCCCTGAATGGACAGGAAATTATGCCATTGGAGAACAAACTCAACAAAATGGTGGTTTTACAAGTGATCCTATTTTAACCACAACGTATTGCGATGAAATATGTCAGTTAGAATATTATAAAACAGACGGTGAGAGTCGTTTTATTTATGCCGATAGATCTGTAAAAGGTGTTGCTTGTCGGATTACTGAAGATGTATTTAACGCGATTATAACTAACGAACATGTTCCTGAAAATGCTCCAGCGTTTTCTTATTGGTCTATTTCTCATGGCTCTCCTTGTTTAGTCAAAACAAAAATATTTGGTACGGCTCCACATTCTTTTATCCTTGCTGTGAACGGTGCAAAATTTTCTTCCCCAAATAGATATGATTATTGGGTTCATCATCAAGAAATTCAAAGCTTATTTGATAATCAAGTAGAATCATTTAACCCTCGTTTATTTTATTTTGATAGCACTGCTGGAACGTATGCTCATGATCGTGACACGTTTTTTTCTTCACGAAAAATTTCTTTTTATGAACCTATTCAACCGCTCGGTGTTGGTGATTTTTGGACAGAAGAAGGCGATGTCCATGTTGTTATAGGTGATCGAGCTGAGTACATTATGGAACACCCGACATTTTCTCCTACTCAGTCTATATGTAGCTTACGTGATTATCATTGCTATTTACAAGGACAAAAAGAAAGTGCCGTTATTTCTACACTAGGTTTTCCTACTAACAATGAGTCAGAAGCGGCAATCAATAGTAGATTTTATGGCTCTGGGTATTATCAAAATTTTATTGGTGGGCAACTATATACTAAATATATTCCTCCTCAACCTAGATCTGCTTATCAAAACATCTTTTTCTATGTACCCGGTCTAATTTCTGACACCTTTAATGCCCAACAGTATTGCCAAAATAATGCATGTGGAACTGGAGGAGTTTTTGGCTTTCCTACCCACGATCCGGTATACAACAATCAAAGAAATTCTGTATTTCAAGATTTTCAAAATGGATCAAGGATTATTTGGGACATTGAACATAATTCTGTTGAGGTCCTAGAAGATGTGCAAACGATTCCAATTTTACGAAACTACACAGATGAGCAGTACCGTGAGGATTTAATTGAAGGATTTGTTGATGCTTTTACTGAACAAGGTATCTACGGGCTTGCTATTAATCTTGGTGTGGGACTAAGTATGGATTTTGTGGTTAGCCGTGCTCAAGTACAAATACAAAAACGTCTTGGAAAAATTGCAACGAAGACAACACTTCGATATGTTCCCTATATTGGGTGGGTATATGCTGGGGTTACGGGGGTTCTTGCAATTGAAGAGAATAATCCTCTTTTTGAAGCATGTTCTACTGACCCTGATGAAACTTCTGAGATTGATAGGAAGAGCCCAGCCTATTATTGTGGTAAACTTGGAGCAAATGGTTTAGGATTTGCTGTAGGGACAGCAGGAGGTCCTATTTTACGAAACTCCCGATTAAACTTCCTTGGGGCAAATACCTTTAGAGGTAAAAGGGGTAAATCTAAAATAGTGAATGCTATTACTACAGATAAAGAGCTTCATACAGTTCTCAACTCTCTTAGACATTCTAAATATGACAAGAGAGAACGTTTCTTTAGGCTAATGGACGAGCTTGATGAACTCGATGAACTTGATGTTAGGTTCCACAGATTTGAGAATATTGAGGATAGGTCTATTGAGCTATTACTTAAAAATCCTTCTTCTATTGATCGATTACTTGAGGATGAAACCTTTCATACATTTGTAAAAAATGGAAAGTCACTTAAAAGCTATCATCATCTATTGGGGGATACGACTGGAGGATGTCATATTGATCCCGTCAAAACTGGAAGTAGAACCCATCGCATTGTTGGAGCCAAAAGGCCCCCTAACCCTGGACCAAATGAAGTATATGAGGCAGATGTGGAATATATCGATAATCTAGGCCGAATTCAGACTAGAGCAAAAACCTTTTTTCCAGATGGATGGGATGAAAATAAAATTCTTTCAACCATTAATATGGCCTATAAAGATAAGGGGGACTTTAAAATTAATCCACACAAACCTGACTCCCTCTTATATGAATCTGCGGTTAATGATCTTAATATACAAATAGTTATAGATAAAAATACTAAAAAAATATTATCTGTTTACCCTTTATAAAAAATAATTATATGAAAACTTTTTCTATTAAATTCTCTATTAGCAAAAGTAATACATCTCGCCTAGATACATTAATAACTCCTGGTTATGAAACAATAAGTAGTATACTTTATGATCTGGATGGACATGGTGAAATATTATTAAGGCTTCAAAAATATTTAAATCAGACAGACACATATAATCTAGAACATGAGTTTATTGGAACAGACATGTCTGCAATTGAAACAAAAAAAGATGAAAATGGTGAATTTTTATTTGACCTTTCGATCCCTCTCTTTGGATACGAATATGGAGACCCTGGTCATTGTTATATTTCACGCTCATTACTTAGATATATGGTGGATACCTATATTTCTGAAAGAGCTAAATTTAAATCAAGCCCCGTGGCTTATGCTGCTAACTTAGAAGAGACAAATAAAAAATATAGTAATATTACTATATAATCCAATAGCCTAAATAACAAAAAACCGCTTGACAAACGGTAAAAAATATGGTATACCTACCTTGTGTGATTAGGCTTATTTCTAATCTATATTCTCCCTTTGTTAAGCCTTTCTTTCCAAAATATCCCTGTGTTTAGACATTATATCCCGCATACTGCTATAAAGCAAGGGTAAAGTGCCTGTATTTAGTAAAAATTGTGGATAAATGATTAATAGTCATATAAAGAGGATTTCCTTCCATATCTGACTATTGCTCATTTACATAATTATCGTATTTAACCTTAATTGGTTGAATTTGGTAAAATATTTGGTGTATAGAAAATGTTTATTTCTGGTCTTAACCAGGGATGCTCACATTTCTAACACCCGGCGTGAGAATATTTGTTTGTTGTCACTTCTCCCCTATGTTGTAGTTGTAATCTACTAGATATGAGATTTTAATCTCTTATGTAGCGGGTTACAACTTTTACGCCCCTCCAAGAAGGAGAGGCACAACAACGGCCCCTTATAGGGACCAGGGAGATAGAAACGTGCAGAAGCACAACTTCAGACTCCTTGTCCTCGTCATGGCTTTTGCCATGATGTTTGCCCACGGATGTGTGGGTGAGGATGAGGGTTCGACCCCTGATGATGTGACGGTCTTCGAGACGGAAACCCAACAGGGAAATGACAACAACCACGAAACCGAGCAGGATGAGGATTGCTCGAATCCACTAGCTCAGTGCGAGTTTGAGGAAGATGATGGCCTCTGCGGAGGCCAGTCTTGCGAGGACACCCAACAGTGTGTCGACGAACGCTGTGAGTGCCCGGCAGACCAAATCTTCAAGGATGAAGAGACCCTCAACTGTGGAGGTGCCAGCTGTACGCTCTACCAGGATACCAACACCTGCTTGTGGTTCTGCTGCAACGGGATTGGCCGTGATCTTTGCCTCGACATGTCTATGAGGCGAGATGGTCGTCTTTTCTGGAAGGCCGAAAGCAGCGAACAGGTGGCACCACATTGCCACGGTACGATGCATATCGAGTAGCGTCCACGGTTCTCACGTCACAGCTCATTCCGACATCCCAGTTGGAATGAGCCGTGCCTAGAGATATTGATTTTAATCTATATTTCTAGATAATAAAAAATTCTACTTATTTTAAGTAGAATTTTTTATTATCTAGACAAATTGTCTACAATTACTTACGCGGTATTATGATTACTTTACCATTATAAGTAGTCCAAGAAAGATCATTAATTGCTTCACATTCATCAAAACCAAAATTTAAATCATCTCCTTCATAATAAACTGTCGGATTCCCTTGACTATCAACACCATTACATCGTCCCCAATTATCAAGAACTTGTACTCGTGGTTTAAATATACACACAGTATCACTATTTCTTAACCCAAGGTTTAATAACCTACTTCTGTCTTGTTCACTTAATAATGGGCTTGTTCCAACTACTTGATCAGCTTCTCTAGTTGTACAGGTATAATTGTGACCAAAGGTAAATGGTTTAGGTTCACAGGCTCGAATAGCACTCCCAAAAGAATTCCATCCTTCATCATTTGTGAAACACGTATTTGCTTCAGAAGGACAATCACTGTCTTCTCTACAGGTCAGCCCATTATCTTTTGCTTCAAGTGAATTATTTGTTCCACAATATCCAAGATCAGGATCTTCTAAACGTTCTTCACAAAATGGCTTTCTGTTTTTGTAGAGTCCTTTTCTGTACTGGTTGGTAATTGTTCTATCTCCCCAATCAACCATTACCCGACGAATTGGCATGGTGTCTTCGTCAGCATGAGCAAAGAACTGTACCGTTGTTGGGAAATTTCTTCTTGCAATAATATGTTGTGCTTCACCGGTGTTATTGATATCTTCATCTCGTCTTCCATCACCATCATAATCTTTCAATGTCCCATTTCTTTTGTTTACAGTGATATTATTTTCTTCTCCTACGATACAATTAGTACCACCTTCTTCAAAACATTTTGCTGGATTTAATGAAAAGATCTTTGGAGGCCTTACTCCTTGGCTTCTTGCGAGTGCGTCTGCATTATCAAATCCAACTTCTTCAGTCAAACGATAAGTTACAGGTTCGCGTGCTACTCTTTTTTGCGTAAATGATTTTGCAAAAATAAACCGTAAGAGATCTCTTCCATTTCCAGGTGATCTTGGTCCAGGTAAGTGATCCTCAATTGTATCTCCTAATCCAGAACAGAACCCTGTTCCAGCATTACTTGATTGAAACACATTAGTGTTCTCATAAAGCGCTGACTTACATGCATATGGAATACCACTTGTTTCTAGGTCATTGAACGAATAATCCTTAAGATCATCAATATTTCCTTGGTTACTTGCCTTAAATAGACCACTTGTAATATCTACTGATCCATATGGACGAAATACCGTGTCAGCATGCACTATTTCTTCTTCCCCCTCTTGGATAAGTATTAATTCCCCTTGCTCATCTCTTCTTGCATGCTCCCAAACCCTATTTGTCCAGGCTTTATTTGTGGATTTTCCTTCAAGAATTGCTTCTGGTTCATAGACAAGATCGTACGCTGTACATCGTGTCTTATACTGAACCGTTGCGGCTATTACGGGATCTATAAAACTCCGATAACTATCTTCAAACTCATATCTATCCCCTTTTGAAGTTTGTGTTCTTTCGTGCACACCGTCAAGACTAAAGTCCTCTACATGGATCATTGGAAATCTAAACACCGCCCTATTTGGAAGACTTGCAGCTCCATGAAAATTGTTTGGAGGTAAATCTACCATGTCTATTGCAGCACCCACGATTTGATTCAATTCTGTTTCTGTTGGAAATCCTTCAGAAAGACATTCTCTAGCTCTAGGATTTTCTCCATCCTCTGATCGATCTGGCCCAAATTCTTGACACACTGATGGCAACAATACAAATCCATATCTAATGACATCAATATTTTGTTCGTCGTCTTGCACTCTTCCTTTAAAGCTCACAACAGAAAATTCTTTTTCTCGTCCACCATCTCTTCCAAGTCGATCTACACCTAATGTTATTTCTTGAGGTAATGCAGCAATCACAAATTCTCCTGGTTCTAATAACTGACTTTCAAGTGCTTCAAAATCAAGAATTGCAGGCTCATTTAAAATTGTGTATGGTTTGAATTGAGGTTGAGGTGCTGGTCGCAATCCATGAGTTGAATCAAGTATAATTGGTGCGTAGTATACCTTACTAATATCTGTATCAATTACCTGTATATCTGGTACCCGATGGCGGTACCGTTCGTCTGGATCTTGGTCAACTTCATTCGAACTGAGTTGCTTGCGAAGTGCGGAATTTCCTGTTATTCCATTATGAAATCCCATGAACCCTTCCCGTATATACCATACGAGAGAATTAGGAATATCTTCTTCATGCCAGGCCCACATCTTTAAGAAAGAATATAACCCATCAATATACTCAATAGAATTTCTGTTCCGTTCATTGAAGTTTTTAAATCGATACAAAAAGGTAAATGGATGATCTGCACTTGGAAAGTTGAACTCTCCTCCATTTTCCACATCATTATGATACGCAATGTAATAATCTCTAAATGATTCATATGCTGACAAAGACAAATCTGAACATGTTGAATTTCCATTTACAGTGATACATCGCGGTCGTGGTCTATCATCATTATTTGGATTATTTACTCTAAAATGTGGATCATAGTCTCCAATTGGAGTGAATTGATCTTCAACGTACTGCGCAGCCCCATTTGCGTCAGAATCTGTACAATATACTTCTCCACCTTGTGGTCCAAATTCTTTAAAAGACACGGCATCAACACTTGGGTTATACCCTGCATTTTCGAACGTGTTAAAGATATCAAGCTGTGAGGCTGACGTATCAATTGGTAACCATGTTTGACAAGCATATGGTCGCGCCTCGTCTCCAGTTGGGCGACTTAAATCAAACTCAAGACAATATCCTTTAAGCCCAACATATTTTTCTTTTACCTTTTGGAATGAACATGTTCCTGATTCTCCACAATGATCATCTGTTTCACATGGGTCACCCTCGTTTACACTACTCACACACACTCCAAGCGGAATCTTTTCTGTCGTTCCAACTGCGCCCCAATAATCAACAACTCCACTACCGTACGTTACTTTTGTATACTGACAAGAACAATTTTCTCCGTCTTGGCAAATATTTGCTTGTTGATATGGCGCACCTTTTGTGGTGAATGGATTTCTAAATCGTCCATTTCGCTCACTTCTTACTACTCGGGCTTCTTGATCAGTTACGGTATCTGGAAATGGTGCATCTTCCTCTGGGAATGCTTTACAAATTCCTCCAGTAAGCTCTCCAATTTTCTTTTCAAAAGAAGAACTTTCTACTACTTCTTCAGCAAACTGCCCATTAACTGGATAAATACATCGATCATCATAACATCGTCCTCCGTTATCTAGCCCACAGACTTCCCAATTGTCCTTTTCTGCTATACCGTGCACAGGTTGCGCAAAACAACCTTTTCTCGCGTCACTTAAAAGGAGTGGTAACTCATCTATATCTACGTTTTGTGGAATATTAAAGAAGTGTGGTGGCATTTCGTACACCAAAAATTGTATATTTTGATCCCCTCTTCCTTCTCGTTCTTCTTTAATACTGATTTCTACCAAATCTTTTGGCTGAAACTTATTTAAAATAGAATACCCAACATACTCTTCATCATACCAAGAAGATCCTCGTTGAATGTATCTGGTTTCAGTTAACCGTAGTTGTGAACTAAAACTATCTTCTGTTTCTACCCAGTTTGTACAAATTCCTCCAGGAATACCTTCGTTACATGCACGATACTCGTAACATACATCTGTTGTTTTCCCATTTTCGTCAGTAATAGGTACATGAGATTGACAAGCAAGCCACTCTGAACATGATCTATCTCTATCTACCTTTAATATAAGGTTTGCATCATTTGCATTTAGGTTTGGCGAACTGATTACAGGAACAAGCTCGAAATCATTTCGTTCACTTTCAACGTATGATGGATTACTTGCGTAGACTTTGTTTGGTCTATCTGTTTGATCAAATAATACACATCCTTCTTCTAAACTTACTTGTCCATTACACTCACTGATCCTTCTTGTGATGTTACTGTTAAATATCGTGTAATATGGTTGTCCATCAGGGTACACGTTTGATGTATCAGCTGGATCAACAAGCTCAGTACATCCATTTTGCCTTGCAGGACACAATCCTGTGAAACCTTCATAGTTTTCTGATTCATTTGACCAGACACCATATTCGCCTCCTTGATCAAGGAAATTGTCATAACATGGGATGTCTCCAATGTTTTCACAACTATTTGTGTCTCCTACACAATCTCCATCTACTCGACAGAGGTTTCCATCTCCTTCAGAACATCGCCCTACTCCTTGCTTGTACCATCCGTATTGATCACCTGTGTTTGATCCACTTGGAGATTTGTAATAACAACTTTTATTTCCTTCACTTACTGGATCAACAAAGTAGAGTCTTTCTCCTGCACTATCAAAGGCACCACACCCAAGGGCATCTTCGTGACACAAAATACCATTTGGCCCAAGGTAAAGTGCTGGATCATTTAATACATGCACTGAGCTAAATTCAAATGATTCATCTGAATTTTCGTCTGGAATCACCTGTTCTTCTAGAGCAATTTCTTGACACCCTCTTTGATCTTCACGACAACGATGTTCATCACGAACGGTTAAAAATATTGGCGTGTCTGTTGGTGTGTCAGACGGAATAAATACCGTTGATGGTTTAATACTCGTTTCTGGAATTTCTTCAAATCTATTTACAATTACCTCATCAATATAACAACCTAATTGTCCTGGTCTTACGGTACACACTCCGAGTTCATCATTTGCAATAAGTGCATTTTCTAATGAACACTCACCGATTTCATCACTTTCACACCATACGCGGTATGCTTTTGCTCTCGTTTCGTCAAGCGTATTATGAGTGTCATAAAGTGGTGCACATCCAATGGCATCTGTTCGACAAAGCTTTTCAAACCCGGTTGCGTAGACTGGTTGTCCATTTACGCTATATTCTTCACACCCGAGTGCGTCCCCTGGGAAGGCGTCTTCTGGATTTGCATCACATATTCCAAGGACATCAAACCCTTCTGATGTCTGCCATGATTCTTTAATCAATGGTACGTTGTCGTCCACTCTCGTAAGTCGTACGGTATCAAGATAATATGGACCAGTAACATTTTGATCTACAAATGTTCTTCTAAATGTAATACTTACTGGAAGTGTTTCGTCTCCTGTAAATGTAGTTGGTCCAACACGATATTGTTGCCAACTGCTCCCAAGAGAAATAGCAATTCTGTTTTCTTGAATTGGATCAAATGTTAATTGTCCTACTTCGACAATGTCTCCATTAATGCTTTGTTCTAAAATAATACTTAATCGCTGCGCGACACTTCCTCGTGCCCAGAACGTCATTTCGTACAGACTTCCTGTGGTAAGACCATTAGCCCCTTCTTCATCTTCGTTTTCACTTTCTTCTACATCAATGGTTCTAATGACTACTTGGCTATTTACCTGAAGAGAATATAACCCTACTTGAGGAGACTCTGGCACTACCCGAAGAGATGCTTCTGGTCCCCATCCAGCTCTTGCTTCTACTAAGGCGTTATTATCTTCAATTGAAGGCTCAAATGTGTCTCCACTATCTCCAAATAGTTCTCGTCTAACGTTTCCTGAATTTCCAACGTATGACCGACACCCAGCGTACGCTCCTTCATTTCCACTTGGTCCCTTACATGATGAAGATTCACCTTGTTCTGAAATAGTCCAGTAAAGACATGCCCCATTGTCGTATTGCCCACCACCAGTACAGAGTGCACAACTTGCCCCGTCCCAGAATCCATTCTTTTCTTCACACACATTTTGATTATCTAAAATTGGTTCTTGTTCAAAGAAGTTTTCTGTTTTTCGTAATGGATGACATGCATCACTTACGGTTACGGTTCCATCGAGTAATCGATAATAAATGTTTGCATTATTATCATAAAATGCACGACAATCTGGGTTCGCTTTTCCAAATGGCGCATTATTAATAAGATTGTTATATGCTAGTTCATTACATACTTCAAAACTTTCAACATATGTTCGCAATTGATCATCAGCATAGGCTGGAGAACCAATAGAGAATTCAGCTCGCACATCATCACTAAATAATCCTTGATATACATCAAGTTCACCGGCTTTAACTGGACGAAGCTCATGTGTTTTTAAGACAAATCCATCTTCTGCTGACCCTTCCCAGGTAAAATAGTTATTAATGTTTGTGCCGTCAGGTCTTTCACAATACTTTAGCTTTGTGTAGTATTCTAACCCTTCTCCTCCACGTTCACGTTCATCAATATTTGTAAATTCATCACACCCAACGTATGTAGCAGGACACTGCACTGCTACAGCAGCGGAACCTGTTGCAATAAAATGTAATGGGAATATTTCTTCTTCAAACCCTTGCCCAGCATCTTGATACCCAACTTGCCTATATGTTGCGTATCCAACACAACTTTCTGAACACACATTATTTCCTACAATTCCAGGTACTGTTGGTCCCCCATTTACTGGAATATGTGCCTGGCAGCCAATTTCTTCTTCAATACACACTCGTGCGTAGTCTCCACACTGTTCGTTTTCTGGTAACAATGCTAATTGTGCATTTGTGGTTGGATAATCAACTTCAGGAGAGTTATTTGCTCTATTAATGTCATAACACCCTAAATAATCTGGTGCCTTTTTAACGTACACAGGATCTAGATCAGCTCTTAAGTATCCGTCTCCTGTACTTTCTGCAAGAAAGAAACCACTACATCCAGCAGCACTCGCGTCACATTGATTTCCAGTTAATCGCTCATTAAAATAAATATTTGCGTTTCGTCCTGCCGCTTTTTGTGCAAGATTTACGGTATCACTTGAACGCACCCAATCTTCTTCTGATTGCTCAGTACTATACACTCGACACCCAACCGTGTTTTCGTCACACTGCCCAAAATCAACTGTTCGAAGGAGGTATGATTCCGTTGCATTTGTTCGAATGTTTCGTACGGTTTCACACGTTGCATATTGTGCATCACACTGATCTCCTCCAAGACGCCATACATTTTTTTCTTTAGTACAAAATCCATATGAACGTAGACATTCTCCGTTTTCTCCCTCTGCTACACAGGTAGATATATCTAAACATGATTCTTGCCTTCCAGCAGCACTATTTGGAGATGCGAGTTGTTCATTAAAGCCTCTTGCTTCACATCTTGCTGCGGGTGCTCGAAGAATCCAATTTGGATTAATCAACTGACAATATGGTTTTTCTGGGTTTGGAATAACGACACCAGCGTCGTCAAGATCACATTCATTAAATCCATCCACTACTTTTTGAAGTGTCCAATCTTCTGGTCTGTCTGGATCTGATTTTAAGGCCGCAAGTTCAAATCCAACTGGCACAATCCGCATCCGACGCAGCTTTTGTAAATTTGAATAACAATACCCATCTAACCGACAATTTGGACTTTCATTATCAGCTTGTCTTCTTGGACTAATAAATGGAAGATCCCCATCAATATCTCCTTCTTCTAACGCTTCTCCAAGGGTAATTGGGACCCCTCGTTCACCTCGACGCAAAATGTCTCTAAACTTATCGTCAATAACACAATTGTTTGGTCCTGGATTTTCTGGACACGCGGCAAATTCAGCAACCACATCAAAGTTCCCTGTATCTCGTTGTGGCGGCCTTGTAATAAGAAAACTAAAGGCATTTTGAGCAGCTTCTTTTCCGTTTATTACTGTTGCAAAAAAATCAGATAATGTTTGCTCTTCATTTGTGCTTGTTTCATCTTCCTCTTTTAAAAGTCCTTTAATAGCTCGATCAAGGAGTTGTGATGTGAGAGTATTTAAAAACACCTGTCCCGCACTTGAAATAATATAATCCGTACTAGCAGAATAAATCCCAGCAATTTGCTGTGAACTTATTTCTTGTTGATTTTTTGCTGATAATACCTCGAACTCTTTATTAATATGATCTGCTGGAGTGTAGATTTTATCTGAAATCAATCCAGTGATCGCTTTAAAACCTTTTCCTTCTTGGCGATCAAGAGCAGACCCATTTACTTGTCTTTCTGAAAATCCATCAATTCTTTCAATTGTGGTGAGAGTTAATCCAAAATCAGTATTTTCTACTTTAACTGAATCAGAAAAGTTTCGTAAAATATTTTTTCGTGACCCTGGTCCATACCGTTGTTCAAATGCTTCAGCATTCCAACCATTCCTAAATTGTTGGAAGCTACATGTTGGTTGTGGCCCACTCACGCCATAAATCCCTGATAACCCAATTTGAAGTAACGCACTTAAACGTACATCTGGAATAGAACAAAAATCAAGCCCAAATGGTTTCCCAGCTTCTCCAATACCACTTGCAATTGAGTCAAAATAAACGTTTTTTAGATATTCCCCTGTTTTTCCCTGATAAATCAAGGCACTTTCCCCTTTTCCACCGTTTGCAAGGTATACAGCAGCGTCATATGCCAATTTTCTTGTAAAATATGACATGGCATTCACTACTCCTCCCATAACTCCAGAAAGAACTGCCTGCTCAAAGCCTAACTTAACTTCTTTTGCCTGAAAATGGGCAAGAAGTGGTACGTCTTCTACAAGTACGGCTTTTGCGGTGTTTGGCACAAATAACACGGCCATCATTGGTATTATCAATAAACATACTCCAAATACACCAAAAAGGCGGTTTTTCTTTGGTGTCTGTTCTTTTTGAGAAATATGATTCATATACTAATTATCGAGTAGACTCTGATCCTAAAATTTCTTTAGCAATTTGTAATAAGGTATTATCATCAACGCCTTCTAATTGCTCAGCTGTTAAACTATTTGTTTCAAGAAGAAGTGCTCGGATAGCATCAGGATCGTTTGCAATGGCATTAAGGTCAAGTAATCCATTGTCTTGTTGAGGAATGGTGTTTTCTTCAGCGAATGAAAGGATATCTGACGCTGTTGCTCCGCCTTCTCCAAGGAGAGGACTTGGACGAACATCTTGGCTATCATCTGTTAACACGGCGTCTTCATCAATGTCACATATATCTCCTACTGGGCACAATGGATTTTCTCCTGCTTGAATTTCTTCGTTGTCCCCTACTCCATCTGAATCAGTATCAGGAAGATATGGACTCGTTCCATACCATTGTAATTCGTCATAATCATTTAATCCATCTTGGTCTGTATCAATTTGCTGTAATCTTGTTGTTTCGTCAAGTAGAGATGTAAGATCGGTATCTTGTTTTGGAACATGCACTACGAATGGATTATAAATAGTGTTTCGTAGTTGTAAGACTCCAAGACCCACGGCTAAAAATGCAAAAACCAGCAATAAGACAAACCCTGTCTTTTGCTCTTTTGTTAGTCGTCCTTCATCTTGCGAAGTGCTATTGTCACGACGTTTCAGTCTGGCCATGATACAAATCTTTTAGCCTTTTTTGACATACTATCAGTATGGATAATTATAGCACATTTTTCATCTGATCACTACTTATTCACGCTTTTATTTTTAAGTTCTTTTACAATATCTTCCCACATCTGTATTGAAAGTTCTTGTGCACGAATTGTATGCGATCCACAAACGTTTTCTAAAATCTTTTTCACTTGTTCTTTTTCGTAATGAAGACTTGCCGTTAAGTTTTTCAATAACTGTTTTCTTTTACTACTAAAACCTGCTTTTACTACTTTGAAAAATGTTTTACTGTTTGGTCTATCTTGAATATCTGCTATCATGAGCACTGCTGAATCTACCTTAGGTTGAGGGAAAAATGATCCACTTGGAACCTTTAATACAACGGAAGCTTTTCCATAATATTGTACAGCAACAGACAAAAGACTCATCTTCCCAGGCTTTTGACAAATCCGTTCAGCTACTTCTTTTTGAAGCATGATAATGATGCGCTCAGGTTTATTACTTGTTTCTAAAAAGTGTTCAATAAGTTCTGAGGTAATTTGATACGGCACATTCGCAATGAGCTTATACCCTTTTTTCACTTCTTTTTCTTTTTTGTGCCAAGTTGTAAGCACATTCCCCCACACTACTTCAATATTTTTAT
>JABIEQ010000001.1 GCA_018651085.1 Candidatus Magasanikiibacteriota bacterium
CTACTATATCAGAATCTTCTGTATTCGTCAAGATATAAGCCCCCCTACTTGTTGCTTATTTGCGTGAGTAATACTCTCGGCAATGCCGATGAGAAGACAACTCATTATTAATGACGATCCTCCATAACTAATAAATGGTAGCGTTACCCCTGTTAAGGGTAATAATCCTGTTGTTCCCCCTATATTAATAACAATTTGTATTAAAAATACGAGGGCAATACCAAGGACGGTGTAGGTAGCAAAGTCATTTTGGCAGTTTTTTGCTATGGCGACTAGCCGCCATAGTAAGACCATATAGAGCAAAATGATGATCATCACCCCAATAAGGCCTAATTCCTCTGCAATAACTGAAAAAATAAAGTCTGTTTGAGCTTCTGGAAGAAAATGAAGCTGACTTTGAGACCCAAATCCAAGCCCTCGTCCGGTTATCCCCCCAGCACCAATGGCTACGAGTGATTGACGAACATTATAGCAAGTGGTTTCTGCGCAAGCGGGGTCATTTGGGTTAATAAAGGCTGAAAGTCGTGCTTTTTGATAATCTTTTAAAAATCCAAACCATCCAAAGGTCGCAGTAATGACAAATATACATAATAAGCCTATAATATAGCGCTTTTTTGTTTCTACTAACAAAAGGAGGCCAAACCAAATACCAGCGATGACGAGTGCTGACCCTAAATCCGGTTGGAGCATGATAAGCCCAACACAAACCATAGTCACGAGTCCACTTGCGACAATAAACTGCCAAGAACGGAATCGTCTTCCGTACCGATAAATAAGCCACCCTAAAAATAAAATAATCGCAAGCCGAGTAAGTTCTGCCGGTTGAAAAGAAAACCCTGCAAATCGAAACCACCCCGTGGTTCCTCGAATCTCGCTCCCTAAAAATAATACTAATATGAGTGATGCAACTGACCCAATGTACATCACTTTCGCAATGGAACGATAAAAAGCCACATGAAGTGCTCCTGCTACAAATAATCCTGTCATTCCAATAGCAAAGGCAATAGTTTGTTTTGGAAAAAAGGTTAATGTTGACCCTCGAGACAGATCAACAGAATAAATTGCCGCAAGTCCGATCATTACTAAAATAATGACAACGGTAATAAGTACCCAGTCATATGTAGCAAGTGATCGAAAAAGATTGCGCCAAGATCGCATAGATACAGTGGATTAAACCCCCTATATTATTCTCCTGGCGCCACGAAGAAAGATGGATCAAAAATATTATTGATTGGGATGACCCGAATATTTGTGATTTGCAATGAATCTACTGTTGAACGAAGATCTACATTCTTTACTTCTCCTGCGCGAAAGACATCTAGAGTAAGAGGAAGATATCCTACGGCTTGTGATCCATTTAATAGCTCAACAATAAACCGTGGCTGCCAGTAGCCATAGGCTGTGTCATTGATCATAGCAAACTCAATCTGGTGTGTCACGGCATCAGTTACTCCCCTTGCTGGTGTATAAACAAATTGATCTAGTGTTACTTGCTCGTGTTCTTGCATATATTCCCCTACATTTGATGTATCATGTGGGTCAATATACTCCCAGGTAATGTCTTCAATAAACAATCGCACGTTTGAAGGAAAAGTAAATGATTCATATCCAAATACAACGAGTGGAACTTCTTGATTTGGAAGTACGGTCACGTAATCAATACTTGTTTTACTTTTTCCAACGAGATATGAAAATTCAATGTGTGCAATGTAACGTTCATTTGGATTTTGTATAAGAGAGGCAAAAGCGAATCTATCTTCCCCACTTGGGTATACCTTTGTGTCTTTTACTTTAATGTCTACGGCACTATATCTTGTGTGAAAATTTGTATAATTTTCTAACTGGGATAATGATACTAATCTGGCTCTATCTTCACCGTACCCAAAGAAAAGATATCCGCCCCACCCTATCACACTTATACCAAGGGTAAATATACAAAAAACAATGAGTATCGTAAGCCCAATATTTTGTAATATAATTTTATGACGAATATACCACGTAGCAAGGGAAAGATTTCTGTTTGAAAATTCTCCCGTTGCATCGATATAACGGGACATTTTTTTTTGTGGTTTTTTACTCATAGATATGACAGGTCTTTTCTCATTATTTTTTAAGTATACATGAAAAATGGCCTATCTGGAAGACCTTGTTTTTCTCATTACCCCATGCTACACTATGCTCGTTATTGTATTTGCAAGTACCCTATTATGACCACTAAAAAACCAACAAAAAAAGATATAAAAAAGAAAGCACCTAGTACAACAGGTGCAGCAGACTATAGCGCAAAACATATTAATGTCCTTGAAGGACTAGAAGCCGTACGAAAGCGCCCTGGAATGTATATTGGATCAACCGGACCACAAGGACTTCACCACATGATTTGGGAAGTTGTTGATAATGCGTTTGATGAAGCCATGGCTGGATATTGTGACGAAATTGTGGTGACTCTTTTACCTGACCACATGATATCTGTGACTGATAACGGACGTGGAATTCCAGTTGACATTCATCCTAAAAAGAAAGTAAGTGCTCTTGAACTTGTTATGACAAAACTCCATGCTGGAGGAAAGTTTGGGGATGGTGGATATAAAGTATCTGGTGGACTTCATGGTGTAGGTGTGTCAGTAGTAAATGCACTTTCAACATATGTTGAAGCAGAAGTATACCGAGACGGATTTACCCATAATCAAATTTATAACATAGGGAAACCTCAAGGAAAGGTGAAAAAAGGAGTTAAAACGAAAAAAATAGGAACGAAGATTACCTTTCGACCGGATGATAGTATTTTCGAATCTATTAATTTTCGATGGCAGACTATTATTGATCACCTTCGCCAACAAGCATACCTTACAAAAGGCGTAAAACTTACAATTATTGACAGTAGACCAATGGAAGAACGTGCGATTGATACGACAGCATCTCCATACGAAGATGCATCGTACCAATTTTATTTTGAAGGTGGTATTGCGAGTTACATCAAGCACATCAATAAAAATCGTGAACCAAAACACCAAAATGTGTTTTACATGGAAAAACGAACTGATGATATCTTGATTGAAGTTGCGATTCAATACACTAGTGACTTTTCTGAATCACTTCATGCGTTTGCAAATAACATCACTAACCCTGATGGTGGAAGTCATGTTTCTGGGTTTCGAACAGCACTCACAAGAACATTGAACTCGTACGCAAGAAAGAAAAATATTTTAAAAGAAAAAGATACAAACCTTACTGGTGAAGATGTTCGTGAAGGAATGACTGCCATTGTATCTGTTAAGATTCCTGAACCACAATTTGAAGGACAAACAAAATCAAAGTTAGGAAACCCTGAAGTGAAACCTGCTGTTGAAAGTAGTTTTGGTACAGCTTTCATGATCTTTTTAGAAGAACATCCAAAAGATGGTGAAGCCATCATTGGAAAATGTCTCTTGGCTGCCCGCGCAAGAAAAGCAGCGCGCGTTGCGCGTGAATCAGTGCTTCGTAAAGGGGCCCTTGAAGGGTTCACATTACCTGGGAAATTAGCTGACTGTTCTAGTCGAAAGGCGGAGATTAGTGAAATCTACATTGTTGAGGGAGATTCGGCTGGTGGATCGGCAAAACAAGGACGAGATAGAAAAACACAAGCAATTTTGCCGCTTCGTGGAAAAGTTTTGAACGTTGAACGAGCAAGACTTGATAAGATTATCACCAATAATGAGCTGAAATCTCTTATTATTGCTCTTGGAACAAATATTGGTGAAATGTTTGATATTAGTAAACTTCGATATCACCGTATCATTATCATGACAGATGCTGATGTTGATGGATCACATATTCGAACACTACTATTGACTCTCTTTTTTAGACATTTCCCTGAATTAATTTCTCATGGGTATGTGTATATTGCACAACCACCACTTTACAGTGTCAAAAAAGGGAAAGAGATGAATTGGTTTTATAATGAAGAAGCACTTCAAGATTACTTAAAAAAACAAGGCATCACTCAAGAAGAACTTGAAGTGATTGACGAAGGAGAAGATGGTGCTCCTGCCCCTGAAAAGAAAAAGGCAAGAAAACTTAATGTCCAACGATACAAAGGTCTTGGAGAAATGAACCCTGATCAGTTATGGGAGACTACGATGAGCCCAGCAACGCGTGTGATGAAGCAAGTAACGGTTGACGATGCTGAAAAAGCGAGTGAAATCTTTGATATTTTGATGGGAAGTGAAGTTGCCCCTCGAAAGAAGTTTATTCAAACGCATGCAAAAAATGTTGAAAATCTTGACGTTTAACTTCTCCCTTCCAACATAATAAAAACGGCCTTGCGCCGTTTTTTGTTTCCAATTACCCTCACAGCCTATGTATAATGCATATATAAGGGGAACCCCATTGACAAAAGATATACTTTGTAGTATAGTGAAGACACTTTCAGCCATAGGCTGTTTTTAAATACTTGTATTACACAAGCAAAATATGACATTTTTTGCTAAAACAAAGGACTATTTTCAAGGCGCAGCAAGTGAATTGAAAAAAGTGGTATGGCCAACAAAAAAGCAAACCATCGATTATAGTATTATCGTGGTTGCGCTTAGTCTTGGTATGGCTGTTTTTTTCGGTGTACTTGATTGGATTTTTAGTAATCTCCTTGGACTTTTGATCTAACTATTTCTAGCCTGTCTTTATTTTTCTATGGCAAAACAAACCTTAGACCTCGGTCGACGATGGTATGTCCTTCATACTTATAGTGGATACGAGGAAAATGTAAAACGTAATTTGGAACAACGTATTGATACGTTTAATATGAGCGGTAAAATTTTTAGCGTTCTTGTTCCAAAAGAAAAAAAGATCAAAATTAAAAATGGAAAACGTACAACCATTGAAGAAAAGATCTTCCCTGGCTATGTACTTATTGAAATGATTGTGACGGATGATTCATGGTACGTTGTACGAAATACTCCAAATGTAACAGGATTTGTTGGATCAGGGACTACCCCTACTCCAGTTAACCCACGAGAAGTTGATGCCCTTCAAAAACGTATGGGTGTTGAAGATCCAACACATACGATTGATGTGCAAATTGACGAACCAGTGAAGATTGTCGACGGACCATTTAAGAACTTTGAAGGAAAAGTAAGTGCTGTTGACGAAACACGTGGAAAGATTAAAGTTCTTGTAAACATGTTTGGACGAGAAACTCCGGTTGAACTTGATGCACTGCAAGTGAAAAAAATCTAAATATTTATCCCATTGGTAGTTTTTTATAAACTCCGCTTCTCCTTGGGGAATATGTACTGTATTAATATAATATTATGGCTAAAAAATTAGTTACTCAAATCAAACTACAAATTCCTGGAGGATCAGCTAACCCTGCGCCACCGGTTGGACCAGCACTTGGTCAACACGGACTAAACATTCAAGATTTCTGTACTCAATTTAATAATGCAACTGCTGACAAAAAAGGAGAAATTGTTCCTGTTATTATCAGCGTATATGAAGATCGAAGTTTTGACTTCATTACTAAAGTTGCTCCAGCGAGTGCCCTTGTTAAAAAGGCTGCTGGTATTAAAAAAGGTGCAGGGAATCCACTAAAAGATAAAGTTGGATCAATCACTGAAGCTCAACTTCGTGAAATTGCTGAAAAGAAAATGCCTGACCTGAATGCAAATGATATTGAAGCTGCAATGAAAATTATTGCTGGAACAGCAAAACAAATGGGTGTTCAAGTTAAATAATCTCAATCATTTTTTTCTTCACACAATAAAAACTCGCCTATATAGGCGAGTTTTTGGTATACTTACATTTCATATTAATCTATTTATGTTATGCGTTCGCCTTCTGGTACTACCATTGCCATTATTGGTGCAGGTGCTGTTGGAGCAACCATTGCTTACACCGCAGCAATAAAACATCTTGCATCAAAAATTATACTTGTCGACATTGATAAACAGAAAGAAGCTGGTGAGGTTATGGATATGTGCGACGGTCTTTGCTTTATGGATACAGGTATTATTAGTGGCGGAACATATAAAGAAGCAAAAGCAGCTGATATCATCGTTATTGCAGCAGGCGTAACACAAAAGCAACAAGGGGCTGACTCACGACTTGATCTTATTGAAAAGAATAAAGGAATTTTAAAATCTATTTTGAAATCTATTGGGAGACTTAAAAAAGACACTATTTTGCTTATTGTTTCTAACCCGGTTGATATTTTAACTCACCTTGCGGTACGCTTTACTAATCTCCCAACCTCTCAGATTATAGGAACAGGGACACTCCTTGATACTGCTCGTATGCGAGAAGCTGTTGCATCTCACCTCCATGTACATCCACAAAACGTCCATGGTTATGTACTTGGTGAACATGGAAATAGTAGTGTTATCGTTTGGAGTTCTGTTACGGTGGGTGGAATACCTATAAAACAAATCCCTTCGTTTACTACACATATCAAAAAACAAATTGAACAATCTGTAAAAAAACGCGCTCATGCCATTATTAAAAGAAAAGGTGTGACTTGTTATGGTGTTACCCTTGCAACTATGACTCTTCTTGAGGCCATTATATATAATCAACATAAAACACTTTCTATAAGCACTACAATTCGCTCTTGGAATGGTGTATCTCATGTTGCCCTTGGTGTGCCTGCTGTCATTGGTCGTGCTGGAGTTGAACGTATTTGGCCATTGACGCTTTCTTCTTTAGAAAAAAAAGCCTTTCATAAGTCAGCTTCTTTATTAATCCATTACTTGTAGAATTGTATGTTCCGTCGTATTCTCTTTTATTTTTTTCTTTGTCTTCCACTTCTCGTCTTTACCGGATGTGGAGATGCCCCAATTGAAGAAAATATCACTTCCCCACCAACTACTACCCCTCGTCATGTTGCGACTGATGGTCAACAGGCTTTTTTACATTGCTTGCAGCAAGGATATAGCCCTGAACTTCGTTTTGATGTACAAAAAAACAATACAATTCTTTTTTGTGTCTTTGGTCCGACTAGTGCCTGTTATGCTGATGCTTTTTTCCAAGATACCTGTACTCCAACGAGTACCCAAGCATTTGATTTTCCTACTGATGGATTTCAGGAAGAAGGTGGGGAGTGTTCTGATCCATCGTTTGTCTGTGGAGAAGATGGATATACTTATGCAAATGGTTGTATAGCTGAATTACAAAAGGTTCGTATTATTCACACCGGAGCTTGTATCGGTGACACGAGTGACACTGTTACTACTTCTACTCCATCTTCACCAAATGATCCATCTACTCCGTTTCTTTCTCCCGCAGAAGATGAAGAATGGCTTGATACCCTTACCGGTTTTCGTGAAACAGAGAGTGATAATGCTGGTGCGATTGTTGAAGAATGTCGATATGGACAAGGGATTGTGTATTTTAGTAGTCAAAAAGATTGTCCAACCTGTTTTTCTACCCTTTATAACTCTCGTGGAGAAACACTCTGCCACCCAAGTAATGATTTTTCTAACGAATGCCCAAGCTACTTCTCTGCGGCGACACGTTCTCGTGCATGTAGTACCCTTTGGGAAAAATAATACTGTTTATGCCAGCATCTTCCGGTTTCACCATTATCGAAAGCATCCAACTTCCTCCTGATAATAGATCTGATGATATCTTTATTCAACGTATAGAAAATTCCACCACAGGAGAAAAAGGAATGGCTATCTATGAGGAGTCTCGCCGTGGGGGATTTGATTCAGAACACTGGCATCATAGAGGCTATATTCTTGATGAATCATCCTATAATGAACTTAGCCTCCTTATGTCCATGAAAGATCGTAAGGAGGCTATTTCTCGCCTTGAACGACTATATCAGAATCACTTCTCTGAAGGGGAAATAACTGTCGTATGGGATAAGGGCTTCACTATGCCCTCTTCTTGACATTTTCGGCTTTATAGCGTATAGTTTTCCTATTATTTTGTGGGACCTTAATCACTTGAGGGCTTGCACCACATATCTCTTTTCTCTATGTCTAAACGTATGGATGAGCTCAAAGCACAGATTGATGCTAAAAAGCTCTACTCTCTTTCTGAGGCTATTGCCTTAGTCCAAAAAACAGGTGCTCTTAAGTTTGATTCATCTGTTGAACTTCATGTTCGTCTTGGGATTAACCCAAAAAAGACTGACCAACTTATTCGTGGGACAGCAATGCTTCCTCACGGAACTGGAAAAATAAAACGTATTGCAGCATTTGTAAGTGCAAACGATCAAGCAGCAGCAAAAGAAGCTGGCGCTGATCTTATTATGGGGGAAGAAGAAATTAAGATTCTTAAACAAACGGGAAAGATTGACTTTGATATTGCTGTAGCTACTCCTGACATGATGCCAAAAATCGCTATGGTTGCACGGATCCTTGGACCACGTGGAATCATGCCTAATCCAAAAGTTGGAACAGTAGGTGCTGATGTGAAAAAGATGATTGGTGAATTGAAAAAAGGAAAGTTCTCATTTAAAAATGATGATACTGCAAACATTCATCAAGTAGTTGGAAAAGTAAGTTTTGACGCTTCTAAGCTTGAAGAAAATATTGATACTTTTCTTGAAATTCTTTTAAAAGCAAAACCAAACGGTGTGAAAGGAAACTTTATTAAAGCGATGTACCTTACAAGCAGTATGGGGCCAAGTGTGAAACTTGAAATTCCTTCATAATACTCTTTTCTTTTTAAAAAGACCCACAAAATTGTGGGTCTTTTTTTTGTTTGCCAGAGGACTTGTCATTTGGTACACTTCAGGAAATCTTATCATCTATGCCTATGTCAGCATTTGACCACCAATACCAAACTATTCTTACCCGTATTATGGATGAAGGTCATGAATTATATGACCCGCTTCATGATATTAAGATGAAAGCGCTTCCTGGCCTCACGATGGAACTTGATATAGAAAAAGACGGTCTGCCCATCCTCACACTACGGAAGATGCCCCTTCGCTTGTGTATTGCGGAACAAATTTGGTTTTTAATGGGAGAAAAGAACCCTGATATCTTTTTAGGAGATTTTACTAAAATTTGGCATGATTTTCTTGAAGAAGATGGTACCATTGGTTCAGCATATGGATATCGCTGGCGTCATCATTTTGGAAGAGATCAGATTGGTGACCTCCTTAAATTATTACAAAAAAACCCCTACTCTCGTCACGGTGTTGTGATTGCATGGGATCCTGCTGACGACGGGTTAGGATCAGGAACAGTCAAAAAAAATGTTCCGTGTCCATTTAGTTTTACTGTAAACATTATAGGAGGAAGACTTCATCTTCATAGCATTATCCGTTCTCAAGATATGATGCTCGGAAATCCCCATGACACCGCTGGATTTGCATTACTTATGATGTTTTTAGCACAAAAGCTTGAAGTAAAACCAGGGAAACTCACCGTTTCTATGAGCAATGCCCATGTATATGAAAATCACTACGAACAAGCACGTGAAGTAATTAACCGAGAGATTTCTCACGACCCAATTCATATTGCTCTTCCCCCTGAAAGTTTTTCTCGTGCTGAGCAAGGTGACAAAGCTCTTGTTTCTGACATATTTTCTCAAATAAAATCTCAATATTCTCCACAACCTTCTTTAGGACGTATGAAAATATCTGAATACGAGAATATTGATATGATGACTATTTAATTATGGCTGTTCTTACTCGAAAAGAAATGCTTGAAACTATTAATAATGGTGGTATTTCGTTTACTCCACCTCTTGATGGGTTTCAACTTCAACCCCACGCAATTGATCTACGTCTTGGGACAACTTTTTATATCCCAAAACCATGGCGTATCACCGAACAAGGACGAGAAGCCATCAATGTTGACCCACTTCGTGAGATTGATGACGGGAATTCTTTTGATATTGTCCAACTTTCTCCTGGTCAGCACTTTGAGATCCTTCCTAACGAATTTATTATTGCTGCAACGCTTGAGAAAATTGCTATTAACAATACAAAACTCATGGCAATTTTATATCCTCGTTCATCCATTAACCGTCGAGGTTTATCCGTTGATTTAAGTGGTATTATTGATACAGGTTATAGTGGAACGCTCATGATCCCTATTCAAAATAATACAAACAACCAAGTTATTAAAGTGTACCCTGGTGAACGTATTTGCCAGATTGTTTTTGAAGAGCTTATTAGTGCTGTGCCAAAAGATACGGTGCATATTCATGGTCTTAACACGGCAAAATATATTGATGCGAATGATCAGACCCTTAGTTCTAAAAAAGATAAGCGTGAAGAAATAGATCTTATCAAAAAAGGTAATCTTGATAAGTTAAAAAAACAATACCCTATTACTTAATAGCATATTACGTATGTTAGATATTCCTTATCCATATATGCCAGAAGGGCGAACCATTCTTTATGTTTCAATGGATAATTCCTTCATGCAAGATGCAAAAAAAACAGCACAGGAATATTCTCTTGATAAAAACTACCCAAATGCATCAGTTATTGTAAAAGACGGCATGATTATTGCTCGTGGTGCTAATGGATCGACGTATCATGATGAACATGGTTGTGAGAGACGTCGACAAAATATTCCAACAGGACAAGGATATGAACTTTGTGAAGGATGTCATCCTAAAAACCATGGTGAACCGAGCGCACTTCGCGATGCGAAAGAAAAGGGTGTTGATCCAACTGGTGCTGATCTTTATTTATGGGGGCATTGGTGGTGTTGTGAACCTTGCTGGAACATGATGATTGATGCTGGAATTAATAATGTCTATTTACTTGAAAATGCCCACGAAATTTTTGTAAAAAAATAGTAACTCTCACGTGCGTATGAATCATGTTGTGGCTATTGTTGGTATGTGTGGCGCTGGGAAAAGCACCGTTTCAGATATCTTTGTAAAAAAAAGGTATGCCTTTGTTCGTTTTGGTCAAATCACTCTTGATATCGTGAAAGAACGTGGTATGGAAGTGAATGAACACAACGAAAAACTTGTGCGAGAAGGCTTACGACATGAACATGGGATGGCAGCCTTTGCAACACTTAATATTCCCAAATGTGACACACTTCTTCAAGAGAAAAATCTTGTTATCGATGGTTTATATAGTTGGTCTGAATATAAAGTCATGAAAACTCATTATGGGAAACGATTGTTTGTCGTAGCGGTCTACAGTCCTCCATCAGAACGCCATGAACGACTTTCTCATAGACATTCTGATAAAGAAGACACTGATCTACGACGCCGGCATTTTACAAAAGAAGAGGCTCGCTCTCGTGATTATGCTGAAATCGAGCACATTGAAAAAGCAGGGCCTATTGCTATGGCTGATTATACTATTATCAATGCGTGGGACGAACAAACGCTTGAAGAAAATACCAACCGTATTATTGACCTTATTCAAAACAGATCATAAACAGCTATGTCTATTTCTCTTGTTGTTGCTTTCTCTCAAAATTATTGTATTGGAGATAATGGTACATTACCGTGGCATATTAAAGAAGATATGCAACGAGTGAAGACTCTTACCACAGGGAAAAATGTTGTTATGGGTCGAAAAACATGGGAATCTATCCCTCAAAAATTTCGTCCACTTCCCGATCGTACCAATATCGTCCTTACAAGACAATCTTCATATAGTGTGCCTTTAGGCGTAGAAGTATATAGATCCATTTCTGAAGCACTTGCGGCTCATACAAACGAAGACATTGTGAGTTTTGGTGGTGCTGGTGTTTACGAAGCCATGCTTCCGTTTGTTGACACTATTCACGTTACTCATGTTCATAAACATGTTGAAGGAGATACATTTTTTCCTTTTGTTGATTGGTCTTTATGGAAAGAAACATCACGAGAAGATAAAGATGGTTTTTCATTTGTTACTTATGTAAAAAAGATTTAGGCTATGGGAACTTTTATCATGTTAGATGGCATTGATGGATCTGGGAAAAGTACTATAATCTCTTCTTGGGTAGAGCATCTTGAACAACGCCAAAAAGTATTTAGATTAAAACCGTATTGGCTCACGCACCATAAGCATCCGACCCTTCAAGAACTTGAATCATATGATGTGATTGTCTCTTCTGAGCCTACATCTGTGTGGGTTGGAGCCGCTATCCGTCAAGAACTTGTTCAAAATCATGATGATTATTCTCAAAACACGGTTGTTCGTGCGTTTGCCCTTGATCGACTCATTTTATACAAACGTCTTCTTGTTCCTCTTCTTGCACAAGGAAAAACAATCATTCAAGATAGAGGAGTAAGCACCTCTCTTTGTTATCAACCACTTGAACCACACGGTATGAGACGAGCAGACATTGCCCTTGTTCGAGGGAATGATTTTGCACTTACCCATGCCCCTCATCACCTGGTTATTACTGATATCCCCGTGTCATCTGCTATGAATCGATTAGGAGGTCGCACTGAAAAACAAGATAATGCAGTGTTTGAAAAAGCATCATTTCTTGAAGATGCTCGACAAACTTTTTTATCAAAAGATTTTCAACAATACTTTACAAGGCAAGATACAGCTATTCACTTGTTGAATACTGACAGCTCAATTGATATAATGAAAAAAGATGCTATTACTCTTTTAGAGTCCATCCTTCATTCTTAGTCTGTCACTTTATGCTTATATCTTCTCGCGCTATTATTTCGCAAAGTTTCTCTTTATACACGAAACATCTTTCTTTGTTTCTTCGTGCATCTCTTTTGTTGTTTTTACCATCATTACTTATTGTACTTTCACGTGTGGCTTCAATCAGCTTATTTCAAAATGGCGTAGTCCCTGTTTCTCTCAATGTTGGTATATTTTTTATTTTATTTTTGTTTTTTTCAATTATTGCTATCTGGTACACTCTTTTACTTACTCGGGTTGTTGCAGCAAGATATGTTGGAGACAACACCACGTCTATTACAACGGCACTTAAAGAAACAAGGCCATTGGTTTTTTCTGCGATTGGGGCATCTATTCTTGCGACTTTAATTTCTATTGGTGGTTTTTTCCTTTTCTTTATCCCTGGTTTTATTTTCTCTTTATGGTTCATCTTTGCTTTATATGCTATTGCTATTGATAAACAAAAGGCTATTGCTTCTTTGAAAACAAGTAAGCATCTCGTGCAGGGTCGTTGGTGGGCTGTATTATGGAGATTTCTTGTTCCCCTTGTCCTCTTTGTCTTTTTAGCTTTTCTTGTACAAACTGTTCTAAAATTTCTTGTTACCAGTACTCTTGTTGGTATTCTTCCTGACACTATTGCCTTTATTATTTTAAGCTCACTTACTTATTTAACAGCATCTCTTTTTGCTCCATTCACAACGACAGCTCAAACCATTCTATACCTTTCTTTAAAACAATCAGCTTCAGAAAGCTAGGCATTTTTTGTCTTAACAAAGCGAAAAGCCTCATACATATGAGGCTTTTCAAATATAGGTGTGCATGATACAATTCGGGTATATTTATCTGATTTTTTTATGGCTACATATACTCCAATTATTGGTATGGAAGTGCATATTGAACTTAATACCAACAGTAAGATGTTTTGTGCTTGCTTAAACAATCCTGATGAGCAAACACCAAACACAAACATTTGCCCTATCTGTACAGGTCACCCCGGGACCCTTCCTACACCAAATAAGGCTGCTATTATTTCTACCATCACCATTGGAAAGGCTTTAGGGTGTTCTATTAGAGAACTCTCAAAATTTGATAGAAAACACTACTTTTATCCTGACCTTCCAAAAGGATATCAGATTTCTCAGTATGATGAACCTATTGCTGAATATGGTTCTATTTCCCTTACGTTCCCTCTTGAAGAGAACATCCGTGATACAGCGAAGATTGGGATATGTCGAGCCCACCTTGAAGAAGACACCGCCAAACTTCTTCATGATACTGATGGAAGCACTCTTGTTGATTTTAATCGGTCGGGGACCCCTCTTGTTGAAATTGTAACTGATCCTGATTTTAAAACAGCATTAGAAGCAAAAATATACTGCCAAGAACTTCGTATTCTTCTTCGCGCACTCGACGTAAGTGATGCTGACATGGAAAAAGGCCACATGCGTTGTGAGGCCAATATTTCTATTCAAGAAAGTGGCCAATTCGAAATTGTTGATGGTGTTGTAAAACCACTTAATGGGTACACCCTTCTTCCAAAAGTAGAATTGAAAAATCTAAACTCTTTTAAGGCTGTTGAACGTGGTATTGCGTATGAAATCAAACGACAGACAGCACTTATTGAAAAAAAGGAATCCTGGCATCAAGAAACACGTGGATGGGATGAGGCAACACAACAAACAGTTGCCCAAAGAACAAAAGAAGATGCAGCAGAGTATCGTTACTTCCCAGAACCAGATATTCCTCCTTTTCACCCACAAGTATTTTTAAAAAATATTTCCCTTCCTGAACTTCCTCAGGCAAAACGTATTCGGTTTAAAGAAGAATATGGCTTTTCTTATGCTGATTCCATGCTTTTAAGTAAGCATAAAGCCTGGGCTGATTTCACCGAACACACCATGAGTGAACTTGTTGATTGGTTATATACGCTTCCTGATATAAAAGGAGATAGCGATGAAATAAAAGAAGAGAAAAAAACTAAACTTGCCCGACTAGCAGGTGGTTGGATTACAACTAAACTTATGGGCGCTATGAATGAAAGAAATATTGTTATTTCTTCTCTTCACATGAGTGCAGAAAATTTTGCTGAACTTATTGCTCTTATTTATGCAGGTCGCATCAATTCCACTAATGCTCAAAAAATTCTTTCACACATGCTTGACGCTACGACTGATAAAGATCCAACGCACATTATGGAAGAACACGGTTATGGCCAAATTACTGACACCTCAGCACTTGAACCTCACATAGCAACGGTTATTACTAACTTTCCTAAACAAGTTGCTGCGTTTCAATCAGGAAAAGAACCTATACTCAAGTTCCTTATTGGTATGGTTATGAAAGAAACAGAAGGAAGTGCTGATCCTGAGGTTGTTGAACATCTTCTTCGAGAAAAATTGATTACTCTTTAACTCCCTCATACAAAAAAACATCCCACATAGTGGGATGTTTTAGTTTTGTAGATTATCTATGATTTTTTTAAAATCATTCATGTCATTTTTCTTGATGACACCGCTTTTATACTTTTTATACACATCTCGTTTCATGTATTTTTTATCTCGTGCAGTGATGGTTCCCCCTGTTGGCCTTTTTTTTGCATACCCTGACACTAGACTCTTAAAATATTCCTGATCTTTTTTGTCAACGTGCTGGTATATTCCTCGTTTATGTTTTTTGAAAAACTTCTTTATTTTTTTATCAAATCCACCAAGTCCTGTTCTTTTAAATTCATTCCCTGTTTTTACCTTTAATGTATAAGGTCCTCCCGTTGCGACTTCTTTTTTAGCAAGATCCTGTGCCTGTTTTCGTTCTTTTATCATTTTTCTAATATACGCATAACGCCTTCTGTTAGCAAGCTCACTATCTTCTTTTACCCCATATCTATCACCTGACCACCCTGCATCAAATACAGATCTTTTAATATGCCCTGATCTTCCGACTGTTGTTTTAGCAGCATCCCTTTTATTTGCAATAACGTGGCTAATTGATGTTGTTGCTCCATATTTTTTATGTTGCTCACGTGATAGCTGATTCGCTGAAACACGAGCCTGATCTGCTTTTTTATGTTGATTGAGTTTTGTCACGCTGTGCTTTTGTGCTCTTACAGGCCTACTTGAAGATGGCCGCACGGCTCGTGATTGTGAAAAACGTAGTGCACTCACAAAAATATCTTATGTTTACTCTTCTATTATTGCTTGTTTTTTAAAAACTGTCCAACGAAAGTGTTTACTTGCTCGAAATTTTCACACCAATTGATACGAGTATCCCTTTTAAACCATGTTTTTTGTCTTCTGGCAAAGCGTCTTGTATCTCGTTTTAATAATTCAACGGTTTCTTCAAGTGATTGTTCATTTATAAAGTATTTTTGAAACTGCCTATACCCAATACCACTCATGCTTGGTAATTGCCAGCTGTATTTTTGTTTTAATAATTTTTCAATTTCTTCGACTAATCCACCTGCGATCATTTCATCAACCCGTACACTAATTCGATCATATAATAACTCCTTTGGCGCATCAATACCAACTTGTAAAATATCAAATATCGGCTCCCCTGATTTTCTTTGTGAAGAAAATGATTCACCTGTCATGATGCATACTTCTAATGCTCTGATAATTCTTCGTTTATTCTTTTTATCAATACTTTTTGTGATTTCTGGGTCAAGCTTTTCAAGTAACAACATTAAATCTTCATTACTCTTTTCTTCAAGGCTTGCCCGTAATTTTTTGTTTGGTGGAACACGAGGGATAGCAAAATTATCTACGAGTGCAGAAATATATAACCCTGTTCCCCCAACGATAAAAGGAATTCTCCCGTGAGAGTGTGCAAATTTACAATACTTTATTGCTTGATCTCTAAATTCTGCAACAGTAAACCGTTTTCCTGGATCAAGAAAATCAATCAAATGATGTGGTACATCATTTACAAAATATGTTCTTCTTGGACCACTTTTTGTAAACCACCAGCGCCACTCCCCAGGTTCTTTTGCTGTCCCAATGTTCATTTTTTTATAGATCTGTCTTGAATCTGCTGAAATAATTTCACCGTTATACTTTTCCGCCAACTTTAAACTCCAACTGGTTTTCCCAGAGGCAGTTGGTCCTAGTAGGACAACAACTTTTGGTAACCCTTCCTTTTTTTTCATATCTATACTGTTATATGATCTCCAAAAAGCATCCACTCACCAGCTTTATATACTTTTACCCGCGAAACACTCCCAATAAGTGATTCTTCCCCTTTAAATTGTACTCGTTTCATCTCACTTGAATTGCCACTACACCATCCACGATGCCAATCATCTACTAATACTGACACTTCTTTATCTAGATATGCTTGATTTTTTTTCAATACGATCTTTTCCATTAAGCGTTGCAATTTCCACCATCTTTTTTTCTTTTCTTCTTGTGTTACATCGTCTTTAAAGGCTTTTGCTGCAACTGTTCCTGATCGTTCTGAATACTTTGCCGTGTATGAAATGTCAAAATCACATATCTCATATAAACTTACAGTATCATTGAACTGTTCTTTTGTTTCTCCACAAAATCCAACGATAATATCTGTTCCGATTGCAATGTTTGGTTTTTTTTCTCGAATCTTTTTAATTGTTTCGATAAATAGTTCTCTATCGTGACGCCTATTCATTTTCTTAAGCATGTCCGTATTCCCTGATTGTACTGGAAGATGCAAAAAATTTACTTGCTTTGGGAGTGTTAACGCATCGATAACTTCGTCCGTCATATACAATGGATGCGGGGCGGTATAATGAATACGCTTAATCCCTTCTATTTGATTTAATTCCCACAAAAGTTTTGCAAAGTCACTTTCTTTATACGGATTACTCGCTGAAAAGTATTCTGGGTCTGGTGCAACATAATGATTTACAATTTGCCCAAGCAGAGTTATTTCTATGTACCCATTTTTTGCAAGTAAGCGACATTCTTCAAGAATAGCTTGTAATGATCTATTTACTTCAAGTCCCCTAGAGAATGGTACCACACAATACGTGCAAAAGTGGTTACATCCTGTTTGAATAGTTACAAATGCCTGAAATGTACTTTTATACGTTGGCTGCAATTGAAGATAATCTTCTTTTAAATTTTCCATCACTCGAAGATCTGGATTCAATTCTGTTAACCACTTTGGTAAGTGGATCATGTCTTTTGTTGGAAAGTATAAATCGACACCTTTTAACTTTGAACCCATCTTATCTTTTTTGTCTCGCCCAGGCATACACCCAGTGACCCCAACGATAAGATGCGGTTTTTCTTTTTTTAATTTTGAAAGATTCCTTGAAAGCCCAAAAATACGATCTTCAGCAGCTTGCCTTACTGAACAGCTATTTAATAGCACAACATCAGCATCTTCTGGTCCATCCACAGCTTTTAGCCCCATATTTTCTAAAATAGTGGCCATTCTTTCTGAATCACTTTTATTCATCTGGCACCCGAAGGTAACAATGTGATAGGAATATTGTTGACTAGTTGTTAACATATTTTCATTGATTTTAATACAAAACAGCAAAAAAATCAAGTATTAGCTTAACCTAGCTAAAAAATATTTAAAAATGCAAAAAAATGTGCTATACTACATATTAGTATTTTTTTTCTTCATATATGGTAGATGTTATTAGAAAAGGGGTCTCTCACCATATGCCCCCAACTCCTGAAAGGCATCTTGATTCAGCTCGTCCAAGTGTTGAACTTCATCCAACAAGACCTCCTATTGAGGTTTTCCCTTCTTCCTCTTTAAAAGAACTTGAAGAAACTGGCCCAACCATAGATGAACTTTCTGCTGCCTATGAAAAGGCTAAAATAGATTTTCAAGATACGGTATTATTAACAACTCAACGCCTTGCAGATTTTAATACAGAAAATTTTGTCGACATTCCTAGTAATCTTCACCAAAGTCCTGAGATTTCTACTGCCAAAGGACGACAAACTATTGTTGATTATTTAGAAGGTATAAAAGAAGAACTTTCTTTTTTTATTGAAGACTCTGATCAAAAAGAGCATATTAACGCTACTTTTGACACTACTTTTAACACGCTTCTTGAAGCGAGTGATGTCATATACGATGCCTATCTTTCCATGGAGCGCTTTGATCCTTCTCTTCTTTATGTATCTGATAAACGAGAAACAGTAAAAGAATACCTCGGTACTATTTCTGATTATTACAAAACAAAAAATTTACCGGCCAGCGCTCCTGAAAGAAAAAATGCCGAAGCAGCATACAGTACACGCCTCGACATGTATAAAGATGTATTGAATAACAAAGAACTTCCAACACACCATGAATTTATAGAACTTTTTGTTGCATTGATTGAAAATCATACTATTGATCTCCCAGAAATACGTTTTCTTCTTCAAGGAAATTCAAACCCTGATCTTATTTTGGCTGCTGTCAAACTATCTGCGACTCTTTTACTTGAACAAGATCAAACCACATATGATGCTGAGACACAAACATATACCACAACCATAGTACCTGGTATTGGAGATGGTTCTGTGAGAAAAAATAAAGAAATTCTTCTTGCGGCTGTTGAACAGTTTCCTCCAATTATTTCTTCTTTCTCTGAAGAGACCCAAGTACAGGTGCTTAATGATGAAGTCATTGCTAAAAAACTTGTCAGTAGACAAGGTGTCTATTTAGGCTCTTTTTCTGAAGCTATTCGTGATAATGAAGATATTGTTTGGGCAGCAATTCAAAACAATCGCCATGCTATTCAATTTGCTTCTTCACGTATTCGAGATAAAGCTGAATTTATGACTCTTTCTCTTTCGAAAAAAGAGCTTGATCCACGAGTACAAAATTACACAAAGGCGTCCCAGGTATCTATTGGGAAAAATCTTCGTTTTGCCTCTCCTCGTCTTCTTGGAAATACTATCACTGAGATTCCTGATGAAAAAGGGAAGATGCGTGAATCATTTTCTCCTTTTTCTGACAATTGGCATGACCCTCAAACTCAAAAAGATACCCAAGACCTTCTTTTACAGGCCGTTGTAACAAATCCAGAAGCACCACGATATATTGATCCAGAATACCTTCTTATACTATTTGAAGTAGACCCCCTTTTTGAAAACCAGTTGCTTGCCCAAGCTCCCTTTGAAAAATATAAAAAAGACCTTGAAAGAATTATTAGCATTGCGAGAGAAAAAGTGGCAGGACGACAAGCTCTAGATCGACAAGCCTCTACTCCTACTAATGTTATCCATCTTCCAAAAAATGGACTTACCCCTGATCTTTTACCTCAAACTGGGGATAATAGTAAAGATCATACAAAAAAGGCAGACAAACAGGTTCGTTTTTTAAAACGTGCTATTAAAGTAGCCACGGGTGCTCTTGTTACAGCAACGGTGACACTTGCTGCCATCATAGGATTAAAATTTGGGAATAAAGCAGACACTCCAATTGATACTCACAAATCTAAGCCCTCCCCTCAAAAACAAGTTTCTCATGAAAAACCTAATCCTAGTCCTCATTACACTGTAGATCTTCCCCCCCCTCCTAGTCGCGTAAAATTTAATGACACAACATCTCCTACTGATGTTTTACCTCCCCCACCTGATGATTCCACTGACGGAGAACTATCTTTTGATACACATGATACTGAAATTGCCTTTCCATCCTCCCAATCGTTTACTGTTGAGGCTCGGCGTGGTAGTAATGGTTGGTCCCTTATCAGGAGTGCTGCAAAAAAAATGCAAGAGCATCCAAAAACATACCAATCTATTTTTGATCTGCTTTACCCAGATCATGAAGGAAATCTGGCTATGCAAACACAACTATGGGCAAAAGATCAGGCACCAGCACTACGTGATCTACTTGTAGATCATATTGATAAAGACGGAAAATGGCACTATAAGGCTGGTATTCGCCCTGACTCAAGTCTTATCCTCACTTCTACGACAGACGGCGCTATTAGTTGGAATATATCGGGACTTCATGAATACAAGAAGCCACATGCTCTTGATACTCCTAGTCCTCCTTTGCCAACAGATAATAATATTACTTTATCAAAAGAACCTTCACCTCCACTATCAGGTGAATCATCTATACTTTCTACTGATCCTATACCTTCAGCAGAACTTCCCTCTGTTATGGTTGAGAAATCATACGAAGGGGCTGTTGAACATATCGATCAACCTCCTTCAGTTGTTATTGATAAGGCCTACACAGATGACATTGAACGAGCCTCTAATATTGACACTCTGTCCCCAAGCACTGAAATACTTACTCCCCAACATGTTGTAGAGACGTTATTTAATAATGGAACCATTGTCCACTCACTTCGAGACATTCTTGGATGGTATAGGGGAACAACAGGGGAAAGTTTGATTTCTAAAATACAGGATGTTTATGGTAGAGTATCTGATGTAGAAGCGACGCTTGCAAGTGCTCCTATCTATAAACGTTTATTTATGCGAAAAGAAAAGAAACAGCTCACAGCTGATAAAGCACGTATTACTAAACTGAACAATCTTATAGGGCTTATATTTGAAGAACGGATTCATGATGAAGGAATCACTTCAGATCAACTTATTCAAAAACTTATTGTCTAATATTATTTATATATGAATGTTGCCCCTCGAAAGCCTGATGGACTTCCTAAAAGCCCTCCTGATTTATTTCAGATGGTTGACAATCAACCTAGTATGAAAATCATTCCTCCTACCGAAAGTACCCCTGATTTATTTGATACAGTTGATTCTCATGCACAAGAGGTATCTGCATTTGCTGAGGCGATCAATTTTTCAGATCAACAAAAAAAATCTATTGTTGATAATACGTTATCTTCTCATTTTATTGTTAAGGCAATTGAGACTGGGTATATGCCAATTAGAAACATTGGTTTTATTTTAGATCATTACCCTCATGACAGGAACATAGCACTGAGTGCTGCCCGACACTCAGATATTGCTCTTCACAATATGTCTGAAGAAATGAAACGCGATGAAGAAATAATAGATATTGCTCTTACAAGACAACCCAAACAACTTGAATGCACCTCTGTTGATGTACAAATTAGATACGCAGAAAAAGACCCCATTGGCCATGTGAACTCGTTATCCCGCGATGGACTTGCTCGATTTATTTCTCTACACCCTTTTTATATTATATATACCATTCAAGGTGCCGTTGATGAATTATTGGAACGAGAGGATATTGACTCAAATGCTATTTTGAGTCAAACAGCAGCAGACCTACTCGCTTATCCAGAACATATTCCTCGTGTTTCTTTACGACTTTGCCAAATGCTTTCAAAAATAATCGAAAATTTTGACCCAACATCTCTTTCTTCTCAACAACAGCTGAGTATTCCGCTTCTTGAAGCTCGTAGACAAGGACGTATGTCAGGAGTTGTTGAGAAAATGACCAAAAAAAATGAACTCGAAGAAAAAATTTTTAATAATGATACTCCAGAACCTGTTTCACATCATACCCCCACAAAAAAGTACATGGAAGAATTTTCTCCAATGGACCAAGAATCTGTATTATCTTCTTAATACTTTATCTACACGCACAAAAAAGAGGTGATAATCACCTCTTTTTTATTTATACTCTTCTTTTTGTTTCGTCTTCGATGCGTTGTATAAAAGTATCTTTACTCATGCTTTCTTGTTCTTCTTGCCCTCTTACGCGTATTGACCAATCTTCTCCTTGAAGTTCCTTGTCTCCTACCACAATGATGTATGGTGATTTTTCTTTTGCTGCTTTTCTAATCTTTTTTCCAACAGTTTCGTCTGCTTCGTCGATGGCGATACGAATGTCATGGTCTTTAAATTCTTCGGCAATCTTTCTTGCTCCTTCGATATGCTTTTCTGATACTGGGACAAATTTTACTTGTACTGGTGAAAGCCATACAGGGAATGCCCCTGCAAAGTGTTCAATTGCTACACTTAAGAATCTTTCAAGAGATCCCATAAGAGCAAAATGGATCATTACCGGTGTTTTTTCTTTCCCGTCACTATTTGTGTAAGTAAGGCCAAATCTTTTTGGTTGAACAAAGTCTAACTGCGGTGTTGCAAGCTGCCATTCGCGTCCTAACGCGTCTTGTACCATAAAATCGATCTTTGGCCCATAAAAAGCTGCTTCGCCATTTGCAATAAAATAATCAAGGTTATTTTTTTCTGCAATATCTTTTAAAATACCTTGTGCCTTTTCCCAAAGAGCATCTTCTCCAAGATACTTTTCTTTTTCATGCTCATCACGAAATGATAAACGTGCTCGGAACTTCATCCCTAATGTATCGTAGAATGTTTTTACAATTTCAATTAATGTTTGATACTCTTTTTCTATTTGCTCAGGTGTACAAAAGATATGACTATCGTCTTGTGTGATTGATCGTACGCGCGAGAGCCCTAAGAGCTCCCCCGCTTTTTCGTCTCGATAGATTGTTGTTGTTTCAAGATATCGTAATGGTAAATCTCTATAACTTCTTAATTGTCCTGCAAAAATTTGTTGATGATGAGGACAATTCATGGGTTTCAATACTAATTCATCACTTGTTTCTTGGCTTTTTACTAAAAATAATTCATCACCAAACTTATCCCAATGACCAGAGGTCTTATAGAGATCATTTTTGGTCATGTGTGGTACCCATACTTTTTGGAACCCTTTTTTTAATCGTAATTTTTGAGAAAACTCATTTAATAGTTCTCGAAGCATCGCTCCTTTTGGAGTAAACAGTGGTAGACCTGAACCCACTAGTGGTGAAAAGGTAAATAGATCAAGTTCTTTTCCGAGTTTTCTGTGATCTCTTTTTTTTGCTTCCTCGATCATGCGTAAATGTGCTTTTAACTCTTCTTTACTTGGAAAACAAGTACCATAAATTCGTGTAAGCATTTTGTTGTGTTCATCCCCACGCCAATATGCACCCGCAACTGATAATAATTTAAAGTGTCTTAATTCTTTTTTCAAATCATCAACATGTCCTCCCTTACAAAAATCTAAAAAGTCACCTTGTTTTGTTTCAGTTAATGTTTGCCCTTCCTTTGCAAATTCTTCAATGAGCTCAATCTTATATGGGTTATGCGCAAAGTCTTTTCTAGCCTTTTCTACACTCACTTCTTCTATAGAAAATGTATCCCATTGTTTTATAAGCTCTTTCATTTTTTGTTCAATCTTTTGAAAATCTTCTTCACTCACTTTTAGGTCTCCAAAATCAAAATCTTGATAAAATCCTTTATCAATGGCAGGCCCAATAGCATTATGTGTTCCAGGGTACAATTCTAATACCGCTGCAGCTAAAAGATGCGCACATGAATGGCGTAACATTTTTAAGTATTCATCACTTTTATGATCTTGCATATATTTGTTTATCAAAAATAAAAACCCCGATGGACAATACGCAAATAGTGTCCATCGGGGTCCTTACCTTCTTAAAGAGTAATGACGGTTCCACCCGAATGTTTTCTTTATATAGTTGTTCAAAACTTGATAGTGGTACCATGCACGATCATTCTCAAGAAGGCTCTCAGTCTATGACCTTCTTTCCCTGTGAGTGATTATTGTGCTGGGCTAATTATCTTCAGTGCTTTTACTTTAGCTCCTGACCTCTTTTTTGTCAAGACTACCTTATTCTACCTGTTTTACGATAATATTTACGTGATCTGGGACATGCGGCACAGTTCTTGTCCAAGCTGGACTTAATCGAACTTGTACACCACTCACATGATCAAGAGAAAGCACATACCGACGAATTTCGTCTTTAGTTTTTCCGTAAAACATGAGCTTTTGAAGTTGTTTACTCTCAGGCACTAATGTTACAACTCCATCATGAAATACTTCGAGCGTAGCAAGTCCATCGTCTTTATCATATGAATCAAATGTAACGGTTGGCATACTATCGTTTATATCGAGTTGTTCTGAATCATCTACAACGTGCTTTAATAGTGCTTGTTCTGACAACCCTGTCACATCTTCTTCATCATAGAGCACGGCTATCACCTCAGCGACACCCTCTAATACAAATGATGATGTTTCTTCTCCTATGATATTATCTGGCACAGTAATTGTAGTATCAGTAACACCAAAGACTATTTTTTTATCAGTTGATAATGTCGTTGTAACTTCTTCTGCTTTTTCTTCAAGTAATTGCACTAACTTCTTTTTTGCAATATCTATATCTTCATCACTTACGGTTCCTACTTTTCTAATTCCTCCACTCATAGATGTTTCACTTGAAGCATATACATCATTTTGTCGTAAACTTGAAAGCCCTGGAATTCTAAATCTCTTTACTGGAGCAATATTTCCTTGTTTTCCTTCCACATCAGCATATACCCCAACTTCTATGGATCCGTTTGCCGGAACAATGACATCTTTATTTATTCGAAATAATATATCGTCTGATGTAAGTAAACGAGTGACTTTTACTAATGGTTGATCTCTATCTGAATCATTATGGAGTGTTACCTCTCCTACAGCAATGCCCGGTTCTTCTCTATTTCCGGTTGGTGCACCAGCAAATGTTGTCGATACGGTCATTAATCTAATTTGTCCAGGAATATCTCCTTCACTTCCTACGGTTACACTTGTACTTACATCAACGGGGTTTGTCGTCGTCGTCACAACAATAGTTGCTCGCTTTGACACCATAAACATTACAACGGCAAACAATACCACAGTGAGACCTAAAAATGAAAGTGCAATCATTTTATAAAAACGTACAGAATGCATGCTTGGTGGCGGAGGAGTTGTTTGTTTTCTTCTTGGAGTCATAGAGGACAGGCTACGAGGTTAAAATACAAAGCGTAGTATACCATATTTATGGCTTATACTACATAATTATTCAATGACACGAAATATTTCTTCAACTGAGGTGATACCTTCAAGTGCTTTTCTTATACCATCTTGCACCATGGTACGCATACCATGCTTTATTGCAACACGCTCAATATCAAATTCAGATACATTTCCTGACAAAATCAATTGTTCAATGTCTGCATTCATGACAAATATTTCATAGATTCCAATTCTTCCTTTATATCCAATATCACCACATTCATCACACCCTTTAGGAGTATAAAAAGTCATCTCTTTTCCTTGTATCTCCGCTCTATCTTTTTCAGACATGGCTTCTATGAGTTTATTTACTCGATCTTGTTCTTTTTCATCTAATACTTTTTCCTCTCGACAATGTTCACACAATTTCCTTACTAACCGTTGCCCGATGATACTGTTTACTGCCGGAGCTAATAAAAATGGCTTTACTCCCATCGATAAAAACCGTGGAATGGCTCCTGCGGCACTATTTGTATGCACAGTTGAAAGGATAAGATGCCCTGTTAGAGCTGATTGCACGGCAATGTCAGCAGTTTCAATATCTCGGATTTCTCCAACCATCGCAATATCTGGATCTTGACGAAGCATTGAACGGAGTCCCTTTGCAAATGTGTACCCTTTTGAATGATCTATCTGACTTTGATTAATCCCATCCATTTTATATTCAACGGGATCTTCTAATGTAATAATCTTCACTCCAGGTTTATTTAAAATTTGCATGATTGCATACAAGCTTGTTGTCTTACCACTTCCCGTTGGACCAGTAGTAATAATCATTCCATTTGGTCTTGTAATCTCATGCATGAGCATCTCATAGGCATCTCCTCGGAGACCAAGACTATCAAGAGATAGCCCTTCACGGCTTTGTTTTAAAAGACGCATCACAATACTTTCTCCATACACGGTTGGAATTGTTGAAACACGAACATCTACCTCCCCTTCTGGAAGAAGAATAGAAAACCTTCCATCTTGTGGTTTATCTTTTACATTAATTTTTAATGATGATACTAATTTTATTCTTGATACTAATTTTTTATACATCTCTTTTGGTAGATCTACCGCATCATGCAAAATACCATCAAGTCTTAGACGAACCACGATCCCTTTATCTTCTGCTTCGATGTGCATATCTGAAGCTTCAAGCTTTAGTGCCGCACCTAACAAGAACGTTAGCGTGTCTGTTGTGCTTGTTCTTTCAATTAGTTTTTTAAGGCTCTGGAAATTATCGATGTCTGCCTGTACTTTTTCTAAATCTCCTGCGTGGATGGTGATATCTTTTGTTAGGGCTTCTACTACAGGAAGATTGTCATATAATTTATGAGCCCTTTCTAAACTTTTTTCAGAAATAACGTAGAGACCTATTTTTGCAGGTGTTCTATGCTTTAGTTCTTCTACAAAGCTTTCGACATCTTTCATTGTAGGATCAACAGCACCAATCCGAATTTCCCCTTGTGTTGCATAAAAACATACGGCCTGTAAATTTTCTGATTGTTCACGTGACATGATCTTCAGTGCATATTGTGTCACAGGGAATGTTCCTAAATCAATGTGTGGCACACCAACTTGTGAAGCAAAACGGAGTGCCTCTACTTCTTTTTCTTTTCTTTTTACCTGTTTCATCTTCTTTTCTAGTTTTTCTTCAGTATCGTTTGATGCTACATGCAAACCACCGGAACCTTGTGGTCCGGTGTTTTTATCTTTTACTAAATCATCCAATGACGGAAATTCTGACATATACAATGTTTCTATATTTCGCTCTTTTTACTTTTTCTTGTGGAACCAAAATCCATGCAGACGACTCCTTATACCTTTTTTATGCATTTTCATAAATAGGTAGGTCCATGTTGTGGTTGTAAATACTGTAAATATTGATTGGGCAAACATGATAAATAGAAAGAATATTCCGGCAAGAAGGACTGTCCCGATGACAAAGAGCCCAGGCACTCCCATAGCATTAAACACTAACCAAAACAGTATACCTTCAAGTACCGTCAGCACAAGTCCTCCTGCAACGAATGCCGCAAGGACAACATTACACGCGAGAAGAATAACACCAACTTCTAAAGAGACTAATTTATGAGAAAGAAATAATTTCCATGCGGCTTTTAATGATTTTATAAAGGTATATTCTTCTACCACAACATACCCAGCAGCATATATGACCCAAAATGACATGATCATGCCAATAATAGAAAGAAGGACAAATATAATACCAAGCATTATTGCTGCGGCCATTGACCCACTCTCCGCTGCCACATGTACAACATACCCAAGTAATACAATAAGTAGTGCAAGTATTCCTTTTTTTACAATATTTAAGAAAAATAATCGCCAAAAATGTGTTACTCCAGCGTGCCATGCCTTATCTGTATCTGGAAGCTTCTTTTTTAACCTTTTTGTTGATGCTGCTGCTGAATGGATTAAGGCACCTTGTGATACCACAGATACAAAAACAAAAAATAAACCAAATCCTAATAAAATCACTCCAACCCAGGCCAATGCAGCCCATCCATCAAGAGGCAAAGAGGCACTTTGAAGTGCACTACAGACGATACGTACCTGGTCCCAGATTCCTACAACAGTATAATCTGCACTTGCAGTACTAAATTGTGCAACAAGCTCCATTATTCCCATTTGTCCTAAAAATGCAGCAAAAAGTCCAAATAGCCACAATAGTTTATGCTCCCAGGCGAGTCGCCATCCATGGTGTAGTGCTTCACGATACAATGGTTTTTTCATATGACAGGTTTAGATATGATAAACATATCTTTAAATACAAAAATATGCATGTACAGTATACCATAGGTTTTCTCTATAGAAAAAACATGTTTCCTTTATTGATAAAATTCAACGCTTTGTATATGATATGTTCAAGAAGGAGCTTATCGGGAGCTCTTTGACATCTTTTAGAGGTACTGATGTGGAACCCATACATAGTCCGCCACTCGTAGAAGGATACAATGAACAAATTGTTCTGCTGAGGGCCCTTGCTCTTAGAATTGAGCATAGAGTTCGCGCCCAAATTGACGTACGGCGCTTCATGCTGAACTCAGGAGATCGAGTGTATAGATTCTCGGTTCCATCGTGTTCGGCGAACCGACCTCGAGAATTTTCCTACGTTCATGCGCAAGATCATGAACGAAAAGGCACCGTCCTCACCCTTCTTTCTGAGCTCCTTCGCTATTTCGCAGATATCCATGCGTGCCAAGCACTACAGGCACGATACATGGGTAACGAAGCGGAATATACCACCCAGATGACAAATACTGGGGTGTATAATCAACGAGCTCGTGAGGCTGATTTCCACGCCAGACGGGAAGTTACAATTTCTCACATCCACAGACAACGCATCATAGAGTTAGACGGCAAAAAGCCCGTCTCTAGAAAACTCTGATGTGCTCGACTACCGTTCCCACCTTACCTCCTTCCAACAAAAAACCACCTCGTCCGTTCAGTATTTCTTTATTATAAAGATATATTGAAAGGAGTTTTGAGGTGGTTTTTTAATTTGTGTATGTATTACTTATCTTCTTTTTTTGTTCCCATGATGCTATTAAACTCTTCTTGCTCTACGGTTTCTTTTTCTAAAAGAATACGTACAAGCTCATCCATTTGATGTCGGTTTTCTTCAATTGTCTTTTTTGATTGTATTTTTGCTTCCTCTAGAATTCTATTAATTTCTTCGTCAATTATCTGAGCTGTACTTTCACTATAGTTTTTCTTTGCATGAATTTCTTGCGCAAGAAAAATCATTTCTTCTTGTTCTCCGTACATTCGTGGTCCGAGTTTATCACTCATTCCATAACGCATCACCATGCTTGTGGCCATTTGGGTAGCCTTCTTTAGATCACTTGAAGGTCCTGTTGATAATTGATCGTCCCCATAGATCATTCTCTCTGTGACATATCCTCCAAGGATCATAGCTAGATCGTCTTTAAATTGCGCAATGGTTCTATACCGTTTATCTCTTTCAGGAGTACTTAAGGTATATCCTCCAGCTTGCCCACGACCAATGATTGATATTTTTCTTACGGGATCACAATTTTCAAGGAAATGTCCAACAACTGCGTGTCCTGCTTCATGATATGCAGTCATTTTTCTTTCATGTTTTGTCATGACACGTGATCTTTTTTCTGGTCCAAGAAGCACTTTCTCAATACTATCTAAAATATCTTCTTGATCAATTTCTTTTTTGTTTAACCGCACGGCACGGATAGCCGCTTCGTTCAATAAATTTGCTAAATCTGCTCCGGCAAACCCCGGTGTTCTTTCTGCAAGCTTTTGCAAGTTTACTTCTTTACTCATTGGTTTATTTCCTACATGTACTTTTAAGATAGCTAACCGATCAGAAATATCTGGCATGTCAACGGTTACACGTCTATCAAACCGACCCGGGCGAAGTAGTGCTCGATCAAGGACGTCTGGTCTATTTGTTGCACCGATTACAATGACTCCAAGATTTGGTTCAAACCCATCCATCTCTACAAGAATTTGATTTAAGGTTTGTTCTCGTTCATCGTGACTTCCACCAAGCCCTGCGCCACGCTTTCTTCCAACAGCATCCATTTCATCAATAAACACAATTGCTGGTGCTACTTTCTTTGCCTTATTAAATAAGTCTCGCACACGACTTGCTCCAACACCTACAAACATTTCGACAAACTCTGACCCACTGATATGAAAAAATGGAACATCAGCTTCTCCGGCGACAGCTTTTGCCATTAATGTCTTTCCTGTACCAGGAGATCCCATAAGAAGGACTCCTTTAGGAATTTTTGCTCCCATGACAGCAAATTTCTTTGGGTTTTTCAGAAATTCAACAATTTCTTGAAGTTCTTCTTTTGCTTCTTTTGCTCCAGCAACATCCTTAAATGTTATTTTGCTTTTTTCGTCTTTTTTTGCTTCACGAGCACGACTTTGTCCAAATCCCATTGCCTTACTATTTGCTCCTTGCACTTGGCGACTCATAAAATAGATGAGCCCAATAATAAGAAGGATTGGAAGAAGATACGGAAGAAGAGCCCCTGCCCAGAATTTAAATCCTGTTTCATCTTGAACACTAACATCAATGCTTTTGAGCTTTTCTGAGTCTACCCCATAATTTTGTGTGAGTTCAGAAAAAGATTGTCCCAATTCTTTTCGGACTTCTTTTTGTTTTGCTCCTTCTTCTTTTGTTGTCACTAATAATGTGTCCCCTCTTACCTCAATGCTTGTAATATTCTCTTGGTTAATGTCTTCTATAAGGACATTAATCCCAACTTTTTCTGTTTTTTCTTCAGTAAAGTTTGAGTACCCAAGGATTGAAGCTACAACGAGGAGCACAATGATGATAATTCCAAAGTTTTTTAACAAATTTTTCATACAATAATAGTAGTCTTTTTAGGTTTAACGTCTTCGTAGTATAGGGAACAAGGTCTCTTCTGTCAATCGTGATCCCTACTATAAAAAACCCCGGACAAATCCGGGATATTTTTATATTTAGGCAGCTACTTCTTCTTTTTCTTCTGCGTCTTCTTTTACTGGTTCTTCAGTTTTCTCTGTAGCGACTTCTTTTTTCGGTGGTTTTCCTTTTACGCCTTCGACTTTCAGTCCGAGCCGATGTTCTGCTGGCTCAATGTTCATGATTTCGAATTTGTAATTTTCACCGATAGTGAATTTTTCTTTCAGATCTTCAATGCCACGAACTGGGCTATTTGATACTTCTGAAATGTGTGCAAGTCCATGAATTTCTTCATCAAGTTTTACCATGAGTCCGAATGGTTCAATCTTATGCACTCGTCCTTCTACGATTTGTCCTTTTTTGTACTTATCTTTGACGCTTTTCCAAGGATCATTGATAAGTCGTTTCATTGAAAGGTAAATCTTTGACTTATTAAAGTCGATAATTTGTGCAGTTACTTTGTCTCCCACTTTCAAGATGTCTTTTGGATGATCAATTCGTTGCCATACCATTTCTGAAATGTGCACAAGTCCTTCAAGTCCTTGTCCGAACTTGATAAAGGCCCCAAATGAAGTAAGTGCACTTACTTCTCCGTCAACAGTGTCCCCAATCTTATATGATTCAAGGATTGCTTTTTGATCATCTTCCCACACAGCTTTTTGTGAGACAATAAGTTTTTCTTCTTTTTTGTTTGCGGTAATAACCTTTGCTTGAAACGTTAAGCCAATCATTTCTCGAAGTTTTTCCAAGATAAGATTCTTATCTCCGTTTGCAACGCGTGGGTAATTCTCTGGTGAGAGTTGTGACACTGGCATAAATCCAGTAAGAGCATCAATTTTAATCATCAAACCACCTTTGTTTGCCGCAATTACTTTCACTTCAATAGTTAAACCATCATCCACGTGCGCCAACATACGATTCCATACTTTTTGGTATCCAGCTGAACGGAATGATAATTCCATTTCTCCTGTTTCGTTTTCTAGTTCAATAACGGTAGATTCTACTTCGTCACCAACTTTAACATTTGCAAATTCTTGTGACTCAGAAAATAGTTCTTGTCCACGAACAAGTCCTGTAGTCATTCCATTAAGATCTACACGGATTGCTCCTTTATCAATTGAAAGGACTATTCCTTTTACGAGTTCACCTACTTTTGGGAGTTGTGAAAAATAATCTTTCAATAGCTTCCCAAATTCGCTATTTTTTAGCTTGTCGTCTTCCATATTATGAATTAAATATTACCCAAGAAGAAACGATGCTTCTGTAGGGTCTAGCTCAATGGCTAGAGTGAATAAAAGTGGCCTTATCTTAGCATAAAATTTATACTAATGCAAGACTCTCCATATGACTGTATTTACTCTGATATTCCTATATATATAAATCATCCACATTTTCTTATTTTTGCCTAAAATACGCGGTTTTCTTCTTCTATGGCCCCCCTTGCAATAAAATGACTGAAACGGTATACTATTCACGTCTTCGCGACGTAGTTTCTGTCCATTTTTTCTTATATTTTCTCTAAATTATGCATATTTCTTGGCTTGGTTCGACTGCTTTTCGTATTCAAACAAAACCTGACGCAGATGATGTGGTTGTTGTGATTGACCCTTATAAACCTAAAGAAGGAACATTTCCTCGAAGTCTCACACCACAGATTGCGCTTTTCACTCGTGGAGAGGAAGATGCTATCACCTTATCAGCCGACCCATTTACCCTTTCTCACCCAGGTGAAATTGAGACAAAGGGTGTACTTGTTACAACCGTACAAGGGCATGAAAAAAATACCTTGATGATCCGTGTTGATTCAGAACATATGAGTATTGGTCATGTTGGACACATTAGTAAACCACTTACTGATGAACAGCTTGAAGTTATCTCTGGCGTTGATATTTTATGTGTTCCTGTTGGCGGAAAAGATTGTTTTAACGCAGAAGCTGCCGTAAAGATGGTTAACACGATTGAACCTCGCATTGTTATTCCAATGTCCTTTAAAAGTGACAATGATCCAGAAGAAGCAGATGTTTCTGCCTTTTTAAATGCAATTGGTGCACCAAATGATGGTGCAGAAAAGAAAGTGATCATTAAACATAAAGATCTTCCTCAAGAAGAAACTCGCATTATTGTTCTTGCGAAAGAATAACCCTGTCGTATGCCAAAAAAGAAGGCATCAAAACCAAAACGAAGAAAGGCTTCAAAAGAAGTCCGCGCTGAAATTGAAAAAATGGTTGATGGATTACCAGAACTTCTTTCGGATACACAAGAAGAACCTTGGAATCCAGAAACCCATGACTGGGATAATGATCCAGAAGAACCGCATGGTAAAAAACGTGACAGTTATTATTCGCATCATGACTCCGACGATATTTTATCGTCTAAAGACATTAAACGAGCATGGGGAGACCAAGCGCACCACCACCACAGAAAACGACAAATGGTTATATGGGGTGTTGTTGCTATTGCGGTTATGATCTTTGCTGTATGGACAGTTAATGCACGCATTGTCATTCATGACATTGCAAATGCTCCGACGCCATCTACTGAAGGACAACTCCTTAATACTGCAAAAAACGATTTTTCTGCTATTATTGATACGATTTCTTCTCAAGAAGAGGCGAAAATCCGTGCAAATAGTCAGATACGTGAAGCAGAAAAAGAAGTGCAAGAAGAACAAACTATTAAAGAACGACTCGGGGCCCTTTTTACTGCTCTTAAAAATGTAAATACGGCTTCTTCTACAATAGACACACTTCCTTCTTCAACGTCTACTGCCACTACGACGTCATCACCTCAACAAGTGGAATAAAAGATAGATATATAGATGTCTTTTTATATACATCTATATACTTATCTTGTATTAATGGGATCTTGTTATGCCAAAAAAGAAAAATACTGCGGCCGTTGAGCCAGAGGTTGTTGAATCTGGTGCGCTTGGAAAGATTGAACCAATTCAACTTGTTGATGAAATGAAACGATCATATCTTGATTATGCAATGAGTGTAATTGTTTCTCGTGCACTTCCTGATGTACGGGACGGATTAAAACCCGTACACCGACGTATCTTATATGCCATGTGGAAATTAGGACTTCGGCATAATGCGAAGTTTCGTAAATCTGCAAATGTAGTTGGACAAGTGATGGCGAAGTATCACCCCCATGGTGATGCCTCAATTTATGATTCCCTTGTTCGAATGGCGCAAACGTTTAGCATGCGGACACCACTTGTTAATGGTCAAGGAAACTTCGGATCAATGGATGGAGATAATGCCGCTGCGATGCGTTATACTGAGGCGAAACTGCAAGCTGTTGCAGAAGAACTTCTCCATGATATTGAAAAAGATACTGTTGACTTTGTACCAAACTATGATGGATCGGCAAAAGAGCCAAAAGTACTTCCAACAAAACTTCCAAACCTACTCATGAATGGAAGTATGGGTATTGCGGTTGGAATGGCTACAAACATTCCCCCACATAACTTAGGGGAATTATGTACTGCTATTCTCCACCTTATTGAGACTCCAACAGCAACGATTGAAGATCTATTAACGCACGTGAAAGGACCAGATTTTCCAACTGGTGGAATTATTTATGACAAAAAAGATATCTTAGCGGCATATGCAACAGGTCGTGGAGGTATTGTACTTCGAGCACAAACGGAAATTGAAGAAACAGCAAACGGAAAATTTCGTATTCTTGTCACTGAAATTCCATATCAAGTAAATAAAGCAAAACTTATTGAAAAGATTGCTACGCTTGTACAAGAAAAGAAATTAGATGGTATTCGTGATCTACGAGACGAATCTAATAAAGAAGGAGTACGTGTTGTTGTTGAACTTAAAAAAGATGCGTATCCGAAAAAGGTGCTTAACCGTCTTTTCAAAATGACGCAACTACAAACAACGTTCCATTTAAATATGATTGCGCTTGTTGATGGGATTCAACCACGAGTGTTGAACCTGAAAGCAATTCTTGAAGAATATATTAAACATAGACAAGTTGTTGTACGACGGCGAACTGAGTTTGATCTTCATAAAGCAAAAGAACGAGCACACATTTTAGAAGGGTTAAAAATTGCGCTTGATAAAATTGATTTAGTTATTGATACGATTCGTAAATCAAAAGATAAAGAAGAAGCTAAGATTAACTTGATTAAAAAATTTAAGTTTAGTGATCGCCAAACGGTTGCTATTTTAGACATGCGGCTCCAACAACTTGCAAACTTAGAACGACAAAAAATTGAAATGGAATTAAAAGATAAGAAAAAACTTATTGCAGAGCTTGAAGCAATTCTTGCTAGCCCGAAGAAAATTCTTTCTATCATTAAAGAAGAAACAACGACTCTGAATGATTCATTTTCTAATCCTCGACGAACAAAAATCATGCCAAAAGCTGTCGGGGACTTTAGTATGGAAGATCTTATCCCGAACGAGCCGACTATTATAATGATTACTGAGGCTGGATACATTAAACGCTTGCCACCTGATACGTTTAAAACACAAGCTCGTGGCGGAAAAGGAGTGCGAGGCCTCTCAACTAAGGCTGATGATGTTATTGATCAATTGATGTCAACAAATACACATGACAATCTTCTGTTTTTTACGAGTCGTGGACGTGTGTTTCAACTACATGCCTATGAAATCCCACAAGGATCACGTATTGCAAAAGGACAAGCGCTTGTAAACTTCTTGCAACTAGCTCCTCATGAAAAAGTAACAGCAGTGCTTTCAATGGCAGACATGAGTAAATACAAAAACCTTGTCATGATGACGGTAAAAGGAAACATTAAAAAAACAAAGATCGAAGATTTTTCTAATGTCCGACGATCTGGTTTGATTGCTATGAAACTTAAAGAAGAAGATAGTTTAGAGTGGGTTCACCCATCTGCGGGAAAAGATGAAATCATGATTGTGACAACTGGTGGACAAGCAATCCGATTTAAAGAAAGTGGTGTCCGTGCAATGGGACGAGCAGCAAGTGGTGTCCGTGGTATAAAACTTAAATCAACTGATACCGTTGTAGGGATGGAAGTTGTATCAGGTGATCTTGTGAAAAAAGGTGTCCTTGAGCTCTTCGTTATCTCAGAAAAGGGTCTTGGAAAGAAAACAAACCTTAAAGAATATAAGGTTCAAGGTCGTGGTGGGTCTGGAATTAAAACCATGTCTATTACAACAAAAACAGGTAATATTGTAAGTGCTCACGTAGTGAATAATACGGAAGAAAAAGACGTGATGCTTATTTCTACCAAGGGACAAGTTGTAAGAACACCTCTTAAGAAGATATCGACATTAGGACGCGCTACTCAAGGAGTTCGCATCATGCGATTTAAAGCTGGTGGAGACTCTGTAGTGAATATGACGTTGCTATAATCCCATAGTAATATAAAAAGACACCCCGATGTGGGGTGTCTTTTATTTTTTAAGCTTTCGTAATTTTCTCACTATAGCATCTTGATATAATCTGAATGCTTTTCTTTTTTCTTTCTTATATATATACGCTGTACCAATTATTTCTTTACACACTTTACATTTTAATGCTGGAATTTCTTTTATCTTTAGAGATTGTATACCCATTAGTGACGGAGGATCCAATATTCTATCTACATACAACCGCCGTAACGTTCCCGGCCCATCTTTTTGATATACAAGAACAGTAGCATCACATTTTCTACAACAAATATCAAGTAACCGTGAATAACCACCACGAGCACTTTTGTATTTGTCTTTTTTAAATGAAAATTCTTTTTTCATACTTAGGTATGTTAGATGTTTTCTTCTATTCTATTAGAAAAATGTTCAGGAATACATTCCTTTAAAATTTTGTCTATTTTAAAAGTTGACAAACCACTTAAGTGCCTTGGATACAAAGGTTTACTTCTGTCATTTACCCAGGGATATTGCCAGTCATTTGTCGTCAAAATACACTCTTTAGCAAAAGATTCGCTTATAGACATACAAGCGTCTATTATAACATCCACCATGGTTTGTGTAATAGGAGTTTTTGTTGTTGGTACCTTCGGCGCTATTGGAATATACATCCAAAATTCCCCATCTGGCATCTTTCCATCCATTGGTTTCAATATTGAGGTATCTTCTATTTTATGACGCAGATATCCCACTTCTCTTTTATCAAACAAAGAAAAATCTTTTTCTAAAATACTTACCAATGTGCCGGTTGTGTATGCATTTTTTTCATACTCTATCCCAGCGGCACTCCTCTGTTGTTTAGGTATTGGAAAACTCCATCTTCGTATATGATCTTCTATCCTACATGGTATATATTCAAAAGAATCACCAGTTTTTTCTGTAATTTTTTTATTTACCAATGTACCGTAACTTACTATCCACTGTTTCATACCTTATGTTATACATTAGTTCCTCTTCAAAGCTTCTTTTAAAAGAGTTTCAGTATCTTTCCCTTTTGGATCCAAGGTCTGCACAACATCTTTTGCTTCAGATCTAGTGTACCCCATTGAAACGAGTCCATCCATAACTTCAGATAAAATTCCTCCAGTGATATCTTGCCCAATGTCTTTCACTGCTATCTTAGATTTTAACTCTACCACCATTCTTTCGGCTGTCTTTTTACCCATGCCTTGAACGGCTGTAAGATATTTCACATCTCCTCGTACGATGGCAGATTTAATGTCATCAATTGATCCGAGGGCTAAAATATTCATGGCACTTTTTGGCCCTACTCCTGAAACTGTAAGGAGCTTCATAAAGAATTCTCTTTTTTGAATACTCGGGAACCCATATAATTCTAATGCTTGTTCAGCTACTTTTAAATACGTATGAATCGTTGTACCTTCACTCACAGCGTATTGAGTTAGTTCTAAATTACTCATACGGACTTCATACCCTACCCCACTTGGTGTGAGGAGGGTAAGGTATCCTTTTCCTTTTGCTTCGACTGTTCCCCTTAAAAGTGTAATCATATTATCGGAGGTAATCTACGAGTGTTTGCACGCCAAATCCATTTGCACCGTGTCTAATCCAAGCACGTCCCTTATCACTATAGTATGATGACCCCAGATCAATATGTGCCCATGGGTAATCTGTAAAAAATTGAAGAAATGCGGCAGCAGTTGAGGCTCCACCAAAGCGTGGATTCCCAACACCTCCAGTATTTTTAATGTCAGCCACTAAACTATCCATGGCTTTTGAGTATTCTTCTCCAACAGGGAGGTGCCAGAGTTGCTCTCCGGTGTCGTTTGCAGCACTTATAAGTTTATCTACTATCTTTTGCTCTGGACTAAAGAGTCCTGATCGTTCGTTTCCAAGAGCAACAAGACACGCACCAGTAAGCGTTGCAAAATCAATGACTTCTTTTGGCTCATATCGACTTGCGTAAGAAAGTGCATCTGCTAACACAAGTCTTCCTTCAGCATCAGTATTTTTTACTTCAACTGTTTTCCCATTCATGGCTGTTAAAATATCATCAGGTCTATAGGCATTAGGTCCAGGCATGTTTTCGCAACTTGCGATAAGCCCAACAACATGTTTTTTAATTCCTAATGCAGCAATAGCTCTAAAAATACCAAGAACAGTTGCTGCTCCTAACATATCGAACTTCATGTCAGTCATATAAGCCCCAGGTTTTAGGGATAACCCACCACTGTCAAACGTAATTCCTTTTCCAACAAGCACTGTTGGTTTCGTTGGTTTATCTGTTCCTTTATATTCTAAAATAATAAACTTTGGTTCCATTTCTGATCCTTTGGCAACACCCAAAAGACAACCCATTTTATGTTTTTTAATTTCTGGCTTACTTAATACTTTTACTTTTACCTTTTTGTATTCCTTTCCAATATTTTCTGCTTCTTTTGCAAGATATGTTGGCGTCATATCATGTGGTGGAATGTTTCCAAGTCGTCTCGTCATGTTTACTCCAGCCGCAATACGTTGTCCTTCTTCGATTCCCTTTTCCCATTGTTTCTTTTTATTCGTATCAAGGTCTCCTACAATGTATACACTTTTGATTGGTGTAACGTGTGCATCTTTTTGTTTATATGTATCAAAACTATAGTTTGCAACTTCAATAGAAACAACGGTTTCTAGTCCCATCTTTTTGGCTCCCCACATTTTTTCTCCTTCAGTTATAGCAACACACCCAATACGATTCATCTTTTTTGATTGTGCATTCATTACTGCGGCACCGATTACTTGTTTATACTTTCTAATGGTTAATTCTTTTTGTTTTCCAAGACCAACAAGTAATACCCGTGGTGTGGCATTATCTTTTGTGTATAAAAGACTCAGTTCTCCTCGTTTTCCTTCAAAGTCTTTCATCTCGACAACCTCATTAAATATCCCTTCAAACACTTCATCTAATTCCTTTACTAAGGTGCTTGGTTTTTTATCTTCAAATAACGGAACGATAAGACATTCCATTCTAGTCTTTTCTTCTGCAAATGCGTAACTGATCATAGATACAAATTAAATAAATACATCCCCTCTATTCTATGAGAAAGTATCCTTTCCGTCAACGCTCTTTATCTTTCTCTTTTTTATCACATTTTTGTATAGCTTAACTAAACAATATTTTTCACTCTACCATCTTATAAATATAGTATTATTTATAATTATTGTATGGTAAGACTTGACAATACCTGGTTTTTATGGTATAGTATATATATTCATACATTGGATAGTCGTACCAAAAAGCAAATGATCCTTTTTTTTCGCTTAACCTAGCCAAATCTACTTCTTTTCCCTATAAGAATCCTTATAGCTAAAGGAAGCATCTTGACAGGCCTCGTGCTTGATCAAGATGTGCTTCAAAAGAATCTACGTAATACCGTAGATTTTTTTGATCTCTTTTTTTTGTGGTATAATATGCACCGAGCTTGTCAAAAACTCTATGAAAATTGCCATTATTGGTACCCATTCAACTGGAAAAACAACTATTGGGAAGTGTCTCTCTCAGACCCTTCAGGAGCGTGGCAATAGAGTTCATTATCTTCCTGAGCTCTCTCGTTCGTGTCCAATGATTGTGAACGAACACACCACGATACAGGCCCAAGAATGGATTTTAACGCACCAAGTTGCTCATGAAGCGCAAACGTATGAGAACGGTGCTTTTTTAATTTGTGACAGAGCAACAATTGATAACTTTGCTTACATGCATAGAAGCACAGATGGCAAAGGTATCGAAAAG
>JABIEQ010000004.1 GCA_018651085.1 Candidatus Magasanikiibacteriota bacterium
GAACCACAGAAAGTTTTTTCATAAATGGTGTCCCATACAAAATATTTGCAGCAAGAAAATGTGTGGCTATAATATAATCTGGATTAGTGTGAGATATAAGTGTAAGAAGTTTTCTTGCATGGAATGTAAGTCCGGTAATACGGGAAAGAAAAAATAACGATCGTGAGACAAAAGAAATATTACTCAATCTATATACTATGCCCCAAAGCCAAGGAGCATGGCGTGCAAGAAGGCGATATATGCGGAGCATAAAAAAGTGCAGGAAAAAAGACAAATACCCCGCCATATCTATGTGGGTTACGTGTATTTGTGGGTAATCAAGTGCTGCTTGGCTTTTTATTGCCTCAGCTGCTCGTACGTGACCACTCCCTGCTGATAAAGAGAGGATTAGGATATTTGTAGGAGAATTTTTCATAGTATATACAGTATAATAAGTTGTAAGGGAGTTGTAAACAGAATTTGACTGATAAGGGGATACAGGCTACTATGGTAATACCAATAAATAAATAAAATCTATATGTATCAACTTGATAAGTGGAAAAAATACCTGGCTGCTTTTGGACTAAGTGACAGCGAAATCACCCTCTATCTGGCGTCACTTGAAATGGGACCACAATCAGTCTTGCAGTTATCTAAAAAAACAAAGTTATCTCGCGTGACTATTTATGCTGTGATTGAAACACTGACAGAAAAAGGGCTCATGAGCAGTATCCAAAAAGGAAAAAAACAATATTATGCAGCAGAGCCACCAGAAAGGTTGGTATCAGTTGCAGAAAAACATATCCATAATCTTGAAGGGAATATTGGAGAAATGAAAGCTCATCTTCAAGAGTTGAAGTTAGTACAAAGTGGAGATAAGCCCGTTGTAAAAATGTTTGAAGGAAAAGAGGGATTAGTAGCAATTCAACAAAGTGTTCTTGATACTAAAACAGAAGAAATTCGGGAATTTGGAAACCTTGATAACATTAATAAAATATTTAATGATCATGGAGAACATTTTAAAAAATTCTTTAATGAACTGGAAAGTAGAGGAGTAAAAAGAAGAGCCTACTTTTTGGCAAAAGAACAATCTCCTGTGAAAAGAACAGAAAGAGAAGAATATAGAGTGATTTCTCAAGACAAAGAATTTCATGGAGATATTTTAATATATGAAGATAAAGTGAGTATATCAACATTGCGAGGAAAACTCATCTCTGTAATTATAGAAAGTAGGGAAATTGCAGAAACGATGAAAGCTTTTTTTGATTTACTCTGGCAAAAAGATTCTCAAAAATAAAAAAGCACTCAAATAAATGAGTGAAGCGAGGATTCCGAGGGGTGCAACTAGCACCCCTCGGAGCCCTCTCTGGTTTGTCCCTCTACCGCGAACGGTTAAGGGAGGGCGAAAAGGATTCTAGGGCGACGTTGTCGTCACCCAAGACAGAAGAGTATGGCCTTAGCCAGCGCCTCCACCCATCTTGAACCTCCTTATCATTGCAAGCAGAAAGTAGGATGGAATTCGTGCGTGATTCCCATCTTCCATATTTGCTTGCGACCAAGCCATTTAGTGTACCCCCTCGAGGAGGCGTTCACATCCCACGTAAACACTCCACACTCCGTGGAGCATGGTATGTTAAAACGCCAGAAGTTCACCAATGGCCAATAGAAAAATAGCATTTTTTGTGGAAAATGTCAAGGGGATATAAACACATAAAAAAAAAGTAGAGCTAAGCCTGTAAACAAAAAAACGCCATTTTTAGATAAAAAATGACGTTTGTTCAATGGAATTATACAAAAATAGTATGTGGGATGCTCAATGGATATCAATAAGAAAATAAAGCTTAGCTTCCCTTGTCAAACAATATTGGATTCTATATAATTGGTACTGAATAAACAGTACTCTAAAAATCAAAAAATAAGTCAACAAAGACCTTTTTATGTCAGATAACAACTCTAAACAGATCATAGGGTACACTACTGGTGTGTATGATTTATTTCACGTGGGTCACCTCAATATTCTTAAAAAAGCAAAAGAACAGTGCGATTATCTGGTTGTAGGTGTCACTACTGACGATTTATCTGAATCATATAAAAAGAAAGTACCATATATTCCATATGAGCAACGTGCACAAATCGTTGAGAATATAAAATATGTCGACAAGGTTGTTCCTCAAACAACTATGAAAAAAATGGATGCCTGGGAACAGATTAAATTTAATCGTATGTTTGTTGGTGGATGGAAAGGAACTCCTGAATGGGATCATTACGAAAAAATATTTGCCGATGTAGGAGTAGAAATTATATATTTTGGGTATACCGAAGGAGTCTCTTCTACTGATATTATCCGTCGTGTACAAAATAAAGAACATGCTAAATTTCTAAAACCATCATAATGCTTTATGACCTCTATTAATGAATTACGTCAACAACTCCAAAAAGGAAAGCGAGAACGCATGAAAAAAATGTGGGGGCATGGTTTTTTTGTCCAAGGACCTCCTATTTATGTAACTGCTCTACTCATCCGTTTTAATAGCAAACTTACCCCAAACCAAATAACAACGATCATGTTATTTATTTCTATGGTTGGTGTGGGCATTATGTTGATTCCGGGATACGTGAGTAAATTATTAGGATTATTTCTTTTATACCTCGGGTTAATTCTTGATGGAGTTGATGGTGAGATTGCTCGTCATAAGAAACTCTTTTCTATTAAGGGGCTCTATATTGATAGTGTATATCATCTTCTGATACCAGGAGCCATGCTTATTACACTAGCGACAAGTATTGCGACTGAAACTCAAACCAACATGTGGTACCTCTGTTTATGTGCTCTTGCTGCTATTGGTTGGATTATTATTAAAACAGGAGGACAACTTCCTTTTCATTTATACGCTAAACATTTTTTAGGAAAGCCTGGAGTATTTCCATTACCAGCAGTAAAGGTAAAAAAAGAAAGTACAGAAACTACAGTCGTATCAAAGCCACATCTAATTCGTCGAATACTTGGTATTCGTTTTCAAGTCCGACAATTTTTTATTGCCATGGTGTTATTAGCAATTTCTCTTGTTGTTGATGTACTTTTTTTGATGCCACAATCTTATGAGCTAACGTGGTGGGTTCTTGGTATATATAGTTGTTTCTTGATCCTGCATACCTTGGAAGAAGTGTTTAAAATGACTATGAATATCGAGGGGATAATTGCTAATATTCATAGGAGTACTACTGAACGGTGGCCTAAAGTGCAGGCAAGCCAGGAGGCCGTTAAACCATCAGAAGATCATACCTCAGTGTCCTGAATATAACAAAAATAAAAAGGCCAGTTTTAGATAAAAACTGGCCTTTTTTTATAGTAGAGATGAAGAAAAATCAACTTTGGGGTGGCTAACGGGAATTGAACCCGTGATAAAGGCACCACAAGCCTCTGTGTTACCACTACACCATAGCCACCCCACAATCGACTTTTCTTATGAACGGTTGCTAGTATAGTAAAAGATAGAAGATATGTCAATACAAAAGAACCTCATGGAAAGGGGTTCTTTTATAATGCAAGATAAAAAAGGGTTAACTTGATCCACCAACTTTTTCAAATGCTCGGAGGATTTCAAGTGGCATTGCGAAAATCACGGTATTTGATTGGTCAGAACTTAAATCGTTTAACGTATTTAATGTACGTAAATGAAGCGCACCTGTTTGTTCTGCTAACATTCTAGCCGCTTCTGCTAGATTATTTGCAGCTTCTACTTCTCCCTCTGATTTAATAATGACTGCTCGTCGTTCTCGTTCTGCTTCTGCTTGTTTTGCAATCACACGTTGCATGACATCAGGTAAAATAACATCTTTAAGTTCAACGCTATCAACTTTGATACCCCATGGATCACTCGCAGCGTCAACAATAGTTTTAATTCTGTTAGCGGCGATTTCTCTATTAGCTAAAAGTTCATCAAGTTCAAGTTCACCAACAACATTACGCATGGTTGTTTGTGCAAGTTGACTTACAGCAAACAAAAAATTTTCTACTTCTAAAACTGCTTTAGATGCATCCGCTACTTTGTAATAAATAACGGCATTAATTTTTGCTGAAATATTATCTTTCGTAATAGCTTCTTGAAAAGGAACATCAACAGCTTTTACCCTGATGTCCACTTTAGTCATTCCTTGGATAACAGGAAAAATGATTCGCCAACCTGGTTTAACAACGCCTACAAATTTTCCAAGTTGGAATTTTACTCCACGTTGGAATTCGTTTACCTGGCGAATGCTAATAAGCACAATGAACACACCAGCAAACAGAACAAAAAATATAAATCCACCCATAAAATGATATTAGATATTAATATATATAGTATAAGCAAGCAAAAGATATTGTGCAAGAAAAAACATGCAGTAGATATTGCATGTTTTGGTGCCCCCGCCAGGAATCGAACCTAGAACGATGGATTAGAAGTCCACTGTTATATCCGTTTAACTACAGGGGCATATGGTCACCATTCTATGGGTTTTTACTCATTTTGTCAATCCTTTTTGCGTTTCTTTTTCTTACGAGGTTTAGCTTTTTTGGTTATTTTTCCATGGAATTTCTTATGGACAGCTCGAAGACCCTTATCTGTAAGATGGGTATATATTTGGGTAGTAGTAATAGACGTATGTCCAAGCATTGATTGGACAGATCTAATATCAGCACCATTTTGAAGAAGGTCCGTCGCATATGAATGACGAAGAGTATGTGGGGTAACGGGTTTGGTGATACCTGCAGCCTTTGCATAAAATTTCACAAGCCGTTGAACAGATCTCGGGGTAATAGGTTTATCATCATCTTCAACACCGCCTTTGGTAACTTTTACCTGTTTTTGTGAACCTTGTCGTTTATCATGGGGTACAAAAAGGTATGGGTTCATGTCTTTTCGAAGAGTAAGATATGTTTTTATCCAGTGTTTTGCTTGGTCAGATAAAAAAATGACGCGACGTTTGCCTCCTTTCCCTTGGACGCTAAATTCGTCTTTTGTAAGGTTAATAGACTCTTTTTTAAGAGAAACAATTTCACTTACTCGCATACCAGAACAAAAAAGAAGTTCTAAGATAGCTTTGTCACGATGGCGAATGAGGGGATTAGTGTCATTACTACCACTCGTCTTCACTTGAAGTGGTGCTTCGAGTAATCGAGATACATCGGCGTGCTCTAAAAATGTCACTTCCCGGTCAGGCATATGCATCAATTCAATTTTCTCTGGAGCAAGTGTTTGTACATCACGTTTTGCAAGGTATTTTAAAAATGATCGAAGGGCAATAAGGTGATAGTTCTGGGTATTTTTTTTTAAGGGATCTCCGTGAACATCAACAAGCCTATTAAGCCACAGACGATACTTTCGTACAGCTTCAGCCGTAATAGAAGTTGGTGTTGATTTTTTAGGAAGCCATCCTAACAAACGTCTAAGATAAAAATCATAGTTTTGAATCGTCTTTGGGCTACGATTTTTTTCAATTTCAAGGTGTTCTAAAAACTGTCGTAAATACGTTTGAAGAGGCTTCATATAAGAAAAAGTTAGGTGAATTTATTGTACGACACTATTGACAAGAGGTCAATATTCTGCTATAATACATGCATAGATACATCAAAAAATAATGTATCTACAAAAAAGGTCAAAAACAAATATAAACAAAAATATATGCACCACGTATCTTCGGTTAGAGGCACCGTTAAGTCTCAATTTGCTTTTGTATATTGCTATCTTGTAGCAGGAGTCCTATTATTGGCTGCTGTTTTTTTATTTCTCCCACGTATATCCATTGGGTAACAAAAAACATAAAAGGTTTCATTATGGAGCCTTTTTTTGTATACTGTATATATAATTTCACTCTAATATATACATATGTGGAAAAAGGCTCTGTTAATAGGATCTGTCTGTGCCTTCATGCTCCTTATGGGGACTGTAGTAGTAACTGCAGCTTCAGAAGGAAATGAACAAACACAGGTACGTGCAATAGACATGCTTGGTGCAAAGACGTTCACCAAAGCACCCTCATCGTTTTTATCATTTTGGCGTGGTGTTGGCGAACGAATACACCTGTCATTCACCTTTAATGCCCTCTCAGATGGAGAAGTACGGCTTCGCTATGCTGAAGAAAGACGTCACATTATCCTTCTATTAACAGATTCGCAAAAAGAAAAGGATTTTAATAAAGCAAGAAAACAGTTGAACCGGATGGTTACCCTTGCAAACGAAACGCAAGAAAGATATGAAGATTGGTTTGATGTCGAAAATGTTAGAGCAGAACGATTGCTTGAAGCATTACTTCAGCATGAACTTCTTCGAGAAGATATCTTTGATGCATTAGAAACACGGTTACCAGAAAGTGACATTGCAAGTTTTTATAAATTAAGAACAGCTGCGGCAGATCGCTCTGGAGCATTTTTACGTATGTTGCAGGCAGATACACGATTACCAAAAGAAGTACGAGATCAGCTTGCTCAACTAGAAGATAGAGCAGCAAAAAGAGCTGAAGAAACAAGAGCATTGCAAGATAATCGTCGAGCACTACTTCAAGAACGAGCAGAGACAAAAGATAGAAGAACGCAACAAGATATCGAAAGAGAATTGCGCGATAGTAGAGACAGTCGTAATGAAGATGTTCGAGACCGACGAGATGTCAGAGCAGAGCAAGAAAGAAGAGAAGCCGAAGCACGTCTTCGTGCCTTAGAAGAACAAGCAAACCAAGGAGATCAAGAAGCGCAAAGAGCGCTTGATGCACTAGAAGATGAAATTCGTGCACTAGAAGCACGTCGTCGTGCACTTCAAGCAGAAAGAGAACGAGAAGTACAACAAAGAGCTAATGCTGCTGCTGCTGAGCTTCGAAGAATAGAACAAGAACAAGTAAATGCCGCAAATGAAGCAGAAAGACAAGCATTACAAGATCAAAGAGATGCATTAGAAGCAGAGCAACAAGCATTAGAAGATGAACGACAAGCGCTAGAACAAGAACGACAACGGCTTGAAGAAGAATTGGAAGCCGATGTAGAAGATTTAGGTATTAACCTTGGGGACGATGATGTACAGGTTCTTCCAGATAATTTAAGTCAATTTTTTGATGCTGATAGTGATGGTGTATTAAATGCTGACGATAATTGTTCTGGTGTAGCAAATGCAGATCAAGCAGATAGTGATAGAGATACTGTTGGGGATGCTTGTGATAATTGTGTTGACATTGGAAATACTGATCAAGCAGATGAAAATAATAATGGCGTAGGGGATCAATGTGAAGCTGAAGATAATCCAAATCAGAACCCAGAGCTAGGAGATCCTGTTGAAGAAGAAGATGATCTTCCATTTGTAGATCTTGATCTACCAAACAGTAACGACGAAGACGAAAACAATGATCCAAATCCATTTGATATAAATGATGATGAAGAAGAGCTTTTAGATGCTCTTGGAGATGCGGATAGTGATGGTGTAACAAACGGGTTTGATAATTGTCGAAATGTAGCAAATCCTGATCAAAAAAATATAGATGGCGACAGTTTTGGAAATGCATGTGATACAGATGATGATGGGGATGGAAGAATAGATATTCTAGATAATTGTCCTCTTATTCGAAATGCAGATCAGTCAGACGTAGATAATGATGGAGATGGAGATTTATGTGACACAAATGGTCTCAATCTTGATCTAAATCTAAATTTCCCACTTCTTTTCTAAGAGAAAAGAATAAAACACAACCTCTACCTGGGGTTGTGTTTTTATTTAAGGTTCTTTATAGTGATAACACTATGAAAAAAGAAAAATATCTTGTTTTACCAAATATAAGGTCTTGTCATAATGTGGGGGCAATGTTTAGAACTGCTGATGCCTGTGGTTTTACAAAACTTTTTTTGTGCGGGTATACAGCAACACCACCAAAGCCGCAAATAGATAAGGTATCACTTGGAGCTGAAACATGGGTACCATGGGAAAAAGAAGAAAATGTAAAAGCGTTATGTAAGAGATTAAAAAAAGAAGGGGTAACTATCATCGCCTTAGAAAAAAACAGTGAAAGTATTCCTTTACGAGAAATAGAAATAGTAGGATCGCTTGCACTTATTGTTGGAAACGAAGTAGATGGAATTACCGAAGATATATTAGAGATAGCTGACGTTGTTGCACACATTCCTATGCATGGAAAAAAAGAAAGCTTAAACGTGAGTATTGCTGCAGGTATTGCCATGTACGAAATTTCACAAAAAGAAGATTAATCATAGTTTTTTTGCTATACTATTAGTAAAGAATATAATGCTATGAAACAACATCCTGCTGTACAACATACGCTCACCATCTTTGAAAAGATTTGCATGAAGTTGCCGCCACTTGTGCCAGCAGATGTACAAAAAGATATGGCGCAGGCACTAGAGCAAATGCAAGATAATTTGCATCTGTCTATTGATGAGTTAGAAGATACTATTATTGTGTTTGGAAAAGCCATCTGGCCATATAGAAAAGCATTTCACGAATTTCTTGGTGTTGCAGAAGGACGAATGGGAGAGAAATTTTTACTTGGAAAAGTTACGCGAAACACCAAACGTGTCTATAATAATTTTATAGAAGAGGGTGGAAGTTTTCGTGATCTTCATGCAGGGAAAAAATCAATAAGCTTTTTTAGTCCAGAAGAACGAGGAGAACTATGCCAAGCACTTATTGATGTAGAAGACGATATTGAAGTACATACTAAACAAGAAGTATTAAGCACCAATAGACGTGCATACGAAGAACGTATTATTGAGTTTCAGCTTATTTTAGATGATATGGAAAAGCGACTTGATACATTACGAACCATGGCCGATAATGAACAAGAGCATCCAGAGCTTGCATCAGAAATACGTGCACAAATAAGAGGTTTCGAATATGGTCTATGTGCGCTTGGCCCGCATCCAGAAGAACACGCCGTGTGCGGAGCAGAAGACCATTTTAAAGGAAGAAAGCAAGAAAAGACAGCTCACAGAATAAAAGTATAAAAAAACGCCCATATGGGCGTTTTTAGCTATATAAGACCAGGATGGATGGGTTTGTATTTGCGTATAAATGATGTAATGGTGGATGTTGTCCGTAATCCTTCTTGTGCACCAAACTTTGTAATAACGCCACTAGCGTTTGCAGTACCCCACATCATGGCTTCATATACATTTTTTTTCTTTGCTATTGCTCCTAAAAATCCGCTCGCATAAGCATCTCCCGCACCAGTTCTCGCAAGGGGAGTAATTGGGTACACGGGCATATGAAAGACATGTTGTCCATCATAACTATAAGATCCACGGGTACTGTCAGTGATAACAACGAGAGGAACCTTTTTTTGAAGTGTTTTAAGAAGTGGTTTGATTTGCATACGTTTTCCAACAATGCACATGGCTTCTTCTTTATTAATAAAAAGAAGATCAGTATATAAAAGCATATCTCGTACAGCATTCATGTGGTATTTCAATTGATATGAACCAGGATTCATAGCAACTTTTGTTTTTTTATTCTTTTTTAAAAAAGAAATAAATTTTTTTTGAAATGAGACATAGTTTCCTCCAAGTGAACTGTAATAAAACCAAGATGGAGTGCTACAACGAGGGAATGTATATGTGCGATTACTGTGATGCGATAAAATAGTTCGTTCACTATGGTAATTTAACACAACAGCGTAGCGGGTTTCTTTATCTTTTTCTACACGAATATACTTTGTTGTGACATCTGCATCTTTAAGTGCAGATAAAATAGCATGACCATTAACGTCATCGCCTAATGTTGAAATAAGTGCACTGTTAAGGCCAAGCTTTGCACAAGCTGTAGCAACATTAGCAGCGCCTCCTCCAACAGATTGTACAGCCTTAGAAATAGGAATTTTGTCAGCATAATGAAGACACAAAAGACGCTTCTTTTTTTGAAGAGAACATGATGCGTTATTATCCTGGATAACTAAAAAGGTATCCATCGTAGCATCCCCAATAGTGATGACATCAAACATAGATAAGACTAGCGAAGTTTTTTGTATCGTTTAAGATCCTCTGGACTATGTTTATGAAGACCAACATAAATTTCAACAAATTCAATAAGTGACGCAATCCCTAATCCAGCCATAGCGATCATAAATAAGACATTGTGGATATATAATGCGTAGACAAATAATCCCGCAGCCCCGAGAAGTTTAATAAGGTCTTGACGGTGTTCTTGTTCAATAAACACCCCATACGTAAGAAGAATTGCCCCAAGGGCACCAGCAATATAGATAAGAATCTCGACCGTTGTTGTCGGAATTGCTGGGATAAAAGCATCAAGTAGCATATATATTAACGTTTACGTTTGTTAAGTATTGCAAGTTCATACAAACTCGCAAAGATAAAAACAATTTGAAGAGTAATAAAGATTGGATCTTTCAAAGAAATGCTATAAAAAAGTAATCCCAAACCACCAAAGATAAAAATAAGGTCTTGGCGTTTTTCTTTTTTAATAAAAATACCCCATGTGATAAGAAGAAGACCAATAATTCCACACACTCGGGCAATAAATAAGATCATAGTACAAATAGTATACCATGTTTATTCTCGGTGAAGGAGAAATAATGTGTCGTGAGGATGCCAAGTGGATAAAGATTCTTTTTGTAATATACGATACCCCGGAATAGGGGTCCAACTGACAATATATTCTTCTGTATTATTAAAAAACATATTACGAATCCACCAAGGAGAAGTGTTTGTTCCCGCCGTCAGTGTAGATTCATACGCACTCCAGTATGCATGAACACCATTCCATTCATACCCTCCGTCAATTGATTCAATAGCCGTAGACTCGGGAGGATATGTTGCAAGTTGTGTTCGTGCTTGGTTCCAAGAGAGATAATGATCTGTTTGTGAAAGGCTAAAAAACGCAATAAGAATAATAAGAGGCATGGTAATAAAAAAAGATATGCGTTCAAAAGAAAGGGATAAAAGATAGATATATAAAATAAGCATGGTAAGAATAAGAGGGAGCACATAGCGATCAAATCCATAGACACTTACGAATACACCAAAAGATACAAAAGAAAAAAGAATAAGGAAGAGACTCTGGGGATGTGTTACATGTTTACGATGCGTAAGAAAAAAGAATATAAGTAAAGATAAAGAAAATGCACAAAAAAGTACTAATATAATTTGCATGGATGAAGAAATGAATGGAGTGGGAAGCCCTTGGATAACTTCAGACGGTCCAAGACCATAAATGGTAAAGATATTTCCAACATGCGTAGACCATTCTGGCCACACATGGTTCCATATAAAGGAAAGAAACGTAACTGGAATTGTGATATACCAAAAAAGTGGTCTAAAAAGATATTTGTATTGAGCACCAATCCATCCAAACGTAAGAGGAATAAGGGATCCACCGATAAGAAGAAGATAGAACCAACCCCAATGAAGTATATGAGAAAAAAGTGCTGACATGGGGTGAATAATGTGAGCAGCCCCAGCATTGGCGGGAAGAAGAGCAAAAATATAAAGATACAGGTAACTCAATATAAGGAGAACTCCTGGTACAACAAATCCAAATATTCCTTGTTGTATAGATTGTTTAGAAAAAAATGTCCGATTGCGGATGTGTGTAAAAAACCAAACTAATCCCGCACTCATAAAAAGGAGAATAACCGTTTGTCTTGTATAAAATCCAACAATACTAAAAAGTGCTCCTATAAAAAATAAAAATGGGCGTTGTGTTTTAAACGCATACCAATAACTGATAATCCCAAACAGTAAAAAAAACAGTGCAGGGACATCGGTCATGAAGGTGAACGAAAGTGAGTATAAAAGAGGGCTAAGCCAGAGAGTAAGAGTTGCTAGAAAACTCAACTGCGGTCTTTTTGTAAGTGTATGTAAAAAAAGATATGTCCCTAATAATAAAATAAGGGTAAGAAAAAGTGTCGACAAGCGAAGAATGGTAAAAGAAAAACCAAAAGATGAAGTAAGGCCTGCACCATAAACAATGGGAGTGTAAAATGTTGGCCCGGCCCACGGAAGAAGACGAAATTCACCCGTATCGACCCATTCCATGATAGTACTCGTGTGCACCCAATCATCGTTAAGGGAAAATTCTCCAACTGGAGAAACAAATAAAAACTGCCCTAAAAATAAGACAATAAGAAAAAAGAAAAAAAAGAAAAAAGGTTTTTTCATAGTCCTTAAATAATATCATAAAAACAAAAATACCCGACATAGTCAGGTATTTTTGTTGGAGGACGATGGAGGTCCTCAAGAAAGAACGTAGGAACGTACTATCCATCCAGCAAAACGCTGTAGTACGTCCTCCCGTGAAGGGAGAAGAATCACGAGACGAGGCGTTCGAGTGCCTCCACACTCGGCATTTCGTCATCCCGCACGCCGTCGAGCTCACCGTTTTCCCATTCGTAGAAGATCGGGGCCGCGGTTTTGGTCGTGTCAGAACTGTCGTACGCAGGCTTCTGGCGCCCGTTCGACATAGGGACGAAGAACTCTGCGCTCCCAGTCGTGAAAGACCGGGAGCGGTTGAGGTCTTCGAGAAGGGCCGCACCCTCCATGTAGCTTCCCGATCGTTTGTTCTCGATCGTCAGATCCTCCCCAATATTGTCCTTGAACAGCCAGCACTGCGGCCGACCGTTGACCTCCTGGTAGAGGTCGGCGAATTGTCCGTCAATGGACGGACGGACAGCTATTGTGCCATTGTTGCAGCACCACATGATGTCCGGCTTTTTTTTCTGTCTTGAGAGCACCTGGTCCTCCATATCGTTGAGTCAATCGTAAGTAGTACGACCGACAGGTGAAAAGACGCTTAAACATAACAAAAAAGCATCCTTTTGTCAAGGATGCTTCATGATTTGTAGAAAACAGGGTAGAGACTATGCAGACCACTTATTCAAGTAATCAATAGAAGAAAGAGCCGCTGTCACTCCTTGCCCTGCGGCAATTGCAATTTGGTTATAAGGTACATTCGTCACGTCTCCTGCTGCAAACACCCCAGCACAATCAGTTCTGCACAATATATCAACTTCAATTTCTCCTTGTTTGTTTTTAGAGGAGCATTCAACAAATTTAGAATTTGGGTTCATGCCAATGTGTACCATCACTCCATCAACAGAAATAGTTTTCTCGTCACCAGATAACTGATCATTGTATGTTAGTGTTTCTACTTTTCCGTCCCCTTCAATTTTTGTTGTCATTGCAGTGTACAAAATTTCTATATTGTCTTTTTCTTTCACTTTTTCAATTAAGATATGTTCGCCAGGAGGAAACCCACCATTTTTTTCAGGAGTATTTGGGTACTTTGTAATAAGATACACTTTTTTAGCAATCCCACTCATCATAAGAGCTGATTCAAGTGCACTACTTCCTGCACCAATTGTTGCTGTTGTTTTATCTCTAAAGAGTGGTCCATCACAAACAGTACAATACGTTACACCACGTCCTTTAAGTTCAGATTCACCAGGAATACCTAGGTGTCTTGGGTGAATACCCGTAGCAATAATAATAGATTTTGTTGTATACGTCTTTTCTTCTCCTGCATTCGTCTTCGTAGAAATAATGTGAAATTTTCCATCTTGTTTCATGCCAGTTACTTCTTCTCCATTGTTTACCTTCACATTATACGCTTGCGTATGTTTATAAAAATCTTGTGAAAGTTCATACCCCGTAGTATGAATTGTTCCTGGCCAATTTTCTACTTCGCCAGATAATGCTACTTCGCCACCAATGTCTTTAGAAATAACAACAAAGTTGAGGTTTCGTCTCGCAGCGTACACAGCCGCAGCACAACCAGCTGCAGCAGCACCAATAATAACTAAGTCGAGTGCATCATCATGCATAAAATATCATATAAAATTAGTCTTTCAATCCTATCAAGCGAGAACGTGTTCGTCAACGAGTACGTTCTCTAATATGTTCACGTAGAAGTGATACATTTTCTCCGGGTGTTCTATTATTTTTAAATATTGCACTGCCTGGACACACAGCATCAAGGCCGGTTTCAATAATAGCATCAATAGTTTCTTCATTTACCCCACCATCAAGCTCTAAAAATAATTGTGGCCAACGTGATTTGATTTCTTTTAGTTTACCGAGTACCCCTGGTACAAACGGACTTCCTTGAAACCCAGGGATCACACCCATACACATAACCCCTTTAAGTTCAGGAACAAACGGTTCAAGGGCAGAAATAGGAGTGTCTGGATTAATGACCATACTAATATCCCAGCCATACGCATGAAGGGTTGGAAAGATATCGTGTATGTCAGGCATGGATTCATAATGCACTAAAATACGGGTAACTTGTTCAACCGTCGCCCACTTTTTAAGCTCAAGTAAGGGTTTTTTAACCATTAAATGCAACTCAATATCAATAGTGGCTATTTTTTTAACAATATCTGGATTACTTGCTGTGGTACTTGGCACAAATTCACCGTCAGCAATATCAATTTGGATCATGTTAACGTGATCTTGAACAGCAATGATGTGTGCTTGAAGATCTTCGGTAGATGCATCAAGGATTGAGGGTATTATTTGAATCATATAATTTAAGATTCAAGTGCTTGAACCTTTTCTAGGCGTCTTACGTGACGGGGTTCGTCACTAAAAGGAGTTGTTAACCATTTCTTAAGGATTGCCATAGCATGATCATCAGATAAATGATGTGATGCAAGTGCTAATACATTAGTATTGTCGTCAGTCATCATAGTTTCAGCAGCTCCGAGGTTATAGCCAATCCCCGCGCGTATACCTGCTACTTTATTAACGGCAATGCTCGCGCCAATACCATTTCTACAGATAACAATACCTCGTGCTTTTTGTTCTATAACCTTGTGAGCAAGAGGAACAACATAATCAGGATAATCATCATCGTCTTCAAATGAAGAAGGCCCCATATCTTCCACTTTTTGGTTGAGTTCATTTTCAATATAGCGGATAAGACGCTTTTTAAGTTGATACCCACCATGGTCTGATGCAATAAATAATGGTCCCGTATACATAAGAAAAATTAATACATAAACAGATGATAAAAAAAGTATAACACGCATAAAAGAAACTCAGCAAGAAGAGAGAGGATTGAGAAGATATGAAAATTACAGTAAGATATATAAAAAGAATACCTATGGTTCCATACAGACAACCAAAAGAAGGTGGATGGATAGAAATGATTTGTGGGGGAATGTTCTCTGGAAAAACAGAAGAACTTATTAGACGTCTACGAAGAGCCGTTATAGGGCGTCAGGTGGTGAGATGTTTTAAACCAAAGATAGATAATAGATACGCAGACGATAAAGTTGTGACACACATTGGAGAATCATTAGAATGCATAAAAGTAGAAAAGGCAACTGATATAGTACGTCATATCGATGATACTGTCACTGTTATTGGTATTGATGAAGTACAGTTTTTTGATGCTAAAATAGTAGAGGTCACTGAGTCTTTTGCTACAAAAGGCATTCGGGTCATTTGTGCAGGGCTTGATCAAGATTATCTTGGAAAACCCTTTGAGCCTGTGCCACAGATGATGGCGATTGCTGAATATGTTACAAAAACACATGCCGTTTGTGTTATGTGTGGAGGAACGGCGAGTAAATCTAAAAGAACAAGCACAAAAGATACGCAGGTAGTGGTGGGTGAAAAAGACGAATATCAAGCACGTTGTAGGGCTTGTTATAATAAATAACCACAGAATTTTTCCATACCTTATATAAGAGAAAACATTGTCGTATATAAGATGTGGGAAAAGGATATACCCATTTCAACAGACGGTAAGTAGGATAGGCCTAATTATTGTCGAACAATATCAGGGAAGATGGAGGACCTATGAAACGGTTCATCGCAAGGTGTCTCTTCGTAAGTGGGCTTTGGTGTGCACTTGCAGGGTGTACGAAACAGGATCCGCCAGAGACACAAGTCATCGTTACTGACTCGTACTGTCGCCTTGATGGCGCCACCGAGTATCAGTTGTCCTGCAGAGGACAAACCGACGTTCTGGATGGGTTTTACGGCATGGCCCTGACACCCAACCAAGATGAAGGATGCGCAAGCATTACCATAATGCCTGCTGAAGGAGCTGAGGTAATCAGAAGCGACTTCGAGCGGCAATGGGACGAAGCCTATCTCAAAAGCTACTTTTCAAAGGAAGTCCCAGAGGAAGGATTTTACATGGCCGCCAATCAGGTGGTTTTGTTAGTTCAGGGGCAGCTTCCTGTCGTCGTCATCTGGCTTATGAGCAGCATTGAGCCAGGTACTGTTGAAATAGGGATGGGAACCGCCACGTGTTACGACAAGGCCGGTCGGGAGTTCCATCCCAGTGACAGAAACTAGGGCGCCATAGGAGGCGCAAGGGGGTTAGAGGAGTCTGCAAAGACTCCTCATAGCCAATCTGTATATGAATATTGTATATAGATTATCTATAAAAAGAGCTTGACATAGAGAAAATATCTGGGTATTCTTTAAGAGAACAATATATATACGCCTGACCTGTCATCATCAGGGATACGTAATATTACGTAGCGTAGAAAGAAGAAATCCTTATAAGGACAGTAGACCTTTCCGGGTAAGCCCGATATCGCTGTAATTAAGACACCACTTTGGTACGTTCGAGATGGTACCGCCTCCCCGTAGAGGCTCTCGAATATAGCGGAGTGGTTTTTTTTATACATAAAAGACATATGCCATATAATGCTAATGAACAAGAACTCGAGGTGATAAAGTTTTGGAAGGAAAACAAAACATTTGAGAAGTCACTCAAAAAAAATGAGGATCAAAAATCGTATGTGTTTTATGATGGGCCACCATTTGCGACAGGGTTGCCACATTACGGACATATTTTAGGGTCAGTAGTAAAAGATTTGATCCCTCGATATAAAACCATGCAAGGATTTCATGTAAGACGTCGATGGGGATGGGATTGTCATGGATTACCTATTGAGCAACTGATTGAAAAAGAGTTAGAAGTTTCAGGAAAAAAAGAAATTGAAAAAACTATTGGTATTGAGGGGTTTAATAACTCGTGTCGAACCAAAGTATTAGAATACGCCGGACAATGGAAAAGCATGGTTGAAAGAATGGGACGATGGGTAGAGTTTGATAACGCCTATATGACTATGGACTCAACCTATATGGAGTCTATTTGGTGGGCCCTAAAAACTATTTGGGACAAGAAACGCATTTATGAAGGCTGGAAAGTATTACAATACTGTCCTCGTTGTGAAACCCCAATTTCAAAAGCAGAAACAGCCATGGATCATAGTTACAAAGATGTGACTGAGGAATCGACGACGGTAAAGTTTGTCTTAAAAGATCCTACATCAAAAAATTTACCAGAAGGAACTGTAGCATTAGCGTGGACTACAACACCATGGACGCTGCCTGGAAACTTAGCACTCGCTGTAGGAGTTGATATTGAATACGCAATTGTAAAACTAGAAGACACACATTACATTGTAGCAAAAGATCTTGTCATGAACGTGTTTGAAGGAAAAGAATTTGAAGTGACAGGACACACCTTTGGAAAAGATCTTGTTGGACTTGAATACAAACCATTATTTGATATTCCTGCCATGAAGGAAGAAGGTAAAAAAGCGTATTATATTGCAGCTGCTGATTTTGTGACAACAGAAGAAGGAACTGGAATTGTGCACACTGCCGTCATGTACGGAGAAGATGATTACAGACTTGGAAAAGAACTTGGCTTGCCTGAAGTACCAATGCTAAACGAAGCTGGGCACTTTTTAGATATATTTTCTTTAACAGAAGGACAGTATTTTAAAAAAGCAGAAAAAACCATTAAAGCAAATCTAGAAGAAAGAGGATTATTATTTGCCAAAAAACAAAATACCCATTCATACCCACATTGTTGGAGGTGTGGAACTGCATTATTTTATAATGCCATCTCAGCATGGTTTATTGATATCCAAGGTGAGGTAAAAGAGCGCATGTTGAAGTTAAATGAAAACGTAAACTGGTTCCCAGATCATTTAAAGCATGGGAGATTTCAACATATTTTAGAAACGGCACCAGATTGGAACATTTCAAGAAACAGATACTGGGCAACAGCCCTTCCGTTTTGGAAATGTGACAAAGAAGAGTGTGATGAAGTTGTGTGTGTTGGATCAGTAAAAGAATTAAAGGAGCGTGCGAGTAACTTTACTGATGTCTATGAGTCAGAAGATGTAACAAAGATTGATTTACACAAACACAAAATGGATCTTATTCATCTTACCTGTTCTTGCGGATCTCAAATGACTCGTATTCCAGAAGTAATTGATTGTTGGGTAGAGGCTGCTTCAATGCCATACGCAGAATTTCATTATCCATTTGAAAATAAAGAGTTATTTGATAAACGATTCCCTGGGCAATTCATTGCAGAGTACATTGCACAAACACGGGCATGGTTTTATTACATGCATGTCATGTCAACCCTTCTTTTTGATAGTAATAGTTTCGAAAATGTTGTGACAACTGGAACTATCATGAGTGACAAAGGAGAAAAGCTTTCTAAATCAAAAAGAAACTTTACTGATCCATGGATTATCATCGAGCAGCACGGAATGGATGCACTTCGATATTATTTAATGACAAGTGTGGTCATGCAATCAGAGAATGTAAACTTTGTAGATAGGGAAGTAAAGGAAATTTACAATAAAGTATTAAATATATTGTGGAACGTGGTAAGTTTCTATGAAATGTTTGCGAGCGAACTCGTTGAGGGAAATGAAAACATGGTGTCAGAAAATGTGCTAGATAAATGGATTCTTGCAAAGCTTCACATTCTTATAGAAGAAACAACAACACATCTTGATGCATATAATACGGTAAAAGGTGGAAGACCAATTAAAGAATTTATTGCAGAACTTTCTACTTGGTATGTTCGTCGATCTCGTGAAAGGTTTAAAGGTGAAGACGAGGATGATAAACAACATGCATTACGTACCCTTCGTGAAGTGTTACTCACTCTTTCTAAAGTGATGGCACCGTTTACGCCATTCATTGCAGAACAAATCTATAAAAAAATGAACGGGAAAGAAGAAAGTGTACACTTATCTTCTTGGCCACAAGTAGATGAGAGTCTAAAGAATCCGGAACTTCTAGCGGAAGTAGAAAAGATTAGAAAAATGGTAGAAATGGGATTATCTTTACGTAAAGATGCAGGCGTGCGAGTGCGTCAACCATTGCAAGTTTGTTCAGTAGGTGATTTCTCATTTTCTGACGAAGGATTACGTCACATGATTAAAAGTGAGTTAAATGTAAAAGAAGTAATCACAGAAGATGTGTCTGGAGATAACTGGCAGACAAAAGAAGATGCCGGGTTTACCGTTTCTCTAAATACAGACATTAGTCCTGAGCTTAAAAAAGAAGGACTAGTGCGAGAGATCGTACGAGCGGTGAATCAAATTAGAAAGGAACAAGGATTTACACGAGAACATGAAATTATCGTTTCGTATAGTACGGAAGACACCATGCTAAACGAAGTCTTTATTGAATATGCAGGAGACATTCAAAAGTCTGTCCTTGCAAAAGAGATCAAAGATGGTGGTGAAAAGGATGTTACTATCAATAATGCACTTGTTAAACTCTCTGTCGAGAAGATATAGTATCAATAGATAAACCCGCCCATGAGGCGGGTTTATCCTTGACAAAGAGTAGTGTATAGTGTAGAGTGAAGTGTCGTGAGAATTTCTCATATGTATTTCTACATGTAGGAACATATATGAGGAAGGCTCATGGATGAGTTGACCTGTTTCGTCTGGACAAGGAAGTTGATGTCATCAGTCTAGACCAAGGGGGGTCTATGAAGCAGGAGAGAACGCTGTCCCATCGCCTTATGGTGCTTGCTGGACAGAAGGTCGTCGAAAAACAGGAAGAGATTGCATTTGCAATCATGAAGCTTGCGTGTCAGGTGAACGATGGGCTGGTCAGCTCTCAGTTCGTTCACGGGCTGGTCCAGTCGAACGGCTGGACCCTTCCATGATTTCGATAGGTCGCAAGGCCGGGTTTCACGGGGCCGCCATTAAAGGCCTCGCACTTCACTGCATTTGAACTATTCAAATATAGTGACGTTAAAAAAACACCATTATAGGTGTTTTTTTATTTATAACATTTGATAGGCCAGCGGCTCTGGTATAGGCACCATTGCATCAATCTTTTCTAAAATAAAATCAATATGATCTTGATACTTTAGTGATTTAGGGAGTGCATGGTAACGAATACCATGTTTATGAAGAAGGTTTGTAATAATAATATCAATCTCATCTCTAAATGTTCCATCAAGTGATCGAAACCCATCATCCATCGCATCAATATCAAGTTTCGTTGTTTTAAACACCATGCCATAACTTCCCATGTGATTCACGGCATGTTGTTCAAACTTTTCGATACCTTTGCCATCTGTGCTTCTATGCATGTAAGCAAAGTTATCAATTGTTGCTCTGTCACAAATTAAAAAAGCACCGTTCTCATACGTTTGCGCTTCATGAGCAACTTGGTGCGTTAAAATCCATTCTTGGGC
>JABIEQ010000012.1 GCA_018651085.1 Candidatus Magasanikiibacteriota bacterium
ATGTCGGCTCATCGCATCCTGGGGGTGAAGAAGCTCCCAAGGGATAGGCTGTTCGCCTATTAAAGCGGTACGCGAGCTGGGTTCAGAACGTCGTGAGACAGTTCGGTCTCCTATCTGCTGTGGGCGACGAATATTGAGAAAACTCATCCCTAGTACGAGAGGACCGGGATGGACAAACCTCTAGTGTATCGGTTGTTCTGCCAAGGGCATTGCCGAGTAGCTACGTTTGGTGCGGATAAGCGCTGAAAGCATCTAAGTGCGAAGCCGTTTTCAAGATTAATATTCATTATAGATTCCTTGTAGACGACGAGGTTGATAGGCACTAAGTGGAAGCTTGGCAACAAGTGGAGCTGAGGTGTACTAATATATCGAGCATACTACGGAAACACAGAGTAGTTCTGTGAAAGCATTTACATTTTTAGATTATAACTGAGTATAGTGTCTAGGTGGTTCTAGCGGTGGGGGTACACCCGATCCCATCCCGAACTCGGCAGTAAAGTCCACCAGCGCCGATGGTAGTCGCAAGGCGAGAGTAGGCCGCCGCCTAGACACTGTACTCAGTTTTTTGTTTGTCTTTTTTTGTCCACACTTCTTTTCTTTTTCGCGTGGATGTGTTATATTTTGATCTGTACATTTTTTATTCTTATCCTCTTTTCTTTATGGAAGAAAAGTTTGAGCAAAAAAGACAAGTTGTTTTAGAACACATCCAAGAATTATTTGAAGAAATTGAGCGTGAGATGGCTATGAGCCATCAAGAAAAATTTGCTCTCCTTGAAGATGTCCTTGCTAATGCAACGGATGAAGACGAACTTCGCCTTGCATTTAATCAATGGCACTCAGACCATTCAACAGACGTTGAATTTGGTTATGATCTTGAAGAGTTGTGGGAACATGCGATGATTAGAATGGAAGAATACGCCTAGTATTTTTTCTAAGACACCCGGTTTGCGGGTGTTTTTTTATTATGCTATATTTCAACATATCGTGTTAGTAATCTATTTATTATGGATAGAAATTTAGCCCTTGAATTTGTCCGAGTTACAGAAGCTGCTGCAATAGCTGCTTCTTCTTGGATTGGTAAAGGAGAGAGAAAAGCTGCTGATCAAGCGGCGGTTGATGAAATGCGATCTCGATTTAACTTTGTTGATTTTTCTGGTACGGTAGTTATTGGTGAAGGACAAAAAGATGAAGCGCCAGAACTGTACGTTGGAGAAACGCTTGGAACTGGGAATGGTCTTGAAATTGATATAGCTGTTGATCCATTGGAATGCACTGATAGCGTTGCAACAGGAAGTCCGAATGCTATTTCTGTCATTTCAACTGGACCTAAAGGAAGTTTGTTTCATGCACCTGATATGTATATGGAAAAGATTGCCTGTGGTCCGCAAGCAAAAGGTGTGATTGATCTTGATCTTACGCCAACGGAAAATATTATTCGGGTTGCTAAGAAACTTGAAAAAGATGTTACTCAAATGGTTGTTATTATGCTTGATCGTCCAAGACATGCGGATCTTGTAGAAGAAATTCGTACAGTAGGTGCAAGAATTCGTTTTATTTCTGACGGGGATGTAGCCGGGGCTATTGCTCCATCATTGCCTGATTCAGGAGTAGATATGCTTATAAATATTGGAGCGAGTGCCGAAGCTGTTCTTGCTGCAACCGCGATTAAATGTTTAGGAGGAGATTTTCAAGCACGACTGTGGCCAAAAAATGTAGATCAAAAGAACATGCTTGAAGATATGGGACTAGATATTAATAAAAAGCTTACACTTGAAGATTTGGCTTCTGGAAAAGATCTTACTTTTACGGCAACTGGTGTTGTTGATGGACCTTTACTAAAAGGTGTTCGTTACACTGCAGATTATTGTATTACTCACTCTGTTGTTATGCGAGTAAAAACAGGGACTATTCGATTTTTAGAAACGCACCATAAACTTTCGTAATATATTTTTATGAATACATATTCAGACATCCAAAGTACCCTAGGAAATGACGCAGAATCTCTGTTAGGATTTAGTAGTCCAAAAATTCCAAAAGAAAAGATCCATGTTCCAAGTGATACACACATTGACGACGTGTTTTCGATGTCTAATCGCTCTTCTGACGTGCAAAATAATTTAAAACGACTATTTTCTCATGGAAGACTTTCTAACACCGGATACGTCTCTATTTTACCTGTGGATCAAGGGATTGAACACTCAGCTGGAGCAAGTTTTTCTAAAAATATAGATTATTTTGATCCAGAGAAAATTGTCACCCTTGCTGTTGAAGCCGGCTGTTCTGGAGTTGCGTCAACACTTGGTGTTTTAGGAATGGTGAGCTCGAAGTATGCAAGTGATATTCCATTTATTGTAAAAATTAATCATAATGATTTACTTCGATACCCAAACAGTTATGATCAAACAATGTTTGCCTCAGTACAACAAGCCGCTGATATGGGCGCGTGTGCAGTAGGAGCGACTATTTATTTTGGATCAGTTGATTCTAAAAGACAAATTCAAGAAGTGAGTGCTGCATTTTCTAAAGCGCATGAGCTTGGGCTTGCAACAATTTTGTGGTGTTATCTTCGAAACAATGCGTTTAAGATTGATGGAAAAGATTATCATGGGTCTACTGATCTTACCGGGCAAGCAAATCATCTTGGTGTTACTCTAGGGGCCGATATTATTAAACAAAAACTTCCAACCGTGAATGGTGGATATAAAGCACTTAATGAGGGGAATGCTACTTTTGGAAAATATGATGAGCGTATGTATAGTGAGCTTTCGTCAGATCATCCAATTGATTTGTGTCGGTATCAAGTTGCTAATTGTTACATGGGGCGTATTGGTCTTATTAATTCAGGCGGAGCAAGCGGAGACAATGACATGCATGCAGCTGTAAAAACAGCGGTGATTAATAAACGAGCAGGTGGATCTGGGCTTATTTTAGGAAGAAAAGCATTTCAAAAGCCACTTGAAGAAGGCATTGCCATTTTGAATGCTGTTCAGGATGTATATCTTTGTAACGAGGTTACTGTTGCCTAATTGTTCTCTTTATTTGAAAAACACTCACCTATACAAAGGTGAGTGTTTTTTATCCACAGTAAGTGTCGAATATAAATTGACAATTTTTGGTTATGTTTTTATACTATACGTAGTTATTTTATGAAGATCGAACTATTAAAAAATTTAGGCTTTTCTGACAAAAGTGCTGCCATTTATATGGCGCTTTTAAAGTTGGGGCCAAGTTCAGTGCGAACGCTTGCAACGTATTGTGAATTAAATCGTGGGACGACGTATGATGCGTTGAAATGGTTGCAAGAACAAAAAGTAGTAAGTTTTTATCATAAGGATACAAAACAACATTTTGTTGCGGTAAACCCGGAAGCACTTCATACTATTGTTTTACAAAAAGAACAAGCATTACAAAGATTTGATAAGGAGTTAACGCGTTGTATTCCTGAACTTCAAGCGTTGTATCATAGTGGAGGTGAGCAACCAATTGCGCGATACTATTCACACGAAGAGATTCCTCGCATTTTAGAAGATGTTCTTATGACGTGTGAACAGTTAGAAGATTATACGTATCGTATGTATTCTGTTTCTGGTATTCGTGAATATTTGTATGATGGGTTTCCTACGTTTAGTGATGTACGCATATCTAAAAACATTCGTGTAAAAGTTATTGCGATTGGTAAAGGTGGTGAACTTCGTGGACTTGATGAAAGAAAGTGGTTTGATGCTACGTATGAAACACCGACGTCTATTTTGATGTATGGTGGAAAGACTGCTTATATTTCTCTTAATGCAAAGAAAGAACCTGTTGGAGTTGTTATTGAAAATAAAGGAGTGTATGAAACACAAAAAGTTATTTTTGATCGGTTATGGCAAACACTATGAATAGTCGTCCACATCGTGTTATCTTTGATTTTGACAGTACTCTTTTTGATACAGAAAAAAAGAAAGCGCAATTGTATAACATGGCAGAAATCCATGGCTATACGCGCGAACATGCTCAGAAAATTTATAAAGATTCTGTTATTGACGGAGATAAAATTGTGATTAGTTTAGCAAGTTATATCATGGCGCTTAAAAGTGCGTTAACTCGTGACGGAAAAACTTTTCTGTCAGAAGAAGTGTCTACTATTATTTCTCAAATGAGTCGAGGAGATGGATTGTTGCCTTATGCAAAAAAAGTGTTAGATCATTTTTCTTCTTTAGGAACGGAGATGTATTTGTTAAGTCTTGGTGTTGAGTCGTGGCAACAGGAAAAAATGAAGCAATCGGGTATTTCTTCCTATTTTTCTCCTGAGCGTGTTGTCTTTACTGATATTATTCGTAGTGGAAAGTCTGGGGCGCTTCGATCGTGGTTTGGGGAATCATTTACTGGTGAAGATACGGTTTTTTTTAATGATAAACCAGATGAGTCTGCGGATTTGTTAAAAGATTTTCCTGAGTTACGTTTATTTATGCGTCGTGAGATTCGGGATCATCGATATACAGATGAACATTTTGATGCTGTGGTTAAAACATTTTCTGGTCGTACATGGTGTGCTAATGAGTTGTTAACATTACTAGGTTTATTTAAAAATGTGTATGCATAATATATTATCTAATGTTGGGGTTGTTATTCTTGCGGCGGGGAAAGGTACGCGTCTTGGGTGTACTGATATACCTAAGGTTATGTTACCACTCGCTGGGAAACCTATGGTGAGTTACATTGTTGATACGTTACGGGCCTGTGGATTTACTAAAGAACAAGTATGTCTGGTTGTTGGATTTAAAAAAGAAAAAGTTAAAGAATATTTTACGGATTCTGTGTCGTATGCTTTTCAGGAGGAACAAAAAGGAACCGCTCACGCTGCGCATATAGGAATGAAGATGTTTGATGATCATATTAAGCATATCCTTATTTTACAAGGAGACGACAGTGCTTTTTATTCGTGTGACACTTTGCATCATTTCGTTCAATCTCATATTGACCAAGCAATGACCATCTCTCTTTTATCAACACACATGGATGATCCTGCGAATCTTGGTCGTATTGTGCGTCATGATGATGGACGGATTGAAGTTATAGAAAAGGAATATAGCACGGTTGAACAAAAAAAGATTAATGAAGTAAGCACCGGCACCTTTTGTGTGATTCGTTCATGGTTTGAACATATGTATCCTACAATGCCTGCACTTCGTAAGCTTGGAGAATATGTTATGCCTACAGCTCTTGCTATTGCAAGAGAAGAAGGATCTCCATATCAGGTTGTCCCCGTTCGTGATTCTCATGAATGGTTTGGGGTAAATACTCAAGAACAATTGCTTATTGCTGAATCTCGTAAATCATCTTTATAAATATATGTGTGGAATAGTTGGATATATAGGAAACAAACAAGCACAGCCTATTTTGCTTCAAGGTCTTCGTCGACTTGAATATCGAGGGTATGATAGTGCTGGGTTGGCATTGTGGCATGATCAATGTATTTCTCGGGTTCGTGCCGTTGGAAAGATTGAGCGGTTAGCAAAGAAATTAAAAGATCAAGAAATTCCAGGTTCTATGGGTATTGCACATACTCGTTGGGCAACACATGGTGGTGTTACGGAGCAAAATGCTCACCCGCATATGGCTCTTCAAGGTACATTGATGCTTGCGCATAATGGGATTATTGAAAATTATAGAGAGATTAGAGAAAAGCTTGGAAAAGATGTGTCTCTTACTTCTGAAACAGATTCTGAAGTGCTTGCTCACCTTATTGGTACACATTATAATGGAGATTTGCGTCACGCTGTGATGGCTGCTTTAAAGCATGTGCGTGGCACGTACGGTTTAGTTGTTATGCATGTTGATCATCCTGATTGTATTATTGGCGCGAGAATGGGAAGCCCTCTTGTTGTTGGTGTTGGTGAAGAGGAATATTTTATTGCAAGTGATGCTACTCCTATTTTACCGTATACAAAACGTGTGGTGTATCTTGATGATGGAGAAATTGTTGAACTTACTCGTGAAGGTATTCAGACATTTACTTTAGCTGATGAAGTTATTACGAAATGTGTTGAAGAAATTGAGTGGGATGATGAACAGGCACAAAAGCAGGGGTTTGATCATTTTATGCTTAAAGAAATTCATGATCAACCACAGGTATTTGAAGATGCTATTCGTGGGCGACTTGATATGGAGGAAGGGACTGCTCATCTTGGTGGACTTAACATGACTGAAGAAGAAATGCGCCGAGTGAATAGAATTATCTTGATTGCTTGTGGTACTGCAAGTTATGCTGGTATGGTTGGTAAATATGCATTTGAGCGTTTATCGGGGATTCCCACAGAAGTTGATGTTGCGAGTGAATTTCGTTATCGTGATCCTATTATTGACGAGAACACATTAGTATTTGCTATTTCTCAATCAGGGGAAACTGCTGATACGTTAGCGGCAATTCGAGAGGCAAAAAGAAAAGGAGCTTTTGTACGGGGTATTGTAAATGTTGTTGGTTCTACCATTGCTCGAGAAACTGATGGTGGCACATACATACACGCTGGTCCAGAGCTTGCTGTTGCGTCGACGAAGGCATATACAAACATGGTTGCTGTATTATTGTTATATGCACTTCAATTTGGGCGTTCTCGTCGTATGACTATTGCTACTGGGCAACGGTTTGTTCGTGCGCTTCAAGAGATTCCTCAAAAGATGCAGATGATTTTAGACAGAAAAGATACTATCTTTGCTATTGCTGAAAAGTATAAAGATATACCGAGTTGTTTTTTTCTTGGGAGAGGGGTGAACTATGTGGTAGCACTTGAAGGCTCACTTAAATTAAAAGAAATTACCTATATTCATAGTGAAGCATATCCAGGAGGAGAAATGAAGCATGGTCCTATAGCCCTTTTATCTCCGACATTTCCTGTATTTGCTGTTATGACGAAAAATCAGCTTTATGAAAAAATGAGAAGTAATGTTGAAGAGATTCGTGCAAGGAAAGCGCCTCTTATTTTAGTCGTAACGGATGGTGACGACAGTGCAAAAGAATTTACTGATGACATTATGTATGTTCCTCCTACCATGGAGCTTCTTGAACCGCTTTTAAATACTATTTCATTGCAATTATTGGCATATTATATGGCTGTGTCTCTTGATCGCGATGTTGATCGTCCTCGAAATCTTGCAAAAAGTGTTACCGTAGAATAATATCTCTGTTGTATGAAAAAAAAAGTTGTGGTGATAGGAGGAGGAAATGGTTCTGCGCTTGTAAATAATGCGCTAAAACCTCTTGTTCGTGATATAGATATTTCTTCAGTTGTTTCTGTGTGTGATAGTGGTGGTGCGAATGGGCGTCTTCGAGAACGATTAGGTGTACTTCCATCTGCCGACGTGTTACGAGCTGTATTGGCGCTTTCCCCATACAACTATGGATTACTAAAAAAGATTTTTCGATCAAATCGATTTTCTGAAGGGAAATTTGAGGGACATTACCTTGGTAATTTATTTTTAATGCTTGTTGCAAGGCATACTGGTGATTATATTGGAGCTGTTCGATCTTTAGAAGATGCTGTTGAGGCTGTTGGTACTGTGCATCCTGTTACACTTGATCAATCAGATTTGTGTGTAGAATTATCTGATGGAGAAATTGTTATTGGAGAAGGGGTTATTGATCGACCAACTAATTCTATGCGGGAACATCGCATTATTCGTGCTTGGTTACAACCAACACCAATGATTTATGATGGTGCACGTGATGCTATTTCTTCTGCTGATTATATTATTTTTGCTCCAGGGAGTTTGTATACGAGTCTTATTGCTACCCTTGTTGTTGAAGGAATGAAAAAAGGAGCTCTGCGGCATAGTAACGCGAAATTTGTCTTTGTGGTTGGGAATGCGTATGAAAAAAATGGCGAAGTTGGACCAACCATACTTTCTGAAGTAATTTCTGAGCTTGAAACATATCTGCCACGACCACTTGATATTGTTGTGTATAATAATCGGACATTGACGAAACAAGAAAAGGTGTATTATCAAAAAAAACAGTGGGGATTGCTTGATATTGATGTGACAGATATTGAAGGGACGAAAATTATCGCTGCTGACTTTGAAAGAAAAGGTGGTGGAATCGATGTTACGAAATTATCAAAAGTATTACAATCAATTATTTTGTAAATATGCAGGTAGAAGAACATATTGATGGGCGTGCAAAAGCATTTCGTCTTTTTGTAAAAGAAGATGGAAAAGAAATAGGGCATATCCGACTGTACCTTATTTATAATGATTTTCATGAAGGTCCATACGGATTGTTTGAATATATTTTTGTTGATCCTGATTATAGAGGAAAAGGTGTTGGGACTCTTCTTGTTCGTCGATTGATTGCTCTTGCAAAAGAACAAGGATGTTATAAACTTATTGCACAAGCAAGACGTGGGCGGAACGGTATTCATGGATGGTATGAAGCCCTTGGATTTACTAATCATGGATTAAATTTTCGGATAGATTTTTAAGGAATTATATGAATTTATACGAATTTGAAGGAAAACAACTATTTTTAAAACATGGTATTTCTACGCCAAAAGGAGTAGTTATTCACCGTGGAGATGACATTAAAGACCTCTATCTGCAACTCAGTTGCAATAAGGTGGTCGTAAAGGCTCAAATTCTCTCAGGGAAACGGGGAAAACATGGGGGTATTGTATTTTGTGAGACTGTTGAAGAAGTTGAACAAGCATGCCTTGATTTATTTTCTTCTGATATTTGTGGTCAGTATGTTGCCTCTATTTATATTGAAGAACAATTGTCGATTGTAGAGGAACATTATATTTCAATTGTGTATGATACAAACAAGAAACAACCCATGATAGTTTATAGTGATCGTGGTGGTGTTGATATTGAAGATGTTGATTCGAAATATATTCAACGGATCCCATTAGATATCTGCGATGAGACTATTTCTTCTTCTCTTCCTTATGCACAAGAATTATGGGCTTGTTTTAAACATGAAGATACTCGTGTTGTAGAAATTAATCCATTAGTAAAAACAACTCAGGGTGAGTGGGTCGCTGCTGACGCAAAAGTAGCGATTGATGATGATGCTTTTTATCGTCATGATGAATGGCAAGCACTTACACCTCGCACGATGATGGGGCGACCAGCAACAGATCGAGAAATTTTAGTGCAAGAAATTGATAAAGGGGAAAAGTACTATCAGGGAACCGCTGGAAAGTATATTGAAATGGATGGTGATATTGCGCTTATTCTTATTGGCGGTGGTGCAAGCATTGCTAACATGGATGCGCTTAAAAATGTTGGGTTAACACCTGCAAATTATACTGAGTACTCTGGAAACCCTCCTTTAGAAAAAGTATACAAGTTAAGTAAACTTGTATTATCTAAGCCAGGGATTAAAGGGCTTTGGGTTTGTGGTGCTGTGTCTAATTTTACGAATGTGCGTGATACTTTTCAGGGATTAGCAGATGCACTTGATGAAGTTAAACCAACGTACCCTATTGTTATCCGGCGAGCTGGGCCGTTTGATGCCGAAGGATTTGCACTTATGAAAGCTTGTGCAAAAAGAAATGGGTTAGATATGAAATTATTTGGAAAAGATATTCCAATGGGAGAGACTGCTGCTGTGTTAGCTCAAATGGTTTCTTCTTAGAAAGATTTTGATATTACATTATTATGGCTATATTGATTGATACACATACAAAAGTTTTGGTGCAGGGGATTACTGGAAAGGAAGGAAAAAAAGCTGCTCGTGCCATGCTTGATTACCATACTGACGTTATTGGTGGTGTGCGTCCAGGCAAAGGAGGAGAGTCTGTTGAAGGTTGTCCTGTGTTTAATACGGTGGAAGATGCTGTGAGTGCTTGTTCTTCCATTACTGTCTCTTCTATTTATGTTCCCCCTTTTGCTGCAAAGCAGGCCATTATGGAAGCTATTGATAGTAATATTCCTTTGATTAGTGTTATTATTGAGCGAGTGCCAATTAAAGATACTGCGTATTGTTTAGCAGCGGCAAAAGAAAAAAATATTCGTATTGTTGGGCCAAGTTCTTTGGGGTTTGTATCCCCTGGAGTTGGTCGTGTTGGCGTTATTGGTGGAACGCATATCAATGAGATTTATCATCCAGGTTCTATTGGTATTATTTCTCGTTCAGGTGGTATGACAAATGAAATTTCTTGGCAGATTCGTAAAGCAGGTATGGGACAAAGTACTGCTGTACATGTTGGTGGCGACTTATTGATGGGAACAACCTATACAGATCTCCTTTCCCTTTTTGAAAAAGATGATCAAACAAAAGCTGTCGTATTGTTTGGTGAACATGGGGGAAGCTATGAGTTTGATGTGGTTGATATGGTAAGAGATAAAGGGTTTACAAAACCACTTGCGGTGTATGTTGGAGGAAAATTTGCTCAGGTGTTACCAGAAGGGATGAATATTGGTCACGCTGGTGCTATTGTTGCAAGAGGGCAGAGTGCTTTAGAAAAAGAAACGGCATTATCTTCTGTTGGGGTGATGATTGCGAAAAGATATGAAGATCTTGTGACATTAATTAAACCATTTTCTTAATTATTTTTTATGAAAGTACAAACATCTATTACCCATATTGATAAGGATGGTCACCCGGTTATTCATGGTATGGCTTTAGCACGTTTGGTGCGAGATCATTCTTTTGTGGAATCGATTTTTCTTATTTTACAAGGTCGATTGCCTGAAGCCCCTGAACAAAAGATGTTTGACGCACTTTTAACAGCTGCTATTGATCACGGGCCTGGGACAGCGTCAGGACAGACCTCTCGCATTACTGCGAGCGCAAAAAATAGTATGCATACATCTCTTGCTGCTGGTATTTTAGCTATGGGAGAAAGGCATGGAAGTGCTATTGAACCTGCTATGTCATTTTTTTATGAGCATGTACATGAAGATCCTGCTGCATTGATTGGTATGCTAAAAGAACAAAAGGTTCGTATTCCTGGGTTTGGTCATGCCGTCCTTACTCATGATCATCGGAAAGATATGTTGTATGCTGTTGCAAAAGAAACAGGATTTTATGGAAAACATTGTTTGTTTGCAGAAAGTATTTTTGAGGCTCTAAACAAAGTGTCTTCAAAAGTGCTCCCAATGAACGTTGATGGTGCTATGGGAAGTATCCTCTGTGACATGGGATTTGATATAAAACTTGCTCGAGGAATCTTTATTATTGCTCGCATGCCTGGGCTCGTTGGACAAGTATATGAAGAAATGACGAATGATGTAGGGATTAGGCGGATGGCTGAAGAAGACATTACGTATACTCCTTAGGAGCATTCTTGTTTTGAAAAAACAAAAGACGTATAGTGTATATACGTCTTTTTAATTGTATTATTGTATGCTTCGTCAGATTGTTGACCTTCATATTCACTCAAAATATTCTCGGGCTTGTTCTAAACGGCTTGAGTTACCCGTGATTGCAAAAGCGTGTGAAACCCGTGGTATTGATATCGTTGTAACAGGGGATATGACACATCCTCAGTGGGTTAGGCACATGAAAGCATCTCTTCACGAAGTGAATGAGGGCATTTTTTCTTTAAAGGATGGATCATCTCCAACAAAATTTGTTATTGGGACTGAGCTTTCTTCTATTAAAAAGCATAAAGGAAAGACACGTCGGATCCATTTATGTGTATTTGCTCCTAATTTTGAAGTACTCGATCGGTTTAATAAGACCCTTTTTGATAGAGGGTTTAATCTCGCATCTGATGGCCGTCCTATTTTAGGAATCCCATGTAAAGAAATTTTGCAGATTATGCTCGACACTGATCCGAGGATGGTGATGATTCCAGCTCACGTGTGGACTCCCTGGTTTGGTCTTTTTGGTTCAAAAGGAGGTTATGATTCGCTTGAAGAATGTTTTGAAGAGTTGTCACCTCACATTAAAGCTATTGAGACAGGGCTTTCTAGTGATCCTTTGATGAATTGGCGAGTGTCTTCTCTTGATCACTTAACGCTAGTGTCTAATTCTGATGCACATAGTCCACAAAAATTGGGAAGAGAAGCAAATGTATTAGCATTTAAAGATGAAATTGATGTAACGTATACTGAATTGTTTCGTATTATTCAAGAAGGAGATAAAGAAAAGTTTTTGTATACCATTGAGTTTTATCCAGAAGAAGGAAAGTATCATTCTGATGGGCATAGAGATTGTAAGGTGGTAATGTCACCAGAAGAAACCCAAAAGCATCAAGGAATATGTCCGGTATGTAATAAAAAAGTGACGGTTGGTGTTCTTAATCGTGTGTTTGAACTTTCTGATCGAACAAAAGAAGAAGCAAAGGAAGCTGGAAAGAAACGTATCCCTTGTAAACATATTGTGCCACTTCCTGAAATTTTAGCAGATACTTTTTCTTGTGGTGTTGCCACAAAAAAAGTACAAACGATGTATGATCATTTAATTTCTTCTCTTGGAAACGAATTTTTTATATTAGAGTCTGCTACTTTTGAAGACATTGAAAGCGTCAGTACAAAACATATAGCAGATGCCATTTTTCGTGTTCGTTCTGGAAATATTGTTGTGCGACCAGGATATGATGGTGAATTTGGGGTTGTAAAAGTATTTGAAGAAGGAAAACATAGTGAGGGTATTTTATAACTTAGATTGTAATTGTATATATATTCGATATTTTTATACATAATAAAACTCCCACATAGTGTGGGAGTTTTATTATGTATGAGCTTATCTCTTCTTACGACGAGTTGTGCTCTTACGTTTAGTTGCTTTACGTTTAGCAGGCTTACGCTTAGTTGCTTTTTTCTTAGCAGGTTTACGTTTAGCTACTTTACGTTTAGCAGGCTTACGCTTAGTTGCTTTTTTCTTAGCAGGTTTACGTTTAGCTACTTTACGTTTAGCAGGCTTACGCTTAGTTGCTTTTTTCTTAGCAGGTTTACGTTTAGTTGCTTTACGTTTAGCAGGCTTACGTTTAGCTACTTTACGTTTAACTACTTTACGTTTAGCAGGCTTACGTTTAGCTACTTTTTTCTTAGCAGGTGCTTTACGTTTTTTAGCAGGTTTTTTCTTAGCAGGTGCTTTACGTGCTTTTGAACGTGTTTTTTTTACTGGCATAATATGTTTCCTTTCTTATGTGTTTTTTTTCTTTTGTTGATGTAACCATGGTATACACCAGAGTGTGAAAGAAAAAATAAATTTTTACACGACAAGCATCGGTGTAAAAATCTTTTTGCTTTTTTTATATAATAAAAAATGCGCATCGACCTTTGTTACGTAGTATAGATGTTTTTGTGATGTTTGAGAACACTTTTTTTTATTTACTGTGTATAACTTTATTTTTTTAACAAAATAAAAAATAGTTTTTTGCAAAACTATTAAATAAATATTTTTATTATTTTATTTTTTTATGTCTTTTCCGAAACCAAGTGAAATAAACATGATGATACTTCCAAAACAAATACCAAGAAGATTAAACAAGTATAATACAAAACTTTGTTCTGCAAGAAAGAAATTATTTAATGCAATACCTATGCCGGTTACAGCAAGAGGAGGAATTAATGCGACAGAAATAGCAATCCCAGTAATAGCACTTAGTACATCTGGTTTTGCATATGCGTAAGCTCCTGCAATTCCACTTAATACTGCAACAAGAAAAAATAATAAGTTTGGTTCTGTACGTGAAAGTATTTCTTCGGTTAAACCAAATTGTGTTCCTTCAAAAAATATAATGATATATCCAATGATTGTTGCAACAACTATGGCAAGAATTGTTCCGAGTGTAATAGAAAGAAGCGATCCTCCAATTCCTTTAAAGCGTAATAGAATAATTCGAAGAGATAATCCAAATATTGGCGTGATGAGTGGTGCCACGACCATACCCCCAATAACAATTGATACATTATCTAAGGCAAGTCCAAGTGACACAATTGCACTTGCAAGTGTGATAAGAAGAAAAAAGGATTTTGACGGCTTGGCATGAATTTCCAATCGTTTTTCAGTCTTTTTTCTGATGTTTGTTACAGATGCTGTAAAAAGGGACATATATAATGGGTTGTGCGCCAGGGCGGTTTTGAACCGCCGACCCCAACGTTATAAGCGTTGTGCTCTAACCCCTGAGCTACTGGCACATTTAAAGCACGCGTAGTGTAGCAGATGGCACTTGATTTTTCAAGAATTTCTGCTATACTGAGCTTGTTTTAACATATATTATGAATTCTACCTCTTCTCCACTATATCACGTTTCTTCAGAGAATTCGGGCCTTCGCCTAGATGTTTTTTTGGTGCAGGTAACTGGTGAGAATCGATCTCAAATTAAAAAAGCTGTTTCTGAAAAATGTGTAGAGATAAATGGTACGGTAGCTTCAAAAGCTGGGGTGGTTCTTCGTGAAGGGAATGAAGTATTATACACGCCCTTTGTTCGTACATTTGATACACCTGTTGCGGTTACTAATATGCCAAAAGAAGAACTGCATGTTTCTGTTTTGCATGAAACAGATGATTACTTGGTGATTGATAAACCTGCCGGAGTGTTGGTTCATCCAACTCAAGCTGGTGAACCTGTTACTATTGTATCTTGGCTGTTAGAACATTTTCCTGAATGTAAAGGTGTTGGTGAATCAGATGTTCGACCAGGTATTGTTCATCGACTTGATAAAGATGCGTCGGGTGTTATGGTGATTGCAAAAACGCAAAAGATGTTTTTGCATTTAAAAGATCAGTTTCAAAAACGAGTTATAGAAAAACATTATCAAGTGCTTGTGCATGGTGCTATTGATCGAGAACATGGAGTGATTGATTTTTCTATTGATCGCGGAAAAGATGGTCGTATGGTATCTCGACCAAAAACTGATCCATTACAATTAAAAAATGTTACGTCACTTCAACCTGGAAAAGATTCTTTGACAGAATTCTGGGTAGAAAAACGATTTGTAAATTATTCATTTTTAGATGTGAAAATTCATTCTGGACGAACGCATCAGATTCGTGTGCATATGTTTGCATATACTCATCCCGTTGTTGGTGATACATTGTATATGAATAAAAATGTGTTACATAAACGTGATAAAGATTTAACACGATTGTTTTTGCATGCGCATACATTATCTTTTACAGATTTATCTAAAGAAAAGATGACGTGTACATCTCCACTTCCTCAAGTACTTCAAACATTTTTAGATATCCTTACGTAATATGGGAAAACTTTTTATTATCTCTGGTCCTTCTGGTGCTGGTGAAGATAGTGTGATTGAAGGATTACAAAAACGGATGTCACTTACGCGTGTCATTACAACAACGACACGTGAAATGCGTGATGGTGAAATGCAAGGTGCTCCATATTATTTTATTTCGCATGAAGAATTTCAACAAAAAATTAAAGATGATGGTTTCTTTGAATATGCTGAACTTGATAGAGGAAAATTATATGGGGTGACCAATGAAGAACTGCAACGAGTGAAAGAAAGTGAGAGTGTTGGTATTTGGAAAATGGATTATAAAGGTGTTTTGTTTTTAAAAGAGAAGGAACCAAGCATCCCTGCCATTTTTATTTGGGCATCACTTGATGTATTAGAAGAACGGATTCGATTTCGAGGAGGAGTTGACGAAGCCTTTATTTTAGAGCGAATTAGTTATGCTCAAGGATGGTTTGATAACCGAGATATTTTCGATTTTGAGGTAGAAAATGTCCAAGGGAAGTTAGAAGAAACTGTGTCTCAAATAGAAAAGATCGTAAAAAGCTAGTTTTCTTACTCAATTTGATTGAAAAATGCCTTTGTTAAGGTGTTTTTTTGTGTCTATTTTCTCTTGACAAAGTTGTTATTTTAGGGTAAGTTATCTTGTCATCTTTTTATCTTAATAAGATGGTATTTTATAGTATATAGGTCGTTCTTTTACATGATACACGTGTTCACATGGGTAAAGAGCATATATTTGTGTTTTTTCCTCGTGTGAAGACGTGTTGACACGTTTTCACTTTATTTTTGAGACTAGATTTTGACACCCAAGGAGGGTAGACCGATGACCAACACAAAGACCGTGAAGACCCAGGCTGAGCTCCGTGAAATGAACTACAACGAGCTGGCCGTGGTGGCCGAGAGCTTGGGACTCGAGGTGGAGTTCAATTCTGCGTCTAAGAAACGGCGCTTGGCCCTGATGGGCCTGGTGTTGCTGGCTCAGCAGTTCGAGAAACCTATTGAGGTCTCTCTCGAAGAGTACGACACGGAGGGTCTCTCGAAGTCTGAGATCCTTCAGCAGTCCAGAGATTCAAAAGTTTGGCATCGAGGGGCGATGCGTTTCCGGGAATTGGCACTGGCTGTGTCGTGGGTGGAGGGCCTCCGTAAGGAGGGCCTCCACGAGCCTGTCGTCGAGCCTGTCGTCGAGCCTGTCGTCGAGCCTG
>JABIEQ010000002.1 GCA_018651085.1 Candidatus Magasanikiibacteriota bacterium
CCTGTCGTCGAGCCTGTCGTCGAGCCTGTCGTCGAGCCTGTCGTCGAAGAGGAGATTACTGATGAGGATCTCGACAATCTCTTCGCTGATCAAGTCCTTCGTCCGGCTCCTGACCCTCCTGGTTCTCCAAAGAGATGGGGAGTCGATTTTGCTGGTATCTCGGACCTAGGATTGGTTCGAGATACTCAGCAAGATGTTTGGGGTTGGTGTATCACCCCTTGGGGACCGGCGTACTTCGTCTGCGATGGTGCGGGAGGCTCTTCTGGAGGGGCAAAGGCTGCCGAGGTTGCACTTGCTGAGGTCAAGAGGATCATGCATTATGCTGATCCCTTAGGTAATCCGGAGGACTTTGTCCAAAGGGCCATTACCTCTGCGCACGAGATCGTCATCCAAGGGCAGAGAGGACGTTATCTCTTAGAGCGTGAAGATTCAGGCGAGATTTTTTTGGAGTGGGGTGATGGGCCACCGTACTCTCAGATGAAGGCAACCGTCGTTCTCCTTCTGCAGGTCATGAATCGTCATGGTTTTGGGAAGCATGGTGTGGTCATCGGGTACTCCGGGGATTCCCGGTGTTACCGGGTTCATGAGGAAACCCTTACCTGCTTGACTACTGACCACAACTGGGGTCAGGAGCTCATCAAACGCCAAGGGAACATGAAGGGGCTGGGTTACGATACAGGTTCTCTCTTGTCTCAGTGTCTGGGAAGTGCTTCAGATTCAGGTACTCAGGGGACTGTCATAGGTTTCCGGCACCTTCCTGGTGCTCGTTACGCTCTGTTTTCGGATGGGGTTCATGGCGAGATCAGCGACGAGAAGATCGGGGAGCTCATGTGTTCTGTTCTCCATCCTGTTGATCTTGCTTTCGGGTTCGCCAAAGCTGCTAATGCTGCGGGCGGCCGAGATAACATCACGGTAGTTGTGATCGATGGTAATGATTTGAATCTCTTCGGAGAGGTCCGATCTATCGACAACCACAACTGGAAAGGGCTTGAACCCGTGTCCGAACCTGTGCCTGTGCCTGAACCCGCGCCTGAACCCGCGCCTGAACCCGCGCCTGAACCCGCGCCTGAACCCGCGCCCGAACCTGCGCCCGAACCTGCGCCCGAACTTGCGTCGGTTGTCACAGATGGGCACTACGATGCGCAGGGTAACTGGCATGTCGGAAACGGGGTCTACTTTGACCCCGAAGGGACTCGTCATGATGACGAGAAAACCCCGGTTGTTGTGGCCACAGATCCTGAGTTCGATGAGTTGATCTTCGATCCTCTCGTTGAACCAGAGCCCTCTCGATGGGTCCCCTTCGTCGGGGTCTTGATCATCTTGGTCTCAGCGGTGTTGGTGGCCGCATTCGTGCTTTTGTTCTCTTCCTCGAAGCCTACCTCTTTTTCTGGTCAGGTAGACAAGGTCGAGGCAGCAAAGTGTGTCTACGGGGAGGACGGAGCTTTCCTCACACCGCCCGAGATCGTCGATTGTCGGAACCTCAAGAAAAAGTGAAGACGGCTGTTCACCACCAGGTGGACGGTAGGATACTCGACGGCCCTTACATGCCGTCGAGATCCCTTCATTTTTCTTTTTATTTTGCTTAATAGAGAGAAGAATAAAGGGATATACGTTGTATGTTCTCTATTGACTTTTTTTCTATATCATGGTATGGATACCTATATAGAAAAGAGATCTTTCACAATTATCTCTATTTTTTAGTCTGGTGGTACTTGTCGTTTAGCTATATTTCGTATGGTTAAACGACACGTATCACCGAATCACTAGAAATCGGACGCGGCAATGTGCCGCAGTCCCAACCTACAAGGGGAGTCATGGAACACAAACACATCTTCGGGTACGGTCTTTTGATCGTGCTGTTGGTGGGTGTCATCTGCTGGAATATTTCCCAGCAGTCTGACATCGCTCGTCACGAGACGTCGTTGCAGGGGTTGAACTCAAGCGCGGCGGATCAAATTCAAAAGATCGACACCCAGAAGGTGGAGATCAAGAAGTTGAAGGCCTTGGCCTTCATTAGTCCGCGAGACATTGCGGGGCCGATGGCGAACGTCAAAGATTGGGACACGATCGAGTCGCACACCGTTCAACTGCGTCCTGGCGTCACGACGACTGTTGTGAGCCTGAAGGATGTCGTCCTTCTGGTTCTCAGTGATCGTCAACGCCTTGAGGGTGAGTTGACTTTCGAGCGTGATCGCACGACAAAGCTCAATACGGCGTTGAAGCTCGAGCGTAATGCTCGTACTGCGGAGCAGAAGGCTAACGGTCGTCTGCGTGCAGCACTTTCTTCGGAGAGGAAGTCTCGTGCTAGCCTCACAAAAGCTAACACAGCTCTCTTCGAGGCGACTACCACTCTTCGGGGTGAGGTCACTGAGTGTCGGAAAAAGTTCGCTCGGTGGGAGGATGAACATCGCGCTTACGGGCGTACGCTTGACGGCATGGTTGGCACGCTTGACAGTATGTCAAGCACTGTTGACGGGATGAACACTCAGGTGTCGATGATCAACACCAACCAGTTGGCTCTTTCTGACAAAGTGGAAGGGTACAAGGGAGATGTGGATCGCTATCGAGGCGGCGTGGAAGACATTCGGTACAATCAGGGCGCGATCGTTGAGTGGTTCGACGAGTGTGTTCCTGACACTGATTGCGACCACGAAGGGATGGGTCTTGGAAACTATGTTCGGACTCGTCGAGTGCTCAAGAAGGAAATGAAAGTCACTGAGACCCAGTTGGGCGGTGGTGGTTCATGACCGTCGGTTTCTAGATGGTTTCAAATGATAGAGATAGTGTGTTTTGCAGTTGAAACATTCTCTGGTACAGCTTTTTATCTTCTGGGGTTCGTGTCATCTTTGATAGACATGATCTTGGTAGAGGGAAAGAAGCTCAGCTAGTAGGAATGAACCTAGGTGTCATTGATACGACATCTATCTTTATCACATTGTGGTGGAGACATGACTAGTCCATCTCGGGACTGGGAGACATGGGATACGAGATCGGTACAACCTTTTCCTACTTTTTTGGTAGATAAAGTGTCGTACATTCAATAGCAACGGTTGGCTCACCGTAAAAGAGTAGGCGTGGCATTGGATTGTCGTGACGAAAGTCAAGACAAATTCATATACATGAAATGGATTACGTTGAAGACGATTCTTCTACGTAGTTACAGCCCACCCTTCGGGGTTCTGGTACATACTGGTGACGTCGTCACTAGGCCAGAGGCACAACCCTTTAGTAGTCGCGAATGCGGCGAACCTTGGACGTGTCGTGTGAGAGTGTAAACTCTCATGACATCTGTTTTTTTCGTATCGTCCTATCTCCTGTAGGATATCGGAAACTGATGTGGTGAATAAGAAAACCCTACCGTACTATGGGTAAGTACGGCGCGAATAGAGAGCTAGCTCTACATGCGACAAGTGGTTCTTGGAAGGAACTATCGACTAGTGGGCTAATTGACACCGAGGATCTTGATGAAACTCATGTCACAGCGAGCGCTTGCGCTCATTGCCGTCGCGTTGGCTCGCGCACGGCGATTACGAAGAGCTATTCGTTCTTTTTCGGCACATAGTTTGTTCGACAGGGTAGGCCAACCCACCACGAACATGCGTTGTGCAAGTAGTCGACCATCACGGTCGACGGCGCTGTTTTCGGATCTGCTTCATTCTACAGCGGTCCCCGGAACAGAGGCTGGCGCAATAGCGCTGCCACCCCCGAGGTCGAAGACGCATTCGCGTTGAGACCTTCCTGCCTGAACACATAAGTGTATTATGTCGTCAGGCAGGAATATATTTTAGGAGGCATCACAGAGGTGGTGTTTTTTTCGTAGGTGTGGTTGTTTTTCTAGGTATGGATCTTTATTTGGATGTATACTTGGAGTATTAACTGGTGCAAGGAGGCTTGAGATGGGAAACCAAAACAAGGATAGTGATGGTGTCGATCTGAGTTTCCTGGAGGGTAATGATGCCCCCTCGGGAGACGTGTTGGCAAGGAATGAAACCACGACGGACGAGTTTCCTCGCGATGTGATTCTTCCTCAGTGCGTCGCCGTTGGTCTTGAGTGGATCGGCAAGCGACGTGAGCAGCAAGATCGTTACTGGTTCGGGGAGATCAAGACGCTTTCGGGCGAAAAGGTCTTTCTCGCTCTTGTCTGTGATGGCGTGGGAAATTGTGTTGACGGAGCTAAGGGAGCACAAACGGCTGTTGATGCCGTTCGTGAGTTTGTGTCGAAGTTGACACAAACAGATCTTCTCAACGTCGACACTGTTCGACTTGCGTTCACCCGCATCATCGTGCGAGCGCACAAATGTGTCTTGGTTACTGAACCTCGAGGCATGAGTACGACGATTGCGGCGATTCTCGTCGTGCGGGGACACCTGTTTTCGGCAAACGCCGGGGATAGTAGGGTCTACACTCTTTTCAACCACCTTGCTCAGTTGAGCATGGACCATCGGCAGGTCTCTCTTAGAGAAAATGGGGAGAGGGTTGTCAGTCCGAACGTGATCACGCGGGCGCTTGGCCAAGAGGGTGATCTGTTTCCTCACGTGGAGGATCACGCTTGTGCTCTGCCAGGGGCTTTTGTCCTGTTCTCCGACGGCTTTTCGCCCTTCTACGATCAAGCTGAAGCTGTTGGTGAGGTCTTGTCCTTGGCCCTTGAGGGAGATCCCTCTGAGCATGAGGCTAGGATCGCTGCTGATCTGATCCTCAAGGAACTACAGGAACTGGTTCAAGGGGATACGTACGTGGACAACGCGACTGTCCTGATTGGGTACATCACCCCGGTGACGGCCTAGGTGGACTGTTTTTCTCAGAGTGAAGTGGCTCTTCCTCTGAATTCGTTCTTTTTTTGCGGCATTGGAGTGTTTCGCCAACACTTCTTGCCGCCAGTCAAAAAAATATCACCGTAAAGTGGTATTTTTTTGTTGTTTCCCGTACAATTCAATATATATGCGAATTGGTATTGATGCGCGCATGCTTGGTGAAGGGGCTGGTATTGCGCGTTATTTAGAACAACTTATTTTTCATCTTCAACAAAGAGATCCAGCTCATGAGTATGTGCTTTTTTTGACTCGCGTGAATTGGGATTTAGTTACGATTACGAATCCTCGATTTACGAAAGTGTTAGCGAATATTGATTGGTATACGTTTGAAGAACAATATGCATTTCCTCGGATTATCCGTAAAGCAAAAGTGGATCTTATGCATTTCCCTCATTTTAATATTCCTATTTTTTATCGTCAGCCGTTTGTTGTGACGATTCACGATTTAACCATGTTTCATTATCCACGTCTTGATGCAAGTACATGGGGACCCGTTGTTCATTATATAAAAGATAAGGTACATAGATGGGTGATTGGTCGTGCGGTGAAAAATGCGCAACACATTATTACTACAACACAATTTACTGCGCAAGATATTGTTACTACGTGTTCTGTCCTAATAGAAAAAATGACTGTGACGTATCAGGCCCCATTTATATCTTTACCTGTAGGTGGTGATGTGTCGTCAAATGATGAAGAAGGTAGTACTAAACCGTTTATTATGTATGTTGGTGCAGCGTATCCGCATAAAAATGTAGAAGGGTTGCTTCGTATTTGGCAGCAGTATGTGTCTTTGTATGGGAATACGCATGAACTGCTTCTTGTTGGAAAGAAAAATTATTTTTATACGCGTTTGATTACTTCTTCTTTATTTAAAAACACACCGTGTGTTCGGTACCTTGGTTTTGTTGACGATACGGTACTTGTGTCGTTATATAAAAGAGCCGCATTGTATGTATTTCCAAGTTTGTATGAAGGGTTTGGGTTATCTCCACTTGAAGCAATGATGCATGGTGTGCCAGTGGTTTCTTCTTCTCGATCATGTTTACCTGAAGTGTTAGGGGAAGCCGCGTTGTATGCTGATCCTGATAATATTTCTCAATTTGTTGACTGTATACATCAAGGGATTCATGACGACGATGTGAGGTATTCGTTACGCCAAGCAGCAAAAAAGGAGCTCCTTCGGTATAGCTGGAAAGATTTAGCAAAGCAAACAGAAGTTATTTATGAAAAATATGTTGGATAATTATTATATTTGTTTAAAATGAGGGTCTTTTCATTGATTTCTTTGGTGTTTTTTAGTGTCTTGATATAATACGATTATGAATTTTCCTTCAAAAAAAATTATTCCTACAGTGCTCGTCATTCTTGATGGGTTTGGGTTACGCGATAAAGATGCTGTTGGAAATGCTGTTACACCAAGTACAGCTCCTTTTTTGTTTTCTCTTATGGAAACATATCCGAGTATAACGTTATCTGCTCATGGAGAAGATGTTGGGTTGATGTTTGGGCAAGATGGAAATTCAGAAGCAGGGCATCTATGCATTGGTGCTGGTAGGCCAGTTCAACAAGATATTGTGCGTGTGAATCATGCAATTGCCGATGGACGGTTTTTTAAAAATGAAGCCTTTAAGCAAGGTATTCTTCATGCAAAAAAACATAACAGTGCTATTCATGTTATGGGTCTTTTGACTGATGGACATAGTGCGCATGCCTCACCTGAGCATGTGTATGCACTTCTTGATCTTATGCACGAATCTGGGTGTGAAGAAATATATATACATTTATTTACTGATGGTCGTGATGCTCCACCGCATGCTGCAATTACCTATATTGCCGATCTTCGATCTCACATGCATGGGACCGAAAAAATTGCTTCTATTTGTGGACGACAATATGCAATGGATAGAAATAAATGTTGGGAACGGACAAAAGAAGCCTACGATATGATGGTGTCTGGCATTGCACCATACCAAGCATCAAGTGCTGAAGAAGCGTTGACCCAAGCGTATAATCGAAATGAGACAGATGAACATATCTCTTCGACAGTGCTTGTTGACGAGCATGATAAACCTATAGCGAGGATTAAAGATCATGATGTTGTTTTCTTTTTTAACACAAGAAGTGATCGCGCACGACAATTAACGAAAGTGTTTGTGCAACCCGACTTTGAAGCACATAATCATGGTACCTTTACTCGTTTGAATCATCCAAAAGACATCCGATTCGTTGCTATGAGTGATTTTGGTCCTGATCTTCCTGGCGTACTTACGGCGTTTCCAAGCCCGGATATTATAAATAGTCTTCCTTGTGTCATTGATGAAACGTATAAACAATTGTATATTTCTGAAAGCGAAAAGTATGCTCATGTGACATTTTTTATTAATGGTGGATATGCAGATCCGATTTGTGATGAATCACGGGTCCTTATTCATTCAGAAGATGTTGATAACTATGCGGATACACCATTAATGCAGACTTCGGTCGTGGTTGATTCTATCATTGAAAAAATGGATAAAGAAGAGTATACTTTTGTGACTGTGAATCTTCCTAATGCTGATATGATTGGCCATACTGGAGATCTTGCTGCTGCAAAACAAGCAGTAATGCACCTTGATAAAGAAGTACAGCGTTTAGTTGAGTATATTCTTTCAATTCATGGGCAACTTTTTATTACGGCAGATCATGGAAATGCGGAAGAAATGCTTGATATTGTGACAAATGAAATAATGACAAAACATACAATGAATCCAGTTCCCTGTATTGTTGTTGGAGACATGCATCGTAATGGTATACTTCGTTCAGGTGGATCACTTTGTGATGTTGCGCCGACCCTTTTATCTATGATGTCCATCCCGATTCCCTCTGAAATGACCGGGCAAAACCTTTTTGAATAATACCTTATGGCTACTCGACCTACACCCGTTGTTCTTGCTGTTCTTGATGGATGGGGCATTGCTCCAGATCACGAAGGTAATGCAATTACTCGTGCAAAGACGCCCAACATGGATCGTTTTATTCGTGAGTATCCTGCAATGACTCTGTATGCTTCTGGTAATGAAGTGGGTCTTTCGTTTGGTGAAATGGGGAATTCTGAAGTAGGTCATCTTAATATTGGCGCTGGTCGTGTGTATTACCAAACACTTCCTCGTATTAATAAAAGTGTGAGCGATGGATCATTTAATGATCTTGCTGCATTTACTGATGTTATAACTCATGTAAAAAAACATAAATCAGCACTTCATCTTGTTGGACTTGTGAGTCCTGGGAATGTTCATGCGAGTCAAGAACATTGTTATGCGCTTTTAGCATTAGCTAAGGAAAAGAAAATAAAGCATGTCTATGTTCACGTTATTTTAGATGGACGAGATACGACGTATAATAGTGGTATTGATTTTGTACGCCAACTTGAAGAATACATGGATGATGTTGGTGCTGGAAAAATTGCTACAGTGTCTGGGCGGTATTATGCGATGGATCGAGATAATAGATGGGATAGGATTGAAAAAGCATATGATGCTATGGTGCATGGGAAAAGTGGCGAATATTTTTCGTCAGCGATTGACGCTATTGAGGCATCGTACAAAAAAGAAGTACATGATGAAGAATTTGTGCCGGCTGTAATTGGAAAAAAAGGAAAACCGACGGCTATGATAGAAGATACTGATGGTGTTATCTTTTTTAATTTTAGATCTGATCGGGCTCGTCAATTAACAAAGGCATTTGTTCTTCCATCATTTGCAAAATTTGATCGGCCGTATATTAAAGAGTTGTTTTTCGTTACCATGACAGAGTATGAAAAAGAGATTCCTGTTGTAGTGGCATTTCCTCCAACTGTGGTGCATAATTGTTTAGCTGAAGTAATTAGTAATGCGGGGTTAACGCAGTTTCATGTTGCTGAAACAGAGAAATATGCACATATCACTTTTTTTCTTAATGGAACGGTAGAAGATCCGTTTCCTTTAGAAGAGCGTTCTATTGTCCCTTCTCCACAGGTTGCAACGTATGATGAAGCCCCTGGTATGTCTGCTAAAGAGATTACAAAAGAAGTACTTAAAGCCATTGATGCTGATAAATATGATGTTATCCTTTTAAACTTTGCAAACGTTGATATGGTTGGGCATACAGGGGACCTCAACGCCACCATGAAGGCGTGTAGTGTGGTTGATAAGCATCTTGGTGCCATTGCTGATCATGTTCTTGCAAAGGGTGGTGTACTTCTTATTACTGCTGATCATGGTAATGCAGAAGAAATGGTAAATTTACATACAGTACAAAAAGATAAAGAACATAGTAATAATCCGGTTCCATTTTATATTATTGGAAAAGAATATAAGGGCCAAGCTGGTCCTGCTGGTGATCCACCGGATGGAGATCTGAGTTTAGTGCACCCTGTGGGGGTTCTTGCCGATGTGGCACCTACTTTGCTTGAAATTTTGGGTGTTGATGTCCCTCCTGATATGACGGGACGGGCACTTATTTAGTCATATGTTATCAATTAAAAAAACGGCACATCATGGCCGTTTTTTTAATTGAGGACTTGTTGTATTTTTTCTATATGAGTTTTTAATACTCTCTCGGCTTCTTTTATTGTGGTCTCTTTTATGTCGAATGTTACGTGTCTGTTTGTTCCTTGTGGACTAAATCGAGAGGTGAGTAGTTTTATATCTTGTGGCGTGGTTGAATATGCAATGACGTCAATATTATCTTTATGTTCAAAAAGAATAACAATAATTTTTGCTTCAGGTGAATTCGCAATAAGCTCATCAGTAATATCTTTTAGATCTTCTGGCTTTGTTCCTGAACGGGTGAAATCTTCTCGAGTGATCATTGTACTTACCAGACCAAGGTGTTTGTAATAGGTAAGGTTTGCAAGAGCAATTCCCCATAGTTTTAGGGTATTGATTGGGCGGCTGTAATAGAGGTGTTTAATAATATGTTCACGACTTGCGCCTTTTTGCATGAGTTCACTTGCAATTTGGAGTGTCTTTGGTCTCATGTTATTTACTTTGAAACTTCTGGTGTTTACAATCATTCCTGTTAATAGTGCTGTTGCTGTTTTTTCGTTTACAAATGATGGATCAATATTTTGAAGTATCATACAAAGCGCTTCTGCACTTGATGCCGCTGTTACATGCACAACATTGATTTGCCCAAAGTGTTCATTTGTACTTTTGTAATCAATATTTATGATTGGTGTTTCATGAAAAAGATCTGCATGTTGATTATATGTGTCTCCAAGAGCTAAAAGATCTGGGGTATCAAGTGTGATAATAAGATCATACTTAAATGCTGACTGTGCAGTCTTTATTTTTGTTGCATCAATAATACCTTTTTTGGGTGTGACAAAGATACGAAGAGTATCTTGTGTTGTATCGTACGTTAGGTGTTGAAGACCATTTTTTTTGAGGTCTACCTCAATAATACATTTTTTTACTGAATGTAGCGTGTTTTTTATACTTTTTGTATGTGGAAGAAAAGATACTTGGTGTTTTGTGTTATATCCACTAATTACGGCATCTACTTGTTTCCCTTGTCCTTCAAGCAGGGTAATGAGAGTACTTATGCAAGAAATAGCATCTCCGTTTGCTTTATGAGGAGCAACAAGAAGTATCCGTTTTTTATCGGATAGCATTTTTGTTATTTGTTGCTCTATTGAAAGTGCCATATTTTGCTTCATTGAGTCAATTTCAAAGTTATTCATATTACCATTTGTGATCTTTTTTGTCAATATCTAGGCTGTTTGATCAATATGTACTATTTTTTTATATAATTTGGCTAACCTTAGCCATTATTTGTATGTTTTGAGGTATGACTAAGTTTTTTGTATATACATTCTTTACAGAAATATTTTCTTTGTGCACAGGATATGTTTTGTTGACAGTGTGTATACTCCTTGGTAAAGTAATTGATGTTAAGAGTATATTTTTATGATGAAGAGCCTAACATACACTTATTACGTGGTAGTCCGCCTATAGTTTGGTGGGATCGTTGTGTTACGCACTTCTTGTTCCCGCCAATAGGCGGTTTTTTTCTTGCTTTTTAGCCTTATTTTACATACAATTGATGCATACTTATGTCTTCTACTACTTCTACTGATCCACTTTTTGAAAAAGCGTATGAATCATCTTCACATGAAGATGGGATTTATGCTGCTTGGGAAGATTCAGGATTTTTCAATCCTGATATTTGTGTTGAAAAAGGGGTGTGTGAAAAAGATGCCAATCCTTTTTCTATGGTGCTTCCACCACCAAATGTTACAGGGACTCTTCATATGGGGCATGCTGTTATGCTTGCGGTGCAAGATGTTATGACAAGATATCATCGTATGAAGGGAGATAAAACGTTATGGCTTCCTGGAACTGATCATGCAGCGATTGCAACCCAATCAAAAGTAGAGAAAATTTTATTTGATACTGAAGGGAAGACTCGTCATGATTTAGGGCGCGTGGAATTTTTAAAACGAGTACAAGCATTTGCAAAATCGTCACGAGATACAATTGTAAATCAATCAAAAAAAATGGGATCATCGTTAGATTGGAGTCGTGAAGCTTTTACGCTTGACGATGAACGAAATTTTGCGGTTCGAACAGCGTTTAAACGAATGTATGATGATGGACTTATTTATCGTGGACATCGTATTGTGAATTGGGACCCGAAAATGCAATGTAATGTGTCTAATGTTGAAATTGAATATAAAGAAGAACAGGCGTCATTTTATTATTTTCAATATGGACCGTTTGTGATTGGTACTGCTCGACCTGAAACAAAATTTTCTGATAAATATGTGCTTATTCATCCTGATGACGAACGGTATAAAGAATATAGTGATGGAGATACGTTTACTTGTGAGTGGATTAATGGACCCATTACGGCAACTATTATAAAAGATGAAGCTGTTGATCCTGAATTTGGTTCAGGTGTTATGACTATTACACCTTGGCATTCAGAAGTGGATTTTCATTTGGCTGAAAAACACAATCTTAATAAAGAACAAATTATTGATTTGAATGGAAAACTTCTTCCTGTTGCTGGAGAATTTGCTGGCATGCTTATTAGTGATGCAAGAAAAAAAATTGTTGAAAAATTAAATAAAAAAGGGTTGCTTGTTCGTATTGACGAAGAATATGTTCATAATAAAGCAACTAATTATCGTGGTGGTGGTATTCTTGAACCTCAGATTCGTGAGCAATGGTTTTTAGATGTGAATAAAGAATTTACTTTAACGCGCTCAAAGATTGATGGGATTGCTTCAGGTGATATGGTGACGCTAAAACATATCATGCAACATGTTGTCCGATCAAATCAGATTGAAATTATTCCAAGTCGGTTTACCAAAGCGTACTTTGATTGGGTTGATAATTTGCGTGACTGGTGTTTGAGTCGTCAAATTTGGTATGGGCATCAAATCCCTGTGTGGTATAAGGGAGACGACGTCTATTGTGGGGTAAATCCTCCAAAAGAAGATGGATGGGAACAAGATCCAGATAGTCTTGATACTTGGTTTAGTGCTGGACTTTGGACTTTTTCTACACTGGGATGGCCTAATGAAGATGCTATTGATTTACAAACATTTCATCCAACAAATGTTCTTGAAACTGGATATGATATTTTAACCTTTTGGGTTATTCGTATGGTCCTTATGGGCACGTATCATATGGGAGAAGTTCCATTTAAAACAGTGTATCTTCATGGACTTGTTCGAGATGAACAGGGGAGAAAGATGAGTAAAACGTTAGGTAACGTGCTTGATCCACTTGATATGACGGCAAAGTATGGAACAGATGCGACAAGGTTATCTTTGCTTATTGGAGGAACCCCCGGGAATGACATGAAACTTTCTGAAGCAAAGGTTGCTGGGTTTAGAAATTTTACCAATAAATTGTGGAATATTTCTCGATTTGTTTTGATGAACATTGAAAGTCCTTCTAAAGATGTTGATATTCCCACACCTAAAACACTTGCTGATACTTGGATTTTAGAAAGATTGCATGATGTTTTCTTATCTGTCACAAAAGATATTGAAGAATATCGGTTTTCTGCAGCAGGGGAAACATTGCGGGACTTTACATGGAATGATTTAGCTTCTTGGTATTTAGAGATTGCTAAAATTGAAGGAAATAAATCACAATTGTTAAATTTTGTATTAAATACTGTGTTAACATTGTGGCACCCGTATATGCCGTTTGTGACAGAAGTCATTTGGCAAAAAGTATATGGTAAAGATGAGATGCTTATGGTGTCAAAGTGGCCAGAGTTTTCTTTTTCTCAAAAAGCTACAGGTTTTCCTCTTTTACAAGATGTGGTTTCTGGTATTCGATCACTTCGAGCGTCATATGGCATTTCTCCGTCAAAGGAGCTTCGAGTTGTTTGTGTAAGTAGTGACCATAATGATCTATTTACTAATAATACTGAAATGGTTTCTACGCTTTCTCGTTTATCTTCATTTGATGTTGTGTCAGAAAAGGGGAATGTAGAAGGTATGGCAAGTTTTGTCACTTCTGGTGCTGAAGTATTTGTAGATTTAGCTGCTGCTGTTGATGTTGATAAAGAAAAAACACGATTAGAAAAAGAAATTAGTAGTGTTGCACCGTACATTACGTCACTTGAAAAGAAATTAAAAAATGAAGGGTTTTTAAAGAGTGCCCCTGATGCTGTCGTTTTACAAGAACAGCAAAAACTTACGGATGCAAAAGAAAAACATGATAAATTACAAACTCAACTCTCATCATTAATGTAATATCTATGCCGGTATCTACTGATGCACAAAAAATTGATCAATTGTTAACCCGTGGTGTTGAACATGTGTACCCAACACAAGAGTTTTTAGAAAAACATCTTTTGTCAGGTGAACAGTTAACGCTCTATACTGGGTATGATCCAACTGCTCCGACACTTCATATTGGGCATGGAATTACTATGATGAAGCTACGTCAGTTTCAAGACCTTGGTCACAAGATTATTTTTTTGATTGGGGATTTCACTGGGATGATTGGAGACCCTACTGACAAAACATCAGCAAGACAGAAATTAACATCTGCTCAAATTAAAGAAAATTTTTCTTTATATAAAGAGCAAGCTGCTCAGATTCTTGATTTTGAAGGGGATAATCCCGTTGAAGTACGATATAACAGCGAGTGGCATGGAGCGCTTAGTTTTACTGATGTTATTGAATTGTCGAGTAATTTTACAGTGCAGCGTATGCTCGAGCGAGACATGTTTCAAAATCGTATTAAAGATGAGAAGCCTATTTATTTGCATGAGTTTATGTATCCTTTGATGCAAGGGTATGATTCTGTTGCTATGGGAGTGGACGGGGAAGTAGGTGGTAATGATCAGACATTTAATATGCTTGCAGGGCGGACACTTTTAAAGCAATTAAAAGAAAGAGAAAAGTTTGTTGTATGTACGAAGCTTTTAGTAGATAGTTCTGGTAAAAAAATGAGTAAAACATCTGGAAACATGGTTGCTTTTTCTGACACACCAGAAGATATGTTTGGGAAAATAATGCGTTTTACTGATGAAATGATTATTTCTGGGTTTGAACTTTGTACGTATGTTTCAATGGGAGAGATTGAAAAAATACAAGCAGCAATTACTGCAGGAGAAAATCCTCGAGATTTTAAATTGCGTCTTGCCTTTGAAATTACTAAAACCTTTTTAGGAGAAGATGCTGCAAATATTGGGAAAGATCATTTTTCTCAGGTGATTCAAAGTAGTGGGCGACCAGAAAGTATTCTTACTTTGACACCAAAAGAATATACGATTGTGCCAGTGCTTGTAGAAGCTGGTTTTGCCACAAGCACCTCTGATGCAAGGCGAACAATTGAAGGTGGTGGAGTGAAGGTAAATGATGAAAAGGTGAATGACATTACGCTCGTGGTTTCAGCCGGAGATGTGATTCAAAAAGGAAAAAGATTTTTTGTTGAAATTCAATAATATATGATGCACGACATACGAAAAGCACTTAAGGCTGCACTTACTGACATTGGTATTGATGGTGATATTTCTTTTTCACCAGTACCTAACCCTGAAATAGGGGATCTTGCTTTTCCTTGTTTTTCGCTTGCTAAAGTGCGTCAGTCATCTCCAGCGGATATTGCGTTGTCTTTAGCTACAGATTTATCACAAAAAGATATTCCGTTTGTACTAAATATACAGGCTGCTGGTCCGTATGTTAATTTTTTTCTTGACCCTCAAGCGATTGCTACACATCTTTTTTCCCATATAACGTCATCATATGGATCGCATAAAACCGGGAAAGGTGAGCGATTTGTTGTTGAATATGGATGTCCTAATCCGATGAAAGCCTTTCATTTGGGGCATTTAAAAAATCTTATTACAGGGGAATCTGTGTGTCGAGTATTTTCTAACGTTGGTCGTGAGGTTATTCGAGTAAACTATCAAGGCGATGTTGGCATGCATATTGCAAAATCTTTATGGGGAATTTTTGATTGGATTGATGAATTTCATGCATATAAAGAAAAACCTCTTCAAGAACGAGTAGAATTTTTAGGTCGTGCGTACGCGCATGGAGCACAGCATTTTGAGAAGGGAGTAAAGGAAAAAGAAGACGTTGTTTTATATAATGAAAAAGTATATACCAAAGATGCTTCTATTCAAGAAGTCTATGATCTTGCTCGATCATGGAGTTTATCTTATTTTGATACTATTTATTCAAAACTTGGATCTTGCTTTGATCGATTATATTTCGAATCAGAAGTATTTGAACGAGGCGTTGCGCTTGTGTCTGAAGGGCTTGAAAAAGGTATTTTTACAAAAAGTGATGGGGCTGTCATTTATGAAGGGAGTAAACATGACCTTCATGACAGAGTATTTTTAAATAGTAAAGGTTTTCCAACATATGAAGCAAAAGACTTAGCATTAGCAGAAATGCATTTTGCTGATTTTTCTCCTCATAAGGTTGTGCACGTTGTTGGAAAAGAACAGACAGAGTATTTTAAGGTTGTTTTTTCTGCACTTTCTCAACTTGTCCCTCAGACTACTGGGAAAGAGTATCATCTTCCTGGAGGATACTTACAACTTAAGGGAGATAAAAAGATGAGTTCTCGTCTTGGAAATATTATTACGGGAGACGCCTTGATTTTTGAAGTAGAAAAGAAGGTTCGTGAAATTATGAGCGGTGATCTTGATCGTGCTTATAGTGAGGATGTTCTTCAAAAGGTAAGTACTTCAGCATTGAAGTATGCCATGCTTAAATCTGATGTATCTCAAGATGTTGCTTTTGACATGGAAACATCAGTAAGTACATCTGGCGAAAGTGGACCATATTTATTGTATATTGTTGCAAGAATTAATAGTATTTTACGTAAAGCAGGGGATGTATCTTCTATAAGTGATAGTGTGGAAGAGATTACTGTTGAAGAAAAACAATTATTGCTTAAGCTTTCACGATATCCTGATGTGACATTAGCTGCGGCGGCTATTCCGTATGATCCTTCTAAGATTTCACGATATTTATTTGATCTTGCTCAAAGCTTTAATGCGTTTTATCATGTTTGTCCTGTGCTTCAGGCTAAAGATGCTGATGTTCGTTTATTTCGGTTAACTCTTATTAAAGCTATTTCTCATGTAATGACACATGGGTTAGCTCTTCTTGGTATTGAAACTGTTGAAGAAATGTAATATTATTTTGTATATTTCATATATACATATTTAATGTAACATATATTGTATTTTATCTATTTTTGTATAACGGGGGTGTACTCTTTTGTTGTTTTTTTGTTGACAATTTCTCTATTCCCTACTAAAGTGAGGAAATTGGTATTTTATGACTAATCAAAGCAACAATTATCAGGCGTGGAATGATGCTCTTGCGGATTTCCCCCATAATGCACTGATTACAGAACAGCTGTCTTTTTTGCTTCGTTACGCTGTCCTGGCCCCTTCAACATTAAATTCACAACCTTGGCATTTTATTGTGCATGAGCATACAGTATTGGTTCAACCTGATTTATCTCGTTGGGAAGAAGCCACTGATTTATCTCAAAGACAAATGTATATTAGTATTGGAGCAGCAATTGAAAATTTTATCATTGCTGCTTCTTATTTTGGTTTATCTGTTTCAACATCACTTTCTCCGTTTGATAATGGTTTATTTTCTGTGCTTCTTGTTTGTGAACAGTCCCATGGAAAAATGACTGCATTGGCACCGCTATGTCATGCAATCTCTTCTCGATCTACTCATCGTGGTCTATATCGTTCAGAAGAAATTTCCCCATCATTATTACGGCGTATTTGTGAAATATCTTATGATACCTCTATTCATATTATTAGGGATCGTCGACAACGATTAATTGTTGGAGATATTATGCTTGAGTCTGGCATGACTGCTTTTTCTTTTTCTTCTTTACGTCGAGGTATTTCTCGATATAAACGATCAAACCTAACTCGTGATCACATTGGTATCCCTGGAAATACTATGGGATTTTCTTTAATAAAATCTTTTGTTGCTCCTTTAGCTATTCGTTTATTTAATGTTGTTCGTTTAAATTATAAACAACAAAAAGATATGTTGCGTTCGCACACTCCATATTTTGTTGTACTATCGGCGAAAACAGATACCTGTATAGATTGGATTAATACTGGTCGTACATATCAACGAATTTCGCTTGTTTCTGAATCTCTTGGTATACGTTCTTCTGTTTGGGCTTCTCCTATTGAAATGGATAATGGCCGACGTCGATTAGCTGACCTTTTGTCTGTTTCTAAGCCGCAACTTTGTATGAGACTTGGGTATGGAACGGCATATCCACATCGAAGTCCGCGGTTTCCTGCCGATGCAGTTACTGATATTATTATTTGATAGGTATTATGTCAATGGAACTCATTACACATAAAGTAAAAGAACATGCTGAATATGATGGGCATGCTTTTGTGTATCATCTTCATGATGATGATATTGGTTTTGATGCATATATTGCTATTCATCGTCAGGAAGAAATGCAGCCAGCTTTGGGGGGTACTCGATTTTGGGATTATGATTCACCTGATGATGCCATTGAAGATGTATTACGATTATCTCGGCTTATGACTTTTAAGTCTTTGGCTGCTGGGTTACCATACACTGGTGCAAAAGGGGTCATCATGCTTCCTAAAAATAAGACCTTTAATAGGGAAAAGCTTTTTGCCCAATATGCCTCTTGGGTTGAAAAACTAACAGGAAAATTTGTGACAGGAACTGATGTAGGTGTAACTAATGATGATTTGACGTGCATGGAATCTCATACTTCTCATGTGATAGGTCATGGAGTAGATTCAGGATATTTCACTGCAATTGGTTTATTTTTTGCGATTCAAAAGTGTCTAGGCGAGCGCTATGGTTCTGAGGTTATTGCTGGTAGATCTTTTAGCATACAAGGACTTGGAAAGACGGGATTTCCGTTAGTTTCTTTTTTATATAATGCAGGTGCACGTTTGTATGTGTCTGATATTGATGAGAAAAAGGTGTCTATTGTTCAGAGCTTGTATCGAGATGTAACGGTTGTCTCAGCTGCCGATATTCATAAAATTAGTGTGGATGTTTTTTGTCCATGTGCTCTTTCTGGTGTTATTAACTTTTCTTCTTTGGAAGAGTTTGATTGTCAGATTATTGTAGGAGCCGCAAATAATCAGTTAGCTGATAATATTTTATCTGAACAATTACATGACCGTGGTATTTTGTATGCACCTGATTTTCTTGTAAATTCTGGTGGAATGATTAGTGTTGTAGACCAATTTTTACATGGTGTCGCTGACGAAAGGCGTATATTGACTCGGGTTGCACGTGTGCCATCTGTATTGTCTCAGGTATTTTCGTTGACGCGTACAAAGGATATTTCAGTTTCTTCCGCTTTGATGGAAGTACTTTCTTCATTAGTATAAGGTTCTATGAATAGATTACATTCTTTATCTTCTTCTCCTGTCCGTTTTTTAAACGATGTGAAACGCTATCCAGAATCATATTGGTCTCATCGTGGTTTTGTGCAAGCACTGTCTTTATTTCATCAAGCAGCAAAACGTGTTCCTGCATATAAGGATTTTTTACATACACATGGTATTAATCCTGATCTTATACAAACCAAGGGAGATTTTCAGAAAGTTCCTTTGATTGATAAAGATAACTATATTCGTAAATATCCCCTTGAGAGTTTATGTTGGGATGGTTCTTTTTCTCAAACTCCTTGGGTTATTTCTTCTACCTCAGGTTCAACTGGAGAGCCGACGTATTTTCCTAGAACAACCAAACAAGATAAATTGTATGCAGCATTAGCTGAGATGTATCTTCGGGATAATTTTTCAATCCATAAAAGAACAACGCTATATGTAAATTGTTTTGCCATGGGGGTTTGGATTGGTGGTGTCTTTACTCATCAAGCGGTGAAAATGGTAGCAGATAGAGGAGAGTATTCATTAAGTATTATTTCTCCTGGGATTAATAAGTCTGAAGCTATTAAGGCTGTGCAACGTTTGGGAGATAAATTTGATCAAGTTATTATTGCTGGGTATCCTCCGTTTGTGAAGGATCTGATTGATGATGGTATTCAAGAAGGACTTGATTGGTCTCAATATAATGTTGGATTTATTTTTTCTGCTGAATCTTTTTCTGAAGCGTTTCGTGATTATATTTTTCGAAAATCAGGTGTTAAAGATATTTATCGTGGATCATTAAATCATTATGGAACTGTTGATCTTGGTACAATGTCTCATGAAACACCTGTGAGTGTGCTTATTCGTCGTCTTTCTTTACAACATCGTCCATTATTTACTCGTATTTTTCAACACATCACTAAGGTGCCGACATTTACCCAGTATATCCCTGAGATGTTTTTTTTCGAGGATCTTGAAGGATCACTTGTGTGCACTGGAGATGGTGGTTTCCCGCTTATTCGGTATGATTTAAAAGATAATGGGGGCGTGTTGTCTTTTTCTCAGATTGTTGATCATTGTCATGCTTCTGGTGTAGATATTTTTCATGAAATGGAGCGTGTAGATATTTCTGATACGTTATGGCACCTTCCGTTTGTGTATGTGTATGAGCGTAGGGATTTATCAACTACATTATATGGGCTTAATATTTATCCAGAAACAATCCGTAAAGCACTTCAACATGAGCGTTTTGAATCATTTGTTACGGGTAAGTTTACTATGCTTACGAAGTATAACGATAGTCAGGATCAATACCTTGAAATTCATCTTGAGCTAAAACAAGCCCAAGAATATACTGATGAACATATTCGTATTATAACGGATCATATCGTTTCTACCTTGAAGGCGAATAATTCAGAGTACCATAAGCTTCACACTGATCTTGGTGAGCGAGCTGTCCCTGTTATTTGTATGTGGCCGTATGAAGATTTAACGTATTTTCGACCAGGGACTAAACAAAAATGGGTAAAAAAATAATGCGTCTATATGTTTCGATCTCCTATAATATTTCGTGAAGGGTCCTATACGTATCAGGATATTATTTCTTTTTTTTCATCTCACCGTGTTTGGTCTACTCGTGATATTTATGATGATCAATTACAAGAATATTTTCTTATTACTCATCCACAGTATAAACATCATGATACCTTTTCTGCGTTATTTTCTACGTATAAAACACAAGTACTCAATGGTCGCATAGAAGCTATGTGTGGAAATTGGGTGTATTTTCCTTGGAGTGGTCGGATGGTACATATGGTCTCTGAAGGTATGCACCATGCTCTTCGAACAAATAGAAATCATTTATTAATTACTCAGGAAGAACAAAAAATGCTTTTGAATGTATCAATTGCTGTCGCTGGTCTTTCTATTGGTTCTTCTATTATTTCTACATTAGTTCATAATGGTATTGGTCGAAATCTTCGTTTGGCTGATCATGATATATTTGAAACAACAAACATGAATAGGGTTCGATCTCGTATAGATCAAGTGGGTGTCTCTAAAGTATCTATTGTTACTGAACAGCTTTTTGAAATAAATCCGTATTTAGTTATTGATCCTTTTTCTCAGGGAGTTGATGCTTCTAATTTAGTGGACTTTGTGCGTCCTTCTTCTACATATCCATTAATACTTTTTGAAGCGATTGATGATTTTAAGATGAAAGTTCGTTTACGGCTTCAGGCGAAAAAAAATGGGGTTCCTGTTGTTATGCTTACGAATCTTGGAGATGGTATACTTATTGATATTGAAAGGTATGATATTGATCCTCAAACAAAGATGTTTAATGGACTTGTTGGAGATGTACCTGAACGTATTTTGTCGTCTTCTTGTACAGAAGAGGATATGAAGCAGTTTGCTGTGTCTCTTGTTGGAAAGGAACATGTGCCACAACGAGCCTTTTTGTCTCTTGAACAAATGGGAAAGACTCTTGTCGGGCGTCCTCAACTCATGGGAACCGTCACGGCTTCAAGTGGAATTGCTCCCTATATTGTTCGTCGTATGTTATTTGGTCCTTCACTTGCTAGTGGTCGATACTATATTCACTTTGATACTGTTTTGTCTTAAATTATATGAATAAAGAAGAGGCGACTCTTCAATCTCGTATACGCACAACACTTTCTTTTTCGTATATTACATCTGGTACTCGTCAGATTCGTGTTGTAAAGGGGGGAAAAGGGCCTCCTCTTCTTTTAATACACGGAGCAAATATTGGTTGGGGACAATGGTACAAAAATATTGATGCGTTTTCATCTCGATTTACCGTATATGCTTTTGATTTTCCTAATGCTGGGGCTTCCTCTCGTTTGTCATATACTGCATTTGATAGTTCAAAAGATTTATTAGATGTTTGTCGTGATGTTATAGATCATTTTCAGATTTATTCGTGTATTGCACTTGGTCATTCCATTGGTGGGTGGGTAGGATTACAGCTTGCACTTCAAGATCCAGAAATATTTTCGGCTTTAATCGTAACGAATTCGCTTGGTTTTACTCATAATGTTACGTTTTCTCAACGTCTTTTATCTTTTTTTCCTTTTGTGTCTTTTTTATCTCGATATGTTGTTCCTCCAGACAGAAAACATCTTAAGAAATTTCTGGGTGATGCGATGTGTGATCCGTCATTACTTGAAGACGAGTTTGTTGATTATTATGTTTCGGCTGTATTAAGATCTCCCGTTTCTCATCCGTTTATGTTTATGCATGCGTGCATGGATTTCTTTCGATTAAAGTCTCAGTTTGTATTGTCTTCACAATTAGAGTCATTACATGTCCCAACATTAGCGTTATTTGGTGCATCTGATCCTTTAATTTCTGTGTCTTCACAACTACAAGCTCTTTCTTCTCATGTACATATTACAACACATGTTTTTTCTGATGTTGGACATACTCCTTTTTTAGAAAAGCCTGATGTGTTTAATGATGCTGTTTTTTCTTGGCTTGATACGGTATAATAGATGAATGGAAAGCATTTTATCTATACAATTCACTTTTTTTGTTACTGCATTTGTTTCAAACATTCTTCTTGCTGTTGCTGTTTTTAAAAATCCTACACAAGGTGCAACACATCGTATTTTTGTGTGGCTTACTGTTGTTACATCGTTGTGGGTTTCAGTCATGTATATTTCAGTACAAGATTTTGCGTATCAATGGAGTCTTATTTTAATTCGTTTGTCTGTATTTTTGGCAGCTCCAATGAGTATGCTCTTTTTTTTATTTTCACATACGATACCTAATGTGAAAATTCAGTTATCTCGTTGGCGCTTACATTTGTGTTTTATTCTTACGGGAATTTCGATGTTGCTTGCGCTTTCTCCATTTACGTTTTCTGGGGTAGAGCATATTGCCGGAGAACTTATCCCTATTCCTGGCCTTGGTTTACTTTTTTTTGTTGTGTTATCTACGGCCTTTAGTCTTAGTGCTACGCTTCTTCTTATTCGGAAGTTTCTTCATGAAAAAGGAAAGCCTCGGCGGCGTTTCCAACTTATTTTAACAGGTATTTTTTTAATGCTTGGTTTTGTCATTTGTACTATTTTAATTCCTGTTGTTTTTTTACAAAATAGTACTTTTGTTTCTTTTGCTCCGGTATATACATCATTTTTTCTGATTACGACAGGAATTGCAATTATTCGCTACCAGTTATTTAACATTAAGGTTATTGCGACGGAGTCGTTAGTGATTGTCCTTGCTATTATTTTGTTTTTTGAAGGATTATTATCTGGTTCTTTTTTCCAATTGGCATATAAATTTTTGTTCGCAGGACTCATTGTTCTTTTGGGTGCTTTTCTTATTAAAAGTGTTAAGCGTGAGATTCAAGAGCGAGAAGAAATTGCTCATTTAGCAAAATCATTAGAAAAAGCAAACATTCGTCTTCATGAACTTGATCGGCAAAAGACGGAATTTTTGTCTATTGCTTCTCATCAATTGCGTACACCGCTTTCTATTATTAAAGGGTATATTGAGCTTATTGAAGATGGAGTATATGGGAAAGTTACAAGAAAAATGAAAAAGGTACTTCATGATATGGATGACAGTAATGAACGACTGGTTAAGCTTATTGATGAATTTCTTGATATTACACGTATTGAACAAGGACGGACGAAGTTTACTTTTGAAGATAAAGACATGAATGAGCTTATTACAAGCGTTGTCCATGAATTAACACCAAAAGCAGATACAAAGAAGTTGAAACTTATTTGGAAACCAACAAAATCAGCATTAACGGTATGTATGGATGAAGAACGAGTGCGTCATGTTGTTTTTAATTTTATTGATAATGCTATTAAGTATACAAATAAAGGAAAGGTCCGTGTTATGGTAGAAAAAGAGAAGGAAATAATCATTGTGCGTGTACGAGATAGTGGTATTGGGTTTAACAAAGAAGATCAAGCAAGTTTTTTTCATAAGTTTTATCGAGGAGAAAATGTTAAAGGGACAAACATTAATGGAACGGGGCTTGGTATTTATGTTGCTCGAAAATTTATTGAAAAGCATAAAGGGGAAGTTTGGGCTGTAAGTCCGGGACTTTCTAAAGGATCTGAATTTGGTTTTTCTATACCAATTGCTAAAAAACAAGCAAAAAAGAAACAAGCGTTGGTTGACGACAGTGCTCAGTACGTTGTAAATCAATACGGTGGAAAAAAGAAAAAGAGGTAAATCTTGTTTTTCTTTTTTGATTCTTGTACACTAATACTACTATATTACTATTTATTCTTTTTTTATGTTTCAAAAACCATCTTCAGACATAGCACTTTCACAACGATCTTCTGACGGGACTCCTGATGACGTTGAAACCGTTGTTGGTCCATCTGTTCATGTTCAAGGAGATTTTGCCTCAGAAGGGAATATTCTTGTGAAGGGGAGTGTATCTGGAAATGTGAAGACCAGTCGACTTTTGACGGTGGAGGAAGGAGCGAGTATCATGGCTAATGTGAAAGCTGGGGAAGCATTGGTATCAGGTCAGATTCATGGTAATGTGACTGCCTCTACGACTGTTGAACTTACTGCAAGTGCTCGTATCGTTGGAGACATTAAGTGTGCAAACCTTGTTGTTGAAGCTGGTGCACTTATTTATGGGAAAGTAGCTATGGTTGGTCTCAAGGATCTTGTAGGAGAAAAAAGTGAAAAAAAAAGGACTAGTAGACGAAAAAAAACACGCACAAGCTTGCCTTCTGAAGCTCATGATGATGTGTCTTCTGAAGAAGACAATATGGGGGATGTATAGTACTGTTTAGTCCTTAGTCTTGCGAGATATATCATATATGTACGTCTATCTCTACGATAGCTTTTTAAAGCACAAAAAATACGATTCCTTAATTAAATCAATGGAAACCAGATTGACAGATTTTGGCATCGCTGGTAAGATAATTCGACTTCAACATTTTACGAACACTCAAGCAATCATTGAAGAAGAAATTGCTCGAGGAGCAACGGCCATTGTGATTGTAGGAAATGATAAAACGTTTGGACATGTATTGTCTCGTGCAGCATCGTCTTCAATTCTATTTGGTTTTTTACCTGTTGGCCAAGACAATTCTATTGCTTCGGTTCTTGGTATTCCCGTTGGTGTTGAATCTTGTGATGTGTTATCTCGAAGACGAAAGGTTGATCTTGATGTTGGTTGGTTTAACAATCGTTACTTTGTTTCTCAACTGCATATTCCTTTGGCTGATATTACGATTCAGTATGATGAAAAGTTTTCAGTGTCATCTAAAAATGGAGGATTAGAACTCGTTGTGTGTAATTTGCAACCGTTTGTGTGGAAAGAACGTGGTGGTAAAGAATATGTTGTTCATCCGCAAGACGGAAAACTTGAAGCATTTTTACGTCCACTTCTTCATAAAAGGTTGTTTAGTCACAAGTTTGAAGAACCGAGTATCTTTCCATTTGAAGAGATGATTGTAACGGGAACAAAACCGTTTGTGGTTTCTGCTGATGGGAAAGAATCTAAAGAAACGAAAATTACTATTCGTCTTGCAAAAAACAGAATACGGATGGTGGTTGGAAAGACTCGACAATTTTAAAATATATGCGCAGGTGGTGAAATTGGTAAACACGCTAGCTTGAGGGGCTAGTGCTCTTTTTGAGCTTGGAGGTTCAAGTCCTCTTCTGCGCACTTTGAAAGATCGACCGTTGGTCGATCTTTTTGTTTTGAGGATAGTTGCTTTGAAGAACGTTGTGGAGTATGATTTGGGGGAAGGTAAAGTGTGGATAGTAAAAGTAAAAATTCTTGATATTACTGGTTTTTGATCAGGGATTGCTCTTCTTATTTTGAATAAATTAAAAAGTTAAGTTAACAATAAATTATGTTGCCCTTAGACATCAAAGAGGAGTTTGTAAAAATTTGGGACATGGCATTGCCGTATCAAGATAAAAGAGATGACAAAGGACATGCTAGAATTGTGACCGAGTATGCTATAAAACTTTGTAGTATTGAAAATGCAGAGGATAAAATTGTTGTTCCCGCTGCTATTTTGCATGATATTGGTTGGAGTCAACTTTCAAAGAAAGATCGGTTTGTTATATTTAGGCCAGATAAGACGCCTGAAATGGAATATGCGGTGCGTATAAAGCATCAGGATGAGGGAGTTAAGTTGGCTGAGAAAATATTAAATAAAGTAGGTTATCCTTCTATTTTTTTAAAATCAATTTTAGAAATTATTTCGCAACATGATACAAGGAAAAATTTTCTTTCAAACGAAGATGGCGCTATGCGTGATGCTGATAAATTATGGCGATATACAAAAGTTGGTTTTGATGCAGATCTGAGGTCTCGAGAATGTTCATTTGAATTTTATTATAAAAGGTTGGAAGATTTTATTGGTAAAGAAAACTTTTTCTATTTTGATTCAGCAAGAGATATTGCTATGAAGGAATTAATGGATAGAAAAGAAGATTGTTCTGATAGGATTGATATTATGTAATACAATTTAACCTCTAAATTTGCCCATTTATTTTATATATAGGGTATTTTTGTGTTATTTGTAATACATAGAAGTTTACACGATAGCACAATGTTATGGTGTTTTTTTATTGTATAGAGGGCCTCTTTGTACTTGACATATTGCTCATTTTTTGTTATGGTCTCCTGTTGTGATTTGATGAGTTTTTTCGATTTTATCAATCAGTTTTTGTATAAATGAAAATTGATTGGTGAAATCGAAAGTAAAAGCTATGGCCCGGCCTCACAATCGTGTGAGGTGTCGGCATCCTGAATGGACAGGATGGCTCTGATTGTATCAGAGTGGAGCCACACTGGCTTATAGAAAGAGAAAGAGGTACATATGTCTCAAGATGAAGAGATCATCTTGACGTGGACCCCAACGGATAAGAACGCTGTGATCACGATCAACAGCTTTCCCTTCCCTGACGGAGAAGCTCTGGAGCTGCGGGGGGTGTCTCGAAGGGGGTATCACCTTTTCTTGCCGGAAAAATCTGGCGGCGAGCTCCCAAAGATCGAGAAGGCCTTCGGCCTCTGGGCAGGCCAGATCATGGCCAAGGTGGAGCGCCGAATCGTGGTTGCGTTTGAGAGAACGCGAATTGAAGAACACGATGGATTTTATTTCATCGTTCCTCTTCGCCATGATCTGGTGTCAGCAGACACCGACGGGGACACTCTTCACGAGTTCCCTTTCGACCACACCGTCTTCACCGCTCGTTCACAGCTCGGGACGTACCATTTTCGGATGGACATTCCCGACGGGAACGTGGAAGATGTTCGGCAGTCATTGATTGCTTGGGCCGAAGGTCTCGAGTTCGTGTACCTTTATTGGGACGAACTCGTTGCAACCGATGACCCGAAGCACACCCTCCGCATCTCCCTTTGAGTCGTCTAGACTTCCTCGCGAGCTCTCGCGTATACCTGAGCCGGCGCTTCGTATGTCTGTTAGATACGATTGGCTTCTGTCGAGCTGCCATACTAAATGCTCGACACTTCCCTTATCACATTCTTTAATCGAAGGATGTGATATAGAAGAATGCTATTCACTCTATTGAATTTAAAAATGATCTTCATATGAAGATCATTTTTTGTTATTCTTTTTGTACGTGTATTAAAAGAAGATTATGTTAATCAAAGAAACAGTAATAACTGTTTGAATAAAACTTTTCCAATGGTTTCCTTTTGGAAACATGAAAATGTGTTGCATACGTACTGGAAGATAGAATGCTCCTAGAAGGATGGTGGTCCCTATGAGGTTTGTAAGAATGTCTGACTCATTAATAGTATAAAATTGATTGGTTACAATAGAAAAAAGAATTGCAGATTGTAATATAAGAACTATGGTAGCGATTATATTTTTATAGGAAACCATTGGTGTTTCTTTTTTTGTTTTTGACCGAAGTGCAATGGTATAAAATAATGGAATACAACTTATAGTAAAAGCAATAAGAATAAAAAATAGGATGCCTCCAAAAAAGGTGTGATAAAATATATCAATAATGTTTGGAATATATAATGTTACGATATTTTGTATGACGTAATGGAAAAAAATGAATGCCATGATCATTGGTCCACCAAGATACATCGTGAACATCGTAAGAAGTGGGTACTCTTTGGTAATTTTTTGCACTCCTTTTTGGTAGTGTGGTGTAAAGGCTAATAGTATGATTGTAATAATAAAAAGGATGGTACTGATTCCTGGCCAAAAAGAAGTTGTTGGTAAAATAGCTTCTCGTATATAAGGGATTTGTATAATACCTGCAATTCCAATCGCTAAAAGATCAAATAAGTGGAAACGAATCCAACTATCTTCGAATATGTCTGTTTCTCTACTCATATTGAATGAAAAAAAGGTATATAAGCGTATATAAAGAGTATAGCATAGTATAATGTTGCAGATTTATCTTGCTTTCTATATGATAGGAGGACCTTGAATAGTTTTCTTTTCTATGATAAACACTCTATGGGAGTGCATAGAGGAGGGCGTATGTCAGTTTTTGGTTTGCTTACCGCTTTGGGCGGGTTACTCAAGAAAGGTGGGCTGTCGTGGTTCATCATTGATAGTTTCTTGTGGGCAATCAGATTGTCCCTTCAGACAGTGAAGTATTTGACGGGGAGTATTTCTCGACGTCTTTTTACCCTGGTCTGGAGGTCGACCGTTGCGTTTTCAGGAATGCCTTATCATTAGGTGTCTTCCTGAGTGACAAAAACCCCCGGAGAGATGTTGTGCACTCCACGCCTCTCCACTCGTATTTTAGTATATTAATTTTATTTATTTGTATGTCTGTATTTCGTCGTCCGTTTTTTTGGTTTATCGTTGGAATCGTGGTTATTGTTGTTGGGGCAATTGGATACTCACAAATTGGTGGGGGAGCTGATCAATTAACACAGATTGTAAGTGAGGATTGGTCAAAAGGACCTCAAGATGCCCCTGTTACAATTGTAGAATATGGTGATTTTCAATGTCCGGCTTGTGCATCGTACTCTGCTTTAATGCAAAGTGTGCATGAAGAATTTCCAGATGAAGTACAAATTGTTTTTCGTCATTTTCCTCTTCAACAACATCAACATGCTCGTATTGCAGCGTTTGCTGCTGAAGCAGCTGGGCAACAAGAAAGATTTTTTGAAATGCATGATATGCTTTTTGAACGACAACGAAGTTGGTCAGGAGCAGTTGATCCACGAGAATTGTTTATTTCTTATGGAGAGGAACTTGGTTTGAATCGTGATACGTTTATTAAAGATATGGATGCTCGTTCATCTCGACAAAAAGTAGATAAAGATTTTCAAGGGGGAACAGCGTTAGGTGTTAATTCTACTCCAACCTTCTTTTTAAATGGAGAAAAAATTAAGAACCCATCAGGCTCAGAAGAATTTTCTCTTTTAATTCGAGCTGCACTTATTAATGTTGCTGTGTCTGTTGATTCTTCTGAAGGTGAAGAAGTACACGAACATGCTGATTTGAAAATGTATATTAATGGGAATAGTATTGATTTTACTCAAGAGAAGTATCAATCTAGTGAAGAAAATCCACGTCATGAATACACGCATCTTCATGACGGAAATGGAGATGTGCTTCATAAGCATTTTTCAGCTGTGACGCTTGGAGACTTTTTTGAATCTATTGGTATGAGTCTTTCTTCAAGTTGTCTTACTGTTGATACTGGTGAAGAATACTGTACAAACGGACAAAGTAGTTTGAAGTTTTTTGTAAATGGAGAAGCACGTGGTTCATTACATACATATAGTATTCAAGACCTTGATCAGGTGCTTATTAGTTATGGATCTCCTCATGAAGATGTCACTGCTCAAATTGCATCAGTGAGTGATGATTCGTGTATTTATTCTGAAGTGTGTCCTGAACGAGGGACGCCCCCTGAAGAATCTTGTGTTGGTGGATTAGGTACTAGTTGTGGTACTGATCATCCGCATGATGAGTAATATTTATTTAACGAAATAAAAAACACCGCATACTGTATGCGGTGTTTTTTTGTCTTATCTATATTGTAAGCCGAATTCTGTTTCCACTAAAAGTGGAGATGATCATTTCTCTAGATCCATTGTTACCAATGGTCTTAAACGAGCTACCTTTTCGAACGCACATAATTGCGAACGCTGCTCTTTCTCCAGGTAGGGTTTACCACGTATTCCTGTTGCCAGGATACGAGCGTTGTAGCCTTTTATCTCGAGAGTAAAAAACATCAACGCACTTTTCACCTTTTTTTATCCAAAGAATGGATAAGTAGTATTGTCTCTGTGGCACTTTCCCGCGCATAGTGTTGCCACTATACGGGTGGGTGTTACCCACTACCATGACATATCCCGAAGGATATGGGAGTTCGGACTTTCCTCACCACCCCTTAATGGGAGGGTGCGATCATCGCATGTAGATAAGACTGACATAATATAGCTTATTTTAGCTCTTTTGTCAAGTTGCTAAACTCCCTTTTTTGGGCTATGATAGAGGTGTTTTTAATACTATACCTTATGAAGCGTTCAGAAATGCTTCTCATGATTGCGACTGTTCCTGTGGATTTCCTTATGCTCATGTTTGCGGCAGTTTGTTCGTATCAGCTTCGATTTACTGATTGGGCCTTATCTCTTCGGGCCGTGACATTCGAACTTTCTTTTTCTTCGTTTATACATCTTTCTATTTGGGTGGCGTTATTGTGGTTAGTTATTTTTGCTAGTTTGAAATTATATACACCAGACGCTAACCGTAAACTAGCGAATGATTTTGTGCGGGTTATCACTGGTTGTTTTATTGGTCTTGGTATTGTTGCTATTTACGTTATGTTTACGCAACAATTATTTGATTCTCGTTTTCTTGTCATTACAAGTTTTATTTTCTCTGTAGTGTTTGTCCTTTTAGGACGGTTAGTTATGCGGGGGGTAAAATCAGTGTTATATCGTATGGGCGTTGGGCTTCGTCGGGTGGTTCTTATTGGTGAGGATGCTTCTATTAAAGATATATCTATTGAATTAAATACAAGAAGAGAGTTGGGATATCGTGTGATAGGAACATTTTCTTCGTTTAGTAAGGCTGTTGAAAAAAAGCTTCTTGATGTATCTACTGATGAAGTAATTTTTGTTCGTCCTAGATTTGATGATGAGGCACTTATTTCAGCTATCTCTTTTTGTCACGAGCATCATATTACATTTAAGTATGCAGCAGATTTATTTTCGTCATATGCAAGCCATGTGACAGTGCATCCGTTAGCTGGGGTTCCTATTGTTGAACTTAGACGAACACCGCTTGAAGGGTGGGGGCGTGTGGCAAAGCGATTATTTGATATCATTGTCAGTATTTGCGTATTAGTGTTGTTTTCTCCACTGTATGTATTACTGATTTTTTTGGTTTTTATTGATAGTGGTCGCCCTATTATTTATAAAAATGCTCGGGTTGGGGTTCGTGGAGCATTGTTTACTGCATATAAGTTCCGATCAATGTATCAAAAGGACTGTACAGGGCCTCAATTTGGAGTTTCAGGCAAAAAAGCACTTAAAAAGGAAGAGGAACTCATTGAAAAACAAAATACCCGTGTAGGGCCCATTTATAAGGTTGGGAATGATCCTCGAGTGACTTCGTTTGGCAGGGTCCTTCGACGTATTAGTCTTGATGAGTTTCCACAGTTTGTGAATGTGCTAAAAGGAGATATGAGTATTGTTGGGCCCCGGCCTCATCAGCCTCGTGAGGTATCTGGATATATTGAAGAACATAAAAAAGTGTTTACGGTAAAGCCAGGTATCACAGGTCTTTCTCAAATTTCTGGACGAAGTGATTTACTTTATGACGATGAGGTTCGTCTAGATGTATTTTATATTGAACACTGGAGTTTATTGCTTGATCTTATTATTCTTGTTAAAACCCCATTTATTTTGTTTAGACGCCGACGGGCATTGTAAGTATATGAAAGTTGCTTTGGTTCATGATTATCTTTCGCAAGATGGGGGAGCGGAACGTGTATTACAGGCTTTTCGAGATATATATCCCGAAGCGCCTATTTTTGTGTTGTTTCATGATAAGAAAAAACTTCCGCAGTTTGTTACTTCTGATATTCGACAATCATTTATTTCAAAGATGCCTTTTGGAAAAACAAAGTATCAATGGTATTTACCATGGATGCCTTTAGCAACTGAGCGTCATAATCTTCATGATTTTGATTTAGTGTTGTCGTCAACGAGTGCATTTGCTAAAGGGATATTAACACGGCCTGAGACGCTTCATATTTCTTATTGTCATTCTCCAACACGATATTTGTGGACTGATACGCACGAATATATTCATGATTTAAAATATAATCGATTTATTAAAGCTTTTTTACCACGGCTTATCCATAAACTTCGTTTATGGGATCGTGCAAGCGTTGATCGGGTTGATCATTTTATTGCAAATTCTGACACGGTGCGTCATCGCATTCAAAAGTACTATAGACGAAAGAGTGATATCGTGTATCCGCCTGTTGATACGCATCTTTTTTCTCGTTCTACAAAAATACAGAATTATTTTATTTCTGGTGGACGATTTGTTCCGTATAAACGGTTTGATTTAGTGATTCAAGCATTCAATCGTTTGGGATGGCCATTGAAATTATTTGGAGATGGTCCTGAGCTTGCGCGATTGAAAAAATTTGCTAAACCAAACATTCAATTTATTGGACGAGTGACTGATGAAAGAAAAATACAGCTTATTCGAGATGCAAAAGCGTTTATTCATCCACAAGTAGAAGATCTTGGTATTACACCAATAGAATCTATGGCAAGTGGTCGCCCGGTTATTGCTTACGGTGTTGGTGGTGTTACTGAAACGGTCATTCCTGGTGTTACGGGGTTGTTTTTTGATCGCCAAGATTGGGAGTCACTTGTTGATGTGTTGCTTTCTTTTGATACACATACGTGGGATAGCGCATTGATTCAGGCTCATGCAAGTAAGTTTAGTGCTAATAGATTTAAAGAACAAATAAGAACGTATATACAAAAGCGGTATAGTACTTTTCTCCAAGAGATGCAGCAGTGTCGTCTTGATGTGCGTTAATTTTTATATGATTATTGGAATTGATTTACGTCCACTTATTCACCCACATCGTACAGGTGTCGGGGTGTATACGTTTGAGCTATTACAGGCTCTTTTTTCAATTGATAAAAAGAACACGTATATTCTTTTTTGTAATGCGTATCGTGATGTGTCTGTGCATATGCCTGCATTTGATCAAAAGAATGTACGGTTTGTGTATACTCGTTATCCAAATAAACTTTTTCATCTTGGTCAATTGTTGGGTATATTTTCACTTGATCAATTTATATTGCGACGTGTTTCTGATATTGATCATTTTGATTACTTTTTTTCCTTAAATTTGCATTTTACACACATATCATCAAAAACAAAGACGCTCAAAACTATTCATGATTTATCATTTTTATATTTTCCGGATTGTTATTCTTGGTGGCGGCGAGTGTGGCATCGGTTGATGCAACCAAAAAAACAAGTGGCTTCTTCTCGTATAGTATTTGTTCCTTCAAATAATACTAAGCGTGATGTTCATCGATCTCTTGGTGTAAAAGAAACTTCGATTCAAGTATTATCTCCGGGAGTTTCTTCTATATTTTTTTCAGATACGGCATTATCTTCTAAAGAGGTTCAAACAAAATATAATCTCCCGTCTGAATTTTTATTATTTTTAGGGACGCTTGAACCGCGTAAAAATATCTTAGCGATCATTGAGGCCTTTGTTTTAGCAAAGCCTCATCTTTCGTCTACGTGTGAGCTTATTATTGCTGGATCCTTGGGATGGAAACATGGGCCTATTTTACGAGCTATTGCGAGAACATCCGGTGTTCGTTATATTGGGTATGTAGATGAGATCGATAAACCCGCGTTGTATTGTTTGTCTACAATATTTGTTTTTCCGAGTTTGTATGAAGGGTTTGGTCTTCCTGTTCTTGAGGCAATGGCATCTAAAACAGCAGTGATTACGAGTGCACGGTCTTCTCTTGCTGAAGTTGTAGGTGATGCTGGGTATCTTGTGCATCCTTTGTATGTGTCTGAAATTGCTGACGCTATTATTACACTTTGTACAGACGATACACTTCGAGAATTGTATCGTATAAAGGGGTATACACGATCTTGCGATTTTTCTTGGCAAAAAACTGCAAAGACATTTTTAACATATATAGAGCAATGTTTTATGAATACTGATCAAACACTTACATTTGGGGCTTTAAAAGAACAATTGGCGGTATTTTATAAAGAACGAGATTGGGATCAGTTTCATGACCCTAAAAACGTAGCTGATGCTATAAGTATTGAGGTGGGGGAGCTTCTTGAACTTATGTTATGGAAAAATCCTGAAGAGGTTACTTCTCGTATGGAGACTGATCCTTCTTATAGAACAGCGATAGAAGAAGAACTTGTTGATGTGCTTTTGTATTGCTTTAATTTTGCTATTTCAACAAATATTGAACTTGCTCCTGTTATTTTGAGAAAAATGGCTAAAAATGCGCAAAAATATCCATCTAACGTTATGAAAGGTAATGCCCCTGATCGCTTTGTTATAGCTCAAAAAAAGGCACAGTAGGGCTATTTTTCCCTTGACAAGCTCTTTATTTTCGGGTACACTCGCCTCACGTATATTATTTGATGATGTTGAAAGGGTTTTTCAACCTCTCGTAATTTTTAGATGCATATGTCAGAAGACATTCGATTTTCTCTCAAACCCGGCATGATTATTCGTGTCCACCAACGTATTAAAGACGTTAATAGTAAGGGAGAAGAAAAAGAGCGTACACAAATTTTTGAAGGGCAAGTATTAGCAGCAAAACATGGAAAAGAATCTGGTGCTACTGTTACAGTAAGAAAGATTTCTAAAGGTTTTGGTGTAGAAAAGATTTTTCCTCTTCATTCACCACTTGTTGCAAAAATTGAACTTGTTCGTCATCTTATTGTGCGACAATCTCGTGCATATTACTTGCGAGATCATAAAAAGAAACTTAGAGCTGTTCGTCTACAAAAGAAAAAAGCTGCCCCTACGAAAAAAAAGAAAGTTGAAGCAGCACCTGTTGAAACTCCTGCAGCAGTATAATCGATATATTAAATACACCACCCATTATGGGTGGTGTATTTTTATTTGTACGATCCGATCTAATTGTGCAAGATCTTTATGAACGAGCACCTTCGCTTTAGGCCAGTGCATGTGAATGATGTCTTTTATTTCTTGTTTTTGATCTGGATCTATTTCTATATATATTGTGAGACAATGTAATGTATCTAATTTTTTTGTTTGTATTTGAGTGAACAATATTTTATATAATGCAAGTCCGCGTTCCTTTGCAATTAGTGCGTGTGTTGGTTCCCATTTGATAGAAGGTTCTTTTTTGTATTGTTCTTTTTTTATGTATGGAAGGTTTGCTGTAATGATGAGATTTTTTGTATGAATCATTTCATGCGTGATGCTCTTTATCAGGTTTGTGTGTATATATTGTATGGGGGCATTGTGTCTGATGCTGTTTTTTGATGCTATGCGTAAGGCTTTTTTATATTTGTCAGTTCCTATACAAGTAAGTGCGTTGTTTACATTTTTTTGTATGGCAATAGGGATACATCCTGACCCTACACCAACATCAATGAGTGTATATGGACTTGTTTTTGTATCTAGTTCTTCTAGCACTTTTTCTATAAGAACTTCTGTGTCAGGTCGAGGGATGAGAGTATGTTTGTTTACAATAAAGTCTAGACCAAAGAATGCTTTTTCGTTTGTAAGATATGCAAAAGGTACTCCTTTTTTTCTTTTACGTACGAGATGTAAAAAGCGCATGTATGATCGTATGGAAATAGGGGCGTCTGTGTGTGCGAGTATCGTTGTGTACTTTTTATGTATAACATAAGATAAAAGCAGCGTTGCTTCTTTTATCTTCATATCTCTTTGTGCTCGCTTTAATGCTTGCCCTATGGTCATACTTATTGGTCGTCTTTTTGTTTGTAATCTTCATCTTTAAGTATGTCGATAATTGATTGTACCTCACCGTCAAGAATTGCTTGGATGTTATTCCAGCTATGTTTAATACGATGATCAGTAATACGATCTTGTGGGTAATTGTATGTTCGTATTTTTTCTGAACGATCACCTGATCCAATTTGGCTTTTTCTTTTGGCATCAAGCTCGGCTTGTTTTTTTGCTTGTTCTGCTTCGTAGATTCGTGCGCGAAGAACGCTCATGGCTTTTATTCTATTTTGTTGTTGAGATTTTTCGTCTTGGCATTGCACTGTTACGCCAGTTGGAATGTGCACAATTCGTACCGCACTGTACGTTGTGTTTACACTTTGTCCACCGTTTCCACTCGCACAGTAGGTGTCAATTCTTAAGTCTTGTTGTCTGATATCAATTTCCTTTTCTTCTACCTCTGGTAATATGGCAACACTTGCTGTAGATGTATGAATTCTTCCAGATTTTTCTGTTTCTGGAATTCGTTGTACACGATGTACTCCCATTTCATATTTCATTGATTCGTATACATTTTTTCCTGTCACATTAAAGATAACTTCTTTAAATCCACCGATACCAATACGGTTTTCACTGATGATCGCGGTCTTCCAATTGTTTTTTTCAGCGTAACGTATGTACATGCGCATAAGATTTCCTGCAAATAAAGCTGCTTCATCTCCACCTGCACCTGCACGTATTTCTACGATGACATTTTTTTTGTCCATGGGGTCCTTTGGTCTTGTCATGAGTTTTAATGTGTCTTCGAGACCTTGGACTTTTTGTTTTAATTGTTCGAGTTCTTCTTTTTCTAATTCTTTCATTTCTTCATCTGTTTCCTCTTGTAGGATGTGTTCTGTTTTTTCTACGTTTTTTTCAGTTTTTTCGAGTGTTACAATGTGCTCTACGAGATCTTTAAGATCATTGTATTCTTGAGAGATATCTTTGATCTTTTTTGGGTCACTAAGTATGGCTTGATCTTGTAATAGTGCTTCAAGTTCTTTAAAACGGTTGTGTATGTCTATATATTTTTGTTTCATATGATATTCAAAAAATAAAAAACCAGCCTGAAAGAGGCTGATTAAATATGTACGGGAGCTATTTTACGTCTTCTTTTGTTTCAGTATTTGCTTCTTTTTCTTTTGTCGCTGCACGAGTTGCTCGCTTTGCTTTTTTCCCTTTTCTTCCTTTTGCTGTATCTTCTTGTTTTTGCATACGTGCTTGGAATTTTTCTACTCGTCTTGCTGTATCAATAAGCATCTCTTTTCCAGTATAAAATGGGTGTGATGCTGAAGAAATTTCGATATTGTGTACTTGATGTGTTACACCATCTATATCTCTTGTATCCTCTCCATTCATTGTTGAGGTTGTCTTAAATTCTACCCCACATGAGGTATCTACAAAGATAGCTGGATGATTTGTTGGATGTGTATTTTGTTTCATATTATTTAGTTTTAGCGCGCTTATCGTATCATGTGTCTTTTTTTTTGTCAATGGAGTTGTCTGTATCACTTTGTGTATATCTTTTTGTGAAAAATAGCTTATTTTAGCCTATTTTAGCCTATTTTTTGGCTTAACCCCCTTGCTTTTTTTCGGGTTTTTCTATATACTGCCTTTGTTCATGAATTCTCGAAATATTTTGTATATGTTAAATACTGTTATTCTTTTCCTTGACGTTATTGTAGGACTTGTCCTTATTATTGCTATTTTATTGCAACAAAAAGGGGCTGGTCTTGGAGCTGGATTTGGTGGAAGCGGTGGTGGTGGTGTTGTGAGTACAAGACGTGGAGTTGATCTCTTTTTGTATAAAGTTACTATTGTTTCATCTATTCTTTTCTTCGTACTAGCATTTCTTGCTCTTTTTGTGTAAGAAATTCTTCTTTTTGAACATATATACATATTATATGTGTTCTTATTAATATTTTTTTGTGCAACTGCCTCCATATATAAAGGGGATGTATTCCTCTTTGAAAAAATATATCTTTTCTTCTTCGAAGCGATTTTCTTCCCATAAGGATGTTTCTCTTGTACGTCGTGTGCATGGAAAACGATTTCCTTCATGGAAACAATTTCGTCATATTCATAAGATTCTTTCGTCAAGAGAAATGCTTTTTTTTCGGATGAGCGTATTTGTTTTTTTTGTGGCTATTGTTTGGGTGGGACTTGTGTCTGCTTCAACATATCGTGTGCGTGTTCCTGCTATTGGTGGAAAGTATATTGAAGCTGTTGTTGGATCCCCACAGCTTGTGAATCCTATTTTTGCTTCGGTAAATGATGTTGATCTTGATCTTACAAGGCTTGTCTATGCTGGGCTTATGCGTCATGATGATGCACAAACGCTTCATACAGATTTAGCAAAGAGCTATACTATTAGTGAAGATCAGCTTACATATACCTTTGAACTTCGTGATGATATCTCTTGGCATGATGGGGAATCATTAACGGCTCGTGATGTTGTCTTTACTATTGAAACCATTCAAAATCCTGAAGTGAACAGTCCTTTGATTGTTAGTTTCCAAGGTGTTCTTGTGGAAGCTATTGATGAGAAGACTGTACGGTTTACGCTTGAAGAACCGTTTACACCATTTCTTTCTTCTTTAGTGTTTGGGGTGTTGCCTGAACACGTGTGGGGATCTGTTTCAGCTGAACGTATGCGTCTTGCTGGAGCGAACTTGCGTCCTGTTGGGGCTGGTCCGTTTCAATTTGCTCGTTTTGTTAAAGATGAAACAGGTTTTATCTACAAGTATGAACTTGCTCGGTACGAAGGATATCACCATGCGCCTTCTTTTATAAAGGAACTAGTGTTTCGTTTTTACGAAGGAGAAGATGCCTATTTTCGTGCAATTCAAGATTTTCGAGAACAAAAAGTAGATGGTCTTCATTTTGTTCCGTTTGATATGCGAGATCGTGTTGAGCGTAAGCATATTGTGCTTCATACCTTGCAACTTCCACAATATACGGCCTTATTTTTTAATGAAGATCATGCGCCGGTCCTTGAAGAAGTTGAAGTTCGAACAGCGCTTGCTCTTTCTATTGATAAGGAACGGATTTTGCGTGATGTGCTTCGTGACGAAGGGGAAGCCATCAATGGTCCTATTTTGCCAAATTATCCTGGATTTGATCCGAATCAAAAGAAGCTTGAGTATAGTGTGAGTAAAGCTAATGATTTGCTTGATACTACATGGACTCGAGTATCTGTTGAAGATTATCGTGAAAAAAATAAAGCAGCCCTTCTTCTTGAGTGGGAAGAAGAACAACAAGCTATTTTAGAAACTAAAGTACAGGCTGATGCTGCAATTCAAGAAGCTCTTGATGAGAATGCTGAAGATGAAGAAGCTGAAGCGGTTGATGATGCCGTTGATTCTTCTGAAGAGTCAGTTGAAGAGGGTTTGAGTATTGAAGCGTTACGTACACAAAAAGAAGAGGACATTGATCTACTTCTTGATCAAGAAATTGACGAAGGGCAAACGTTTTATCGTCAAGATGAAGATGAAAATCTTTTAACTATTGATCTTGTAACGGCTAGAACACCAGAATATGAACGTGCGATTGATCTTATTGTCGCGTCATGGCAAGAGATTGGTGTTCGTGTTCGAACAACATTTATTGATCCAAAAGATATTTCTCGTACAACACTTCGGGATAGAACATACGATGTATTATTGTACGGAGCAATTATTGGGAGTGATCCTGATCCATATCCATTTTGGCATTCTTCTCAGATTGATTTTCCTGGATTGAATCTTGCTCGATATGTGAATCGTACTGCTGATGGGTTTTTAGAAGACGCTCGCGAGGCAACTGACCCTGTTGAAATTGCTGATTTTTATCGACAATTTCAAGATCTTTTATTTGAAGATCGACCTGCTACATTTTTGTACACTCCAACGTATACATATGCGACAAGTGATATCGTACGTGGCATTACTGTCTCACGAATTTTTGTTCCAGCTGATCGGTTTGCTGGTATTACCGGGTGGTATATTAAAACTGATGGAAAATGGAAGTTTCGAAAATAACATTTATTATCTACCTTCATCTGTTCGTCTATATTAAGCGAACAGCGAATTAATTAATCTCTATATTATGATGAGAAAAACGACAACAACGGGCCCTGGTGCTGTTAGAAGAAACAGTGGCAAGCCCTCAACCCCTCGAGTAGGAGGTCATGCACGTGGTGCACGACATTCTTCTTCTCGATCAACACAACGACCACGTACGCACGCCTCTCGACCATCTACACATACTCGCTCAGCCGGTAAAAGTTCTCGGTATCACATTCCAGGGAGTGATGAAAATCTTCGTATTATCCCTGTTGGAGGATGTGAAGAAGTTGGACGAAACATGACTATTTTTGAATATGGTCGTGATATTGTTATTCTTGACATGGGAGTACAGTTCCCAGAAGAAGACATGCCCGGAATTGACCTTATTATTCCTAACATTAGTTATTTAAAAGGACGAGAAAAAGATATCCGTGGTATTATTTTTAGCCATGGTCATCTTGATCACATTGGTGCTGCTCCTTTTCTTTTAGACAAGTTAGGCTATCCTGTGATTGCTGGAAAAGATCTTACGCTTGCACTTATTAAGCATAAACTTGAAGATCGACAAAAAGGTTCAACAAAAAATCTTAAGACTATTCGTATCAATGGATTTGATGATGTGCTTAAACTTGGTAAATTTACGATTAAATTCTTCCAAGTAGAACACTCTATCATGGATGCCGTTGGTGTTATTGTTGAAACTCCTGCTGGAATAGCTATTCATCCTGGAGATTGGACCATGGAACGAGACAAAAAAGGTAAAGCGCGTGTTGACTATAAGCATCTTGCGAAGCTTAAAGGAAAACCAAGTGTACTTTTACTTGAAAGTCTTGGAGCAATTCATGATAAGTCTCATGGAACATACGAAGAGATGTATAAAAACATTAAAGATATCATTGGTAATGCAAAAGGACGTGTCATTATCGGTACATTTTCTTCACAAATTGAGCGAATTAAATGGATTATTGCAGCTGCTACGAATCTTGGAAAGAAAGTTGCGCTTGATGGGTATAGCATGAAACTTAATGTTGAAATTGCAAAAAACCTTGGATACATTAAGTTTCCAAAAGGAACATTAATTGATGTACGGAATGCATCTAAGTATAAAGACAATGAAATCATTGTTATTTGTACTGGTGCGCAAGGAGAATCAAATGCTGTATTATCTCGTATTGTGAATGGGCATCATCGTTCTATTAAATTGCAAAAAAGTGATACTGTTGTATTTTCTTCTTCTGTTATTCCTGGAAATGAACGGACGATTCAACGGTTAAAAGATAACATGTATCGTCAGTGTGATAACGTGCTTCATAGAGACATTCTTGAAGTTCACGTGAGTGGTCATGCAACTCGAACAGACATTAAAGACATGGTAAAGCAAGTACAACCGGATTATTTTGTGCCGGTATATGCTAATCATTTGTTTTTAAAAGAAGCTGCTTGGCTTGTTCGAGATGACGGATTTGATGAAAAAAATATCACTGTTCCAGACAATGGAACAATTATGGAACTTGGGAAAGATGGTATGCGTGTGTTAGAAGCAAAAATTCCAACCAATTACGTATATGTTGATGGGCTTGGTGTTAGTGATGCACAACATGTTGTGCTTCGAGATAGACAAGTGTTAGCAGAAGACGGTATGGTTGTTGTTATTGCAACAATTGATTCAAAAACTGGAAAGCTTGTACAAAATCCAGATATTATTTCTCGTGGTTTTGTATTTTTAAAAGAAAATAAAGATTTGATTGAAGACTTGCGTGGAAAAGTGAAACGCATGGTGTTGAAATCTGATCCAAAAACTTGGGCAGACACTAATGAAATCAAAAATATCATCCGTGATAAGGTTGGACAGTTCCTCTTTACAAAAACACAAAAACGTCCAATGATTTTGCCTGTTGTGATTGAAGTGTAATATATTTTTGTTGACACAAGAATATTCACTTGGTAGTGTACTTATATATAAGTACACTATTTTTTTATGTCTGGTATTCGAAAATATAAACAGGATCTTATTTCTTTTCTGTCTGCTATTACTGATGCTAAAATGATGCAGGATTTTTTGCGTGATTTATTGACGCCGACAGAGTTTGAAGAAATTGCAAAGCGATTGCAAATTGTGCAACGACTTGATAATGGAGAAAGTCAGCGTCGGATTGCAAAGGACCTTGGCACAGGGATCGCCACTGTTACAAGAGGGTCTAAGACACTGAAAAAGCCTCGGAGTAAATTTAGAACTATTTTGCGATCACTTCGTGAAGATGTTTAAGCATAAGAGGGCCGTATAGGTTCCCTTGTTTTTTTTCTATCTATACGTTACTGTATAGATAATTAATTTTATTTAGCGTGTGTCTTATGGCGAAGCCTATTGTTTTTTCTGGCATTCAACCGACAGGAAATCTTCATATTGGGAATTATCTTGGGGCAATTAAACCTCTTGTAGAGCTTCAAAATAGTGGAGAATACGATGTATATTACTTTATTGCTGATTTGCATTCTCTTACTGGAAATATGGATGCAACAGAGCGTAAAGAAAAGATTTTACATATTGCAGCTGAACTTATTGCTTGTGGTATTGATCCGAAAAAGACGACTCTTTTTGTGCAATCTCATGTAGAAGGGCATGCTGAACTTGCGTGGATATTTAATACTGTTACACCTGTAGCAGAGCTTGAGCGAATGACTCAGTTTAAAGATAAATCAAGTGATCAACAAAAGAAAAATGTGAATGTTGGTCTTTTTACGTATCCAGTACTTCAGGCTGCTGATATTCTTTTGTATCATGGAACACGTATTCCTGTAGGGGAAGATCAAAAACAGCATGTTGAGTTAACAAGAAATATTGCACGTTGGTTTAATAATCGGTATGGAGAATATTTTTCTGAGCCAGAAGTATTGTTGACTGAAACCCCTCGTATTAAAAGTTTACTTGAACCTACAAAAAAGATGAGTAAAAGTAAAGGAGCGAATCATGTGATTGAACTTGCTGATGCTCCAGCTGTTCTTGAAAAGAAAATAAAAAAGGCTGTTACAGCGAGTGAAGGTGGAGGTTCGTCTGTTGGTGTTGAAAACTTATTATTGTTACTTTCATATTTTGGTTCGGTTGATGATCACAAGAGATTCGTAGAGGAAGAGAAAAGTGGTTCTATTAAATATGGAGAGTTAAAAGAAACGTTAAGTGTGTCAATTGGATCCTATTTTGCTTCGTTTCGTGAAAAGCGTGATGAGTTGATGCAAGATCATAATGCCTTGGCAGCTATTCTCGTTGATGGGGCAAAAAAAGCACAAGCTGCTGCAAGTGACACTATTGAAGAAGTACGTCGTTTAGTTGGTATTCGTTAAATAATCTATTTATTTTTTAATATATTTTCTTTATGGAAAGAAAGGAAAAAGGAAGTGGTAATGGATGGAGTTTTATCCTCTCTATGGTTTTTGGGCTTCTTGTTGCAATAGGCATTTATTATCTTCTTCCTGGAAGTATTCATGACCTTCGGGATATTCATGTATTTGAATTTATTATCTTAGCACTTGCGGTATTTCGACTTACTCGTTTACTTGTTTACGATAAGGTTGCTCAATATATTAGAGATCTCTTTTTAAACACTGAAGAAGAGCATTTTAAAGGGTCTGGTATGATGTATGTCGTTCGGACAAAGCCTGCAACAGGATTTCGTCGTTTGATGTCAGATTTATTTAGCTGTCCATGGTGTATTGGTGTTTGGTCATCATTATTTACCGTGTTTATTTATTTTAAATGGCCTGAGACATGGTTTATTTGGTTGCTTCTTGCTGTTGCTGGAGTATCTTCATTTGTACAACTTACCATCAACCTTATTGGTTGGCATGCAGAGCATAGAAAGCTCATGGTAAAGAATATGGATAAGTAATTTATTGTATTAAAAAAGGCCTCCATTATGGAGGCCTTTTTTGTTGTGTGCACCCGGCAGGACTCGAACCTACAACCTTCTGGTCCGAAGCCAGACGCTCTATCCAGTTGAACTACGGGTGCATTGTGCGCCGTGGGGGATTCGAACCCTCGACCGTTTGGTTAAGAGCCAACTGCTCTACCAACTGAGCTAACGGCGCGTGTGTGGTGTTACCCAATTGGGTCACCAATTTTTCTTTCTACCATTTCTATTTTTGGTCCTTTCCACTTTTTAATATTGAGGGCAACTTCTGCGGCATCAATTTGTGCTTCTTGTTTACTTCCACCATTTCCTTCTGCAATTTTTTCTTTATCTAGGTAAACGCCTACAACAAATTGTTTTTCGTGATCTGGCCCTTCTTCTTTTAGCACTCTATATGTTGGAGTAACACCAACAATTTCTTGAGAGGCTTCTTGAAAACGAGATTTTGGATCCATCCATAATCCATGTTCTAGAATATGTGGAAGTTTACTAATGACCCATCGATTGATAAATTGTTTTGAGATATCCCAACCTTGATCAAGGTAAATTGCCCCGATGACTGCTTCTACTGCATTTGCAAGGATGTAGTCACGTGCTTTTTGGCTGGTATCTTTTGATTCACCACGAGAGAGGAATAGATATGGTTCAAGTCCCATTTCTTTTGCGACTTCAGCACAGTTTTTTCCGTTTACCATGGCAGCTCGCCAGTTGGTAAGTTCTCCTTCGGGGTTAAGATATGTTTCAAAAAGAAATTCTGTGACAACGAGTTCGAGCACAGCATCTCCTAAAAATTCAAGGCGTTCATTATGTCCAAGAGCAAAGTCTCTGTTTTCATTAAGAAATGATCGGTGTACTAATGCTTGGACAATATAATTTTTATTGTCGAATGTGACGCCTATAGCGTCTTCAAGAGTTGAAAATTTTCTTTCTTCGTATGCGTCAATTTGCATAGGTTTACAATATTGTGTCACCTGCACAGGTGAGCGACCTGTCATATCCCTGTCGCTCACGTCGTAAGATGACGAATTATTCCTTTGTTTGTTTGGTGTCTTTTTTATCTTTGATTTCTTTGTAAATTGCACCTAAGATACCATTTACAAATTTTCCTGATGATGGACCACCGAATGTTTTTGCTATTTCTATACTTTCATTAATGGCAACCTTTGCTGGGATGTCTGCATTAATAATAAGTTCGTAAATACCAATACGAAGGGTGTTTCTATCTATAACAGTGATTTGGTCAATTGGCCAATTCGTTGCGTACGCCGAAATTGTTTGATCAATTTTTTCAAGATGATCAATAATATTGTGTACGGTCTCTCGTACGTATGTTTTGTTGTCTTTCAAACCGACTCCAAATTCCTCGATCATTTGATCGATAATTGCATCAATTGCACCAGTTGGTCTTTTTTTAAAATCCCACTGGTATAGTGTTTGCATGACAATGGTTCTGGCCAGGTGTCGGTTTGACATAGACGAGAGTATATCTGTTATGAGATAGCTTTAAGTTTTTTCACACGTCGTACGGTTCTTTTCGCAACGTCTTTCGCTTGTTTCCCACGGTATTTTCCAGTTAGTGGAGTTGCGTGGTGGGGAAGATGTGCGTTTCCCTCTTCATCCTTGTGGATAGTAAGAGGTTTTAACCCGTGATGTGATCGTCTGGTTCCAGTTCTACTTCTGCTGGTTCCTTTTGTAGGTTTCATACAACGAGGGTTCTAATTAGCAATAAACTGGGCTTAGTATAGCCTATAAGGTTATAAAAATCAAGCCCTGTTGTGTGTGGTTGCGTATTTGGCCGATTTTGGGTATTATGAGAGCAGTATTTTCGACTATTTTTCATAAAAAGTCTTTTATTTAAGCTATTTCTTCACGCATGAAACATTCATGGAGTCATCGATTGTTTTTGGCTATTAATGCCTATGTTGGCCGTTATCCTGCTTTTGACAAGGCTATGATTTTTGGTGCAAGATGGGGAATTGCTGTTCTTTTGCTATTTGTGATCATTTTTGGGTTTGTATTTGTCTCTATTGGTGAGGTATATCTAGGTGTAGCCTTCTTATTGCAACTGAGTTTCATTTCGTTTTTTGGTCTTGTGATTAGCTGGGCAATAGGATCATTATCTCCACACAGGCGACCAATTATTGAAATGCCCTCTATTCGCCAACTTATTACCCCTTTTGGCACTTGGAAATCATTTCCGTCAGATCATACGATGCTTTCCTTTATTTTTGTCTTGGTATTTATTTTCACCTTTTCTGTTCAATGGTACATTGTACTCGCTCTTTTTATGTGGGCTATATTTGTGTCTTTTTCTCGAGTATTTGTTGGTGTACACTATCCACGAGACCTTGTTGGTGGATTTATACTTGCATTAGTGTGTTCGTTATTTTTTCATTCATTATTTTTTGGAACACTCCATACGTTATTTATTTCGTTTTTGATTCGATAGTATATGCATGTTGTTATTTTTGCAGGAGGAGCTGGTACCCGCTTGTGGCCACTGTCACGAAGAAATTCTCCGAAACAATTTTCTATATTTAAAGATGGAAAATCAACACTTCAAATGGCGATTGATCGTGTTCGTTCTTTTGGGTTTGATCACATGTATCTTTCAACAAATGAGGCGTATATTGATTTAGTACGTACACAAGTTCCCGAATTACCCGTTGATCACATTTTTTCTGAACCAGCGAAACGAGATTTAGGTGCTGCCGTTGGGCTTACGCTTTCTCGTATGCGTGCGCGTGGAGTAAAGGGACCAATTGCAATGCTTTGGGCAGATCATTTTATGGATTATCCTGATCGTTTTGTTGATGCACTTACTCGTGCAAAGAGTCTTATTGAAGAAAAATCTGATCGATTTATTTTTCTTGGTGAAACTCCTCGATTTGCTAACCATAACTTGGGTTGGATTCATGTAGGAGATGAGATTGATGCAGGTTTACACGCATTTTCTTCTTGGAAATATCGACCAGAGCTTGGTGAGTGTAAAGATATGTTTGCGTCAAAAGAATGGTTATGGAATCCTGGGTATTTTGTATTTGATATTGATTTTGTGCTTGGGCTATATGAATTGCATATGCTTGAGATGTATACGGCGCTTCAAAATATGGTGGCGGACGACGCATTACTTCAAAAAGAATATGCACAATTGCCTGCCATGTCTTTTGATAATGCTATAGTTGAAAAAATTCGTGAAGACCAAGCCGTTGTGTTAAAAGTTGATTTAGGGTGGAGTGATCCTGGAACATTGTATGCACTAAAGGAAGCATTATCTTCAAGTGTTGAAAGTAATGTTACCCGTGGAGAGGTTATTACTCTTGATACTTCTGATTCACTTATTTATAACGAAGAAGAAGGTATTATTGTTACGACTATTGGTGTTCAAGGACTTGTGGTGGTGAATACGAAGGATGCTGTTCTTGTGTGTCCAAAAGATCGTGTTCCTGAAATTAAAACATTACTTAAAGAGATTGAGCGTGAAGGAAAAAAACAGTATTTATAAATATGGCAGATCGCTTTCATAAATTTATCGGGCTTTGTGTTGTCGTGTTGTGTATTTTTGTATGCGTATACATGTTATTTGCGTTGTTTTTTCAATCATCAAAAAAGGATGGAATAAGTTTTGATGTGTTTGAAGGAGAAAGTGTCGCCGCACTTTCTACGCGGCTTTTTGAAGAAGGCGTTATCTTACATCCACAATTTTTTCGTCGGTATGTTGCGTTTAAAGATATAGATCGAAAAATCCATACTGGGACATTTTTTGTTGAAGGAAAAGTGACTATTCAAGGTGTTGCTAATGCACTTGCAACGGTTGCAACACGAGAAGAACGATCAATTACGATTATTCCAGGATGGAATGTACGAGATGTTGCAGCGTATATTGAAAAAGAAGATATCGGTACGAAAAAACAAGTGTATGCATTGTTGGGTGAACCTCTTTCTAGAAATGTCTTCGCCGCAGGGACTCCATCATTAGGAAATACGTTAACACTTATTTCTCATAAACCAGGAGACCTTGGATTTGAAGGGTATCTTGCTCCAGATACGTATCGCGTTTTTTCTGATGCAACGCTTGAAGATATATTTGAAAAATTATTAATTCATCGTGATGCGCAGTTTACAGATACGATGTATGCAGACATTAAACAAAGTGGTCGTACCGTCCATGAAGTTATGGTCCTTGCAAGTATTTTAGAACGGGAAGTACGAACAGACGTGGATCGTGCGATTGTTGCTGATTTATTTTGGCGTCGGTATGATCTTGGGTGGGCGCTTCAAGCTGATTCAACAGTGCACTATGTTGTTGGAACGAATGGAAGTGTATTTACAACTCCAAAAGATCGTGATACTGACTCACTTTGGAATACGTATGAATACCCAGGATTGCCTCCTGGTCCAATTTCTTTTCCAAGCCTTTCCTCTATTCAAGCTGCAATTTATCCTCAATCAAATGAGTATTGGTACTTTTTAACAACGCTTGATACGGGGGATGTAAAGTATGCAAAGACCCTTGAAGGACATAATCGTAATGTTGCAACCTATTTGCGCTAATAGATAAGGAAAGATATAGTAGTATTGTATGTTACCAATACAGCTTCCAGAACATGTACGGAGTCTTTTTGAAGGGCAGTTTCCTGTCCCTGTGGTTGATATTGCGACAGCACTTGATATAAAGATGTATACGACTGATGATTTATCACCGAGTCAGTCGGGGGTTATTGTAAAAGAACAAGAAGATTATACTATTGTGGTAAATGAAACCCATTCTCCTGAGCGTATTCGTTTTACTGTGGCACATGAAATTGGCCATTTTTTAATGCATAAAGATATCCTTGATGAACAGCGTTCTTTTATTAGTGATATTAAGCAGCCAGCATTCTTACATGACGCAGAGGGGGCTATGCACAGAGCTCATGATCACCGGTTACCTTCGAAAGATCGCACGCTTGAGTTAGAAGCTAATAAATTTGCCGCTGACTTACTCATGCCGAAAGAACAGTTTACTAAAGTATGGGATGTATCGAATACTATTGATGAGGTTGCTGCTTTTTTTAATGTATCTATTAGTGCTGCAACGGTTCGTGGTGAGCAAGTGCTTAATTCATTTATGGTGTAAGGGGGATATGGTAGACAAACAGAACATTTCTCCTCGGTTAAAAAAAGGGTTTGAAACTGAGGGAGAACTTGTTGAAAAACAACGTATTAATAATTTTCATCGTAACCAAAGTGTTCATAATGCTATGAATCGGGTGCTTATTTTAGGGGTGTATGTTATTCCTACTGTCGGTGTTTGTTTATTTTTGTATGTGCTTGTGCAGTGGGTTGCTGCAGGGGAGCTTGATAAGGTAGAAACCATGATGTGGGCAGTATTTGGCTTTTTAGGGGGAATGCTTGCTGATTATCTTGTTGTTCGTGGGCTACGAAAAGATCGATAGAAGGAATATATTGAGCTATCTTTACACCTTTTACTTTTACTGGTATTCTGTAGAGAATACTTTTTATTTTTAGATACATTTTATGGATCCGATTGCATATCATAAGAAATTAGGGGGAAAGATTGAGGTGATTTCTCGCGCAAAAGTAGAGCGTCCTGAAGATTTGAGTGTAGCGTATACCCCTGGTGTTGCTGAACCTTGCTTGGCAATTCAAAAAGATCCATCATTAGTGTACGAATATACGAGAAAACATAATATGGTTGCTGTTGTGACTGATGGAAGTGCGGTGTTAGGACTTGGAAATATTGGACCAGAAGCGAGTCTTCCTGTTATGGAAGGAAAGGCCTTACTTTTTAAAGAGTTTGCTGATGTTGATGCATTTCCTATTGCTCTTACGACGCAAGACACTGATGAAATCATTGAAACTATTGTACGTATTTCTCCTATGTTTGGTGGAATAAATTTAGAAGACATTTCAGCTCCACGATGTTTCGAAATTGAAAGACGGTTACAAGAACGATTGAATATTCCAGTGTTTCATGATGATCAACATGGAACGGCAATTGTAGTGTTAGCTGGTCTTTATAATGCACTTAAAGTAGTATCAAAAAATATTGAAGACATTGTTGTTGTTATGAGTGGTGTCGGTGCTGCGGGAGTTGCTACAGCAAAGCTGCTTTTGGCTGCTGGAGTTAGTGATATTCGTCTTATTGATTCAAAAGGGCTTGTCTGTGATGCGCGTACTGATCTTAATCCAGTGAAACAAGAATTACTTTCTCAAACAAATAAATCAAATATTTGTGGGGTAGCAGCCGATGCATTTAAAGGGGCTGATGTATTTATTGGTGTGAGTCGACCGGGTGTTGTTTCTTCTGACATGGTTCGGTCTATGGCAAAGGATCCTATTATTTTTGCCATGGCTAATCCAACACCAGAAATTATGCCAGACGAGGCGAAAGCTGCTGGTGCTGCTGTTGTTGCCACTGGACGAAGTGATTTTCCAAATCAAGTAAATAATGTTCTTGCATTTCCTGGGATATTTCGAGGATTGTTTGATGCTAGAATTCCTCAAGTTACAAATGAAATGAAACTTGCTGTATCACGTGCGTTAGCGGAGTATGTTACAGATGTGTCAGCTGATTGCATTATGCCAAATCCGCTTGATAAGAATGTGTCACGCGTTGTTGCTGATGCAGTAAAGGCAATGAAAAACGTATAATGTTATGAAAACTGTTGATTTTAATTATCACCTTCCGCAAGAACTTATTGCGCAATGCCCTATGGAGCCGCGAGATCATTCTCGGCTTATGATTGTTGATAAAGAACAACAGTCTCTTACGCATCGTCACTTTTATGACGTTGTTTCATTATTTCAAAAAGGGGATGTGCTTGTTTGGAATAATTCAAAAGTATTTAAAGCTCGATTGTCTGGTCAATTAGTATCAAAAGACAATGAGCCACTTCGTGATCACGATAAGCCAGTTGAAATTTTCTTGGTTCGGCCAATGGAGAACGAAGGTGTGTGGAAAGTGCTTGCAAAGCCTGGAAAACATGTGAGACATGGAACAAGAGTAATTTTTGCTGATGATTTTTCGTGTGATGTGTTAGTGAAGGAACCAAATGGTACGTTACTTGTACAGTTTCCTTATGATGAAAAAGAAGTTCGTCTTAAAGCGAATACATATGGACAAGTACCACTCCCTCCGTACGTAAAGGATGAAAAACATGCGCTTGAGTCATATCAGACAATGTATGCAAGTGATGATCATGAAGGATCTGTTGCTGCTCCTACTGCAGGGTTTCATTTTACTGATGACATTATTGATGCATTACAAAAAAAAGGTGTTATTTTTACTGATGTAACGCTTCATGTAGGTCTTGGTACGTTTCTTCCTGTGAAGACTGAAAAGCTTGATGATCATGTGATGCATGAAGAGTGGGTAGAATTATCTCAAGATACTGTTGATATTATTACAACAGCGAAAAAAGAAGGACGACGTGTTGTTGCTGTTGGTACAACGAGTGTTCGCGTATTAGAAGGAGTGCATGCCCTTTTAGGAAACCTTGTTCCATACGAGGGAGATATTGATGTATTTATTCGTCCAGGTTTTTCGTTTGATGTTGTTGATGCCTTAATTACCAATTTTCATCTTCCAAAATCCACCCTTTTAATGCTTGTATCTAGTTTTGTTGGTAATATTGATTTTACATTGTCTTTTTACGAAGAAGCTGTTCGTGAGAAGTATCGATTTTTTAGTTTTGGGGACGCGATGTTTATTTCGTAGATTGATATTTTTGACTATATAAAAAACAGCCCAACTGGGCTGTTTTTAGATCCATTCATTTTTGAGTTCTTGGAATCTATTTTCTTTTATTGCTTCTCGAATTTGTTTTGATAAATTAAGAAGGAAATATAGGTTGTGCATGCTTGCAATACTATACGCAAGCAGTTCACTCGTATTAAATAGATGGTGCAGGTATGCACGAGAGTAATGACCAACAGGGGAGTTTTCTAATAATGGATCAATTGTTATTTTGTCTCGTTTATGAACAGCATTTGTAATATTTATTCTGTAGGTATTGCTTATTTTTTTATGCACGAATAATGTTCCATTTCTTGCCATTCTCGTAGGAGACACACAATCAAATATATCAATGCCTTTTTCTACCACATCAAATAAATCTTTTGGGGAATGCCCAAGGCCCATGGTGTAGTGGGGTTTGTCTTCTGGAATGATAGGGTTTACCCAATCAAGAATATTTTTTGTGGCTTCCATATTATATCCAACACTTTCTCCTCCAATGGCAATACCATCAAAGTCCATACTAGAAATAATTTTGGCGCTTTCTTCTCTAAGATTTTTATGATTTGCTCCTTGAATAATACCGAATAAGAATTGGTTGTATCCGTGATGCTTGGTATTTTTTTTATGTGTATCTAAACATTCTTTTGCCCAACGATGCGTTCGCTCCATGGCTTTTTTTGTGTACGTGCTATCTGCTTCGTCTGGGGTGCATTCGTCAAAGGCCATGATAATATCAGCTCCTAATTTGTGTTGTGTTTCAATGGCGCTTTTTGGAGTGAATCGATGTTCTGATCCATCGATGTGTGAACGAAAGGTAACACCCTCGTCATCAATTTTCACAAGAGGGTATGCATTTGTTCCTTCTTTTTTTTCTTTTTGTTTTCCTAAACTGAATACTTGAAAACCACCACTGTCAGTTAGTATTGGTTTATCCCATTTCATGAAGTTATGAAGTCCACCAAATTCGTTAATGGTGTCTTCGCCCGGACGTAGATGTAGGTGATATGTATTGGCAAGAATAATCTGTGCACCAATACTGTTTAAATTATTTGTATTAAGACCTTTTACTGTCGCTTGTGTGCCAACCGGCATAAATATAGGTGTCTCAATATCTCCATGATCTGTATGGATGATGCCTGTTCTTGCAAGGCTCGTATTGTCTTTGTGAGTGATTTCAAAAAATGACATAGTGTTATGTGTTTGATCCTATCAGAGTTTTGTGTGTTTTTCAATATATGTTATTTTTTGTATGTTTGCTGTTGACAGTTTTTTTCTGATATGGCAATGTGGATATATACCTATATGAATCAAGCAATTTATACAATGTGTCATGACCTCAAGATGTGGAGTATTACGCTCCGCTCTGTTGTGTTTGGTGTGTTTACACCTTTCCGGAGGCATGTTGTATCGAAGTAATTATTTTCTACTTTTATAAAACAAGCCGCCGGATAAATCTGGCGGCTTTTTTCTTTGTTGTCTAAGAGTGTACATCTTACCTAGTTGTATACCCTTAGGCCCCAACGTATACCCTTTACACGTGACACGATGATATGGGATTTGGCCTGATCCCACATATATTGTCGTTGTTCTTTTCTGGAGAAGGACTATGGTTCCCTTGCCTCCTGGTGCGAGTGCTCATTTTTACACCGTCTATGGACGGCGGTTCGATTCTGACGGTAACCCTCTCGACGGAACGTCGACTCCTATGCCTCACCGGCCTGGTGGGTCACACATGGATTTCGGGCCTGACCCCGAGCGACCGAGCCCTCCGGGGGTTCTGCTCGAGTTCACGCTTAAGAAGGATGATGATGGCGAGGCTCCCGCCTCGCGTCCCGCTGCCCCTGCGGCGGTTGCTCGATGATCGAGCGCCCTTCTGACGGTCCATCCGTATCCTCCTCCAACACAGACGGACACTTCATTTGCAAGTGTCCGTCTGCCCGCCTCATATGTCATAAACATTGTTTGTGGCATATGAAGCGGGTTTGCCTTTCTTTTTTTGTCTGATACAATTATAAACACTATGTTATATCATAAGAGTGATGCAAAATCATTTACTATTCCTGGTGGTACTGAAGGTGTATTGTATCCACCTAGCTTAAAAGGGGATCAGAGTGTTGCTGTTATTTCGATGGATGGTCATTATCCTAAAGAAGGGTACTCACGAAATGATGTATGTACGGAAACGTTGTATCTTCTTGAGGGGGCATTTGAAATTGAATATGATGGAGCATGGCATACACTTATTCCAGGTGACATATTTATGATATTACCTGATCATAAATATAGAACAAAAGGAAAAGGAAAAGCATGTGTATTTATTACTCCATCGTGGGATAGTGCGCAAAATCATATTACGTTAACTTAAATTTTCTTATGCAACCTAAAGTTATTTATTCTGTTGGATCATATAGTGACATGTTTTATCGGATAGGGATTAATATTCCTGATCCATTTTTTTACTTTGATTTTGGGGACAAACAATATGTTTTTTTAGACCACCGAGAATATGGCGTGTTTGAAGAACATAATACAAATGATGCTATTACTTTGGTTCTTTTAAATCCACTTCTTGAAAAAGCAATGGCCATGGATGAAAAATCATCTCTTACTTGTCGGCTTGCGTTTTTACTTTTTCAAGAGTATGACTTGAGTTCTAAAGAGATTCAGGTTCCAACAAATTTTCCACTTGATCTTGCTGATTATCTTCGTGCTAAAGGGATGACATTAATTCCTACAGCTCCTCTTTACCCTCAACGATTATATAAAACAAAAGAAGAAGCCGGATACATTCGTGAAGCCCTTGGGTTAACCTATAGTGGATATGAATGTGTGGAAGATGTGTTACGTGCGTCTACTATTTCGGGAGATACTCTTTTATATGAAGGGAATGTTCTTACAAGTGAATTTTTAAGCGCAAAAGTTGAGCAAACGTTACTTTCACGAGATTTAGCATCAGAGTGCGGTATGATTGTGTCATGTGGTTCTCATGCGGCGATTCCACATCATCGTGGAGCTGGTCCGATTCGCCCACACCAAACTATTATTTGTGACTTATTTCCACGGCATAGAAAAACTGGATATTTTAGTGACATTACAAGAACGTTTGTAAAAGGTACTGTGTCTGACGAGATTAAAAAAATGTATGATGCTGTGTATGAAGCGCAGACTACTGCTGTGAAGATGATTAAGCCGGGTGTAGAAAGAAGTGATGTGCATCAAGCATGTATTGATATCTTTTTAGCTCGTGGGTATCACGCAGGGGATAAGGGGTTTACTCATGGAACTGGTCATGGACTTGGTATTGATTTACATGAAGCACCGTATGTTCGTGGGGCGTCTGAAGTTTCTGGCGTGTTTGAACCAGGACATGTTGTGACAGTTGAACCAGGATTGTATTATCCAGAGATTGGTGGTATTCGGATTGAAGACGTGGTATGGGTAACAGAAGACGGGAATGATAACCTTACAACGTATCATAAGGATTATCATATTGCGTAGAGGGTGTGTATAGTTTTTTTGTACATTCCTTGCAGAATGGTTTTTCCTTTGGTATAGTGAAAAAAGTGAAATATATAATAATGTATGAGATTACTTGGTAAGACAACTCTGTTTATTTCTTTCCCCTGGCATGTGGTAGCTTTTTCTTTTCGCCACATTCTGTTTATTGTGGGAGGGAACGGGGTATATGCTTATCAACACGAATGTATGTAGTGGTTGAGTAATAAGATTGTATACCCCACAGATGTGGGGTATTTTATTTGAGTATGGATAGAAGAAATGATTATCATTTCTTCTATGCGTACGCAAGTACGCAGGCCCCCGCAATACTGGGAAATATAGCGGTGGGAAGAAAAACACAACACTCTGGGAGTGAGGCTTTCTATCTAACATATATAGGTAAAAGGTCTCATTCCTTCGCTCTTTACCATTTTACACTGCAAGAGTCACCATTTGGTGGCTTTTTGCTTTGTTGACACCAATTTATTTTTATAGTACGGTATATCGTCGTATCTAAACATAAAGAAAAGCATATCTTTATTTGGTATATTTTTCTTTCTTTTTAGTGATTCGTTGCTCGAAAGGAACTGGTCGTGCACTGCGCCAGGCGTATCTGCGAAGCAGTATCTGTCATTCTTAGATCCAGCCATAGCGCTGGTGCGGGAGAAAAAGAAATGCCGAACTCGTTGAAATAATTGAAACCGGGGGTTTACCGGCTTCATGATCCTAGTAGGCCAGGAGGTCGCTGGGAGTGGGTCCGCCTTGATGAGGTATCTCGAATTTTGGGGGTGAGCCCCTCGGACGTGCTAGAGCGGTACAAGCCGCTTTTCTGGCAACCCGGCGAGGATCTGCTTCAGATGGAGATGTCTCTCATGACCTCTTCTGGTGTGTTCTTGACCCATGTTCCGGGAGATCTTCGTTGGCTCTACGTACCGAAGGGGTTCTCTGATGATGTCCTCACGGTCGCTAAACTGGGGATTGATTCTTTCCAAAAAGAGATGATGCCCCACTACATGACTACGGTTCCGCACGCGACGGTGCGAGCCTTTCGTCCTGTCCGGGGGCAGTGTCTTCTCATCGTGGGATACGTCGGCGAGGAACGCTACGATTCCACAGACGGGCGTAATCTGGCTCAACCACTCCTCAGGAGCCCCTGGCGCCCCTGTGGTCCTCCCATTTGAACTACAATAAGTCATCACGCATTGCATGGCGTTTGATGCCAGAGGCTTGTCCTCTGTTGGTTAGCTCATACCTATTTGAGCCGCGTCCTGCGTTACGGATCCTTTCCTTTAATGTCTTAGCGTTGATGCAACAGCTTCTAGGACCCTTCCCTTTGTTATCTTTTATGTAAAGATGGTAGGGGAAAGTGGGTATAAAGACACTTCACATTTGTGGGGTGTTTTTTGTTGTGGATAACTTATGGATATTTTTCTTGACCACTGTATATTCATGATGTACAGTACTTATGTTGTGGGGCGACAAGTGTTGTCTCCCCCGTTTTTCTTCCCCGTTACCTGGAGCCCGTTATGAACGGCATCCCCAACATCCCTCTCTTCCCGATGGCTTTCCCGGCACACCCCGCGCGCCCGCTGCGTCCGGCCCACCCTGGCATCCCGCACACCCCGTGCTGGCCCTAGTCTGACGCCGATCGGCGAGAGAGAGATGGACCTTTCCCCTGCGGGGGAAGGATGAAGGCTTTCGGGTCGACCAACGCTGCTTGCAGCCTGGTCGACCCGAGGGTTCGATCATATTTCACGCATTGCGTGTTTTTTTTATTGCATTAATTTTTTTATATTGTTGGTAAGGTAATTAAAAACGCCTCAAAGGGCGTTTTTAATTATGTTCTTTTATGATTGGATTGTTGTTGTTTGTATTTAAAATTTACTTTTTAATACAACGTGATCAACAAAGTTTTTAATAATTTTATGTGTATCAGGTGTTTTCATAATTCTGTCAGTAATGCCTTGTAAATCTTTTTTAAGATTTGGGTATTTATCTTTATACCAAGCTAGTCGTTCAACAATGTCTTCGTAATCAATTTCTGGGTGAAATTGAAAAGCATAAAATGGTTTATTTTTTATTTTAAAAATATGAATGGGGCATTTTTCTGCGTGTGCAAGAAGAATAGCGTCTGGTGGAAGTTTGTCTGCGAGCTTTGAGTGGAAGGTGACTGCAGAAAAAGGATTAGGTATGTCTTTAAATACGGGATCAACTTGACCTTCACTTGTTAGATGGATGTATGCTGATCCATCTTCCATGTTTTCGTTATCAACAACCATCCGTCCATCAAATAAGTCAATTGCTACTTGAAATCCAAAACACGAAATGAGTGTTGGGATTCCTTGTTCTTTTGCATAGCTTAAGATGTCTTGCATTGATTCAATGTATGGATACCGTTCTTTATCGTATTTCACAATAACACCAGTAGCTTCTTTTGGATCATCACTTGTTCCACCCATAAAAAGCATGTCATATTGGTCAAGGATTGTTTTATCAAAAATTGGTGTGTTAAACACATCAATACTTGTACATTGTTCTTTTTCAATTCCTGCAAACCGTACAAATTGATCATGTTCACGAGTACGTGTTTGTTCATCTTTTCGAAATTGGATGAGGAGTGCTTTTATATTGGTTCTGTCTTTCATATCATGATTAATAATTATCTTAATCTAGCAATATTTATGGGTGTTGTCAATTGTAGGTGAATTTTCTTTTTGTGTTACTTATGCCATACTAGGCTCGTATTTCTATAGTATGATTGATTTTGATTCTGAATTAAACAAAGAACAATTAGATGTTGTGCGCCATGGAGATGGCGCTTGTTTAGTGTTAGCTGGTGCGGGAAGTGGTAAAACACGGACGATTATTTATAGAGTGGCATATCTTTTAGAACAAGGAGTTAATCCAGAAGAAATTCTTCTTGTGACGTTTACGAATAAAGCCGCAAAAGAAATGGTTCAACGTCTTGAGCGTATTGTAGAAGGGCAGATGAAGCTTCCTTGGTCGGGGACATTCCACAGGGTGACGTATAAAATACTTCGAAAATATGCATCCCTTTTAGGATATAGTAATAATTTTACAATTTTAGATTCAGGGGATAGTCTTGATTTATTGAAGTTGTGTATTAAACAAGAAGGGGTTGATAGGAAAAAGCGACGGTTTCCTTCAGCAAAAGTATTACGATCGCTGATTAGTTATGCGAGGAATGCTCAGATGCCTATTGAAGATGTGCTTAAGGAAAAACATCCACAGTGGATGGATATTGCTGACGTGATTTCACGTATTGGTGACGATTATGCAAAACGAAAAAAAGAAGCTCAAGCAATGGATTTTGATGATCTTTTAGTAAATGCGTATTTATTGTTTTTGAAAAATGAAAAATTACGACGATTGTTTAGTACACAGTTTAAATATGTATTGGTTGACGAGTACCAAGACACGAATAGAATTCAAGCTTCTTTAATCCATTTATTATCGTCGCATCATAAAAATCTTTTAGTGGTGGGGGATGATGCACAAAGTATTTATTCATTTCGGGCTGCTGACATTAAAAATATTTTAGACTTTGAAGCGCGGTTTCGTGGTGCAAAAGTTTTTCGACTTGAAACAAATTATCGTTCAACTCCTGAGATATTGTTTGTTGCAAATGATGTTATTTCCCACAATGCTTCGCAATATCAAAAAACCCTTCGAGCAACACGGGATGTGTTTTGTCGTCCAGAAGTGCATCCTTTTTCTGATATCCAAGAAGAAGCTGCCTTTATTGCTGACCGTGTGTTAGAACTACGTGACGAAGGAGTTGCACTTCCTAAAATTGCGGTTCTTTTTCGTGCAGCATATCAATCTCAAGCACTTGAGGTAGAACTGGTTAAGCGAGATATTCCTTATGAATATCGTGGTGGTGTTCGTTTTTTTGATCGATCTCATATTAAAGATGTTTTAGGGTATTTACGTGTGTTTCATAATCCTGTTGATGTTGTTGCGTGGAGCCGAGTTCTTACCATGCAAGCAGGCATCGGGCCTGCGAGTGCACAAAAAATCATTCAAGCTCTTAAGGGGAGTGATGACGATGTTGATCTCGAAGCGCTTGGGCAATCCATATTGTCTGTTCGTGCTCGTGTTGGTTGGGCTGATTTTTTGTCTGTTTGGGAAGGTTTGCATGCATGTGAAAATCCGCATCCGCATGAACTCATTAAAAGTGTGCTTGATTCTAATTATGTTACGTATATTGAAAACGAGCATGATAATTATCGTGAACGATTGCAAGACATTGAACAATTAGCGTTGTATGCTGAAAGACAACCTGACATTGCACAGTTTTTGGCAGATGTGACGCTTCAAGAAGGATTTACCGCAGCACAAGCACGTGGTGTGTCTGATGACGATGAGCATATGGTGCTTTCTACTATTCATCAGGCTAAAGGACTTGAATGGGACACCGTATTTGTTATGGGCGTGTCAAATGGACAGTTTCCAAGTGAAAGATCATTGAAAGAACCTAAAGGATTGGAAGAAGAAAGGCGATTATTTTATGTTGCTGTTACCCGTGCAGAGCGATTACTTTATTTTAGTTATAGTTTAACCGGAGGATTTAGATCAGCCCTTGCTGGTCCGAGTGTCTTTATTGATGAAATTGCACGAGACCTTGTCGATCATCATAATTTTAGAGATTTGCCACTTATTGCCTTTACTGATCCGAGCGATAGTGTTGATAATGTGTCTTATGTCGCAGAAGACGATGCGTGGAATGATTGGGGAGAGAAACGAACGAGTTTTTTAAAGAGCATTGATGAATATTAGTTTTTTTGTCTGTCCCTTGACAGAGTTGTTTTTTTTGCCTATACTCACCCAAAAACCCTTGTTTATTCATGTAAACTATTAGAGATATGAAATTTGATGGTATTTTTGAAAAAACTATTGTTATTGTGAAGCCGGATGGTGTTCAGCGTGGGCTAGTTGGAGAGATTGTTCGTCGTCTTGAAATGAAAGGATTAAAGATCGTTGGACTTAAAATGATGTATCTTAGTGAAGCTGCACTTCGTGAGCATTATGCGCATCATGTTGAAAAGCCATTTTATCCTGGGCTTGAATCATTCATGCAGTCCTCTCCTGTTGCTGTCATTTGTGCAGAAGGGAAGAATGCTGTAGGAGCGGTTCGTCTTATTGCCGGGATTACGAATGCTGGTGAAGCTGATGCTGGAACTATGCGAGGAGACCTTGCTATGGGACTTTGTAATGTTGTTCATTGTTCTGACTCAGTTGATAATGCTAAAGCAGAAGTTACACGATTTTTCGATGAGAATGAAATTTTTGATTACGATAAGACTGAATGGACTCACGTATACATGGATGATGAGCGTGCATAATGTAGACGGTCTTGTTATTATTTGATACGGTAAAACTCACGACTTGTTCGTGGGTTTTCTATTTAATAAAGTGGTCCTATGCATATTATAACTATTGGATCAGATAAAACACTTCTTGATGTGCGTTCTGCTGCAGCAAAACGTGCTATTGAATATGGATCATTGGTAAAGAAATATACCGTTGTCATTCCTGGAAATGCACATAAACATGTGGTACTAAGTGATACTGTTGATGTATATATGGTGCGTGGAAAATATCGGGTGATACAGTTTTTTTCTCTTCTTCTTTTTCTTTTTCGTCTTTCTAAGCAACATCAGTATACGGTTATTTCTTCGCAAGACCCGTATTTTTTTGGATTGATTGGATATGTTTTTTCTCGAGTGCGAGGTCTTGGTTTAGAAGTACAAATCCATGGATGGGGAAGACAAACGTATATACATCGATATATTTCTTCTTTTGTTGTTTCTCGAGCAAAGTCTTTACGAGTGGTGAGTCATCGTTTGAAACGTGATCTTCTTCATCTTGGTGTATCTTCTAAGTGTATACATATTGTATCCATTTATACAGATCTTAGTATGTTCTTTTCTTTACCACGTACTCTTTCCTCTTTATTTACTTTTTTAACGGTTTCTCGATTGGTTCCTATTAAACGTGTGTCTTTGCAACTTAAAGCATTTGCAGACGTTGTTTCTCGTCATAGCCACGCACGTTTATCTATAGTAGGGGATGGGTCTGATCGCTCTACACTTGAAGCTCTTGCTGTTTCTCTTGGTATTACTGATAAGGTTACGTTCCATGGGGCAATTTCTCATGATGAGTTACCATCATATTATAAAAAAGCAGATTGTTTTTTATGTACATCTTGTTCTGAAGGGTGGGGATTGGTTGTTATAGAAGCTGCTGCATCGTCATTACCTATTATTATGAGTGATGTTGGTTGTGCAGGAGAAGTAATCATTGATAAAAAGAGTGGTCTTATCTTGTCTACTTCACGCGTTGAAGATCTTATTAGTTTGATGGAAGAAATGATTACGAAAGAGAAAATGCGTTCTTCGCTTGGAATGTCTGCTCATAAAGTTGTATCGATGCTTCCTACAAAGGAACAAACACTTGATGCGTATTATGCATCTTGGAAACAGGCATCAAAGAAGCCTATAGTGTAGGTGCTGTGTGGATATTAGGTCTGTATTTGACAGATGCATAGGTTTCTCTTTATACTTTATATAGATCCTATCTTTTTGGTACAATCATATTCGATATTAGCCTATTGGGACACCTACATTGCGTCTGTCTGCGGACTAACGTTGCGGAGACCCACCTGATTTCAGGAATATGGGCTGTCCAAAAGTAGGATCGGTAAAAAATAACCTCATATGAGGTTATTTTTTATTTTTATAAATCATACTATTTTTGTCTGTTGTTTTTTTGTCTTTTTTTGGTATGCTAGTGGTGAGTATTATTTATATTTTTATCTTTATGAAACGGTATTTTTATCTTTTATTCTGTGCATTTGGTTTTTTGGGTCTTTTTTTCGTACCTCCTTTTGTGTTTGCCGAAGAAGCTGTTGAAGTTCCTCAAGATAATGAAGTATTGATTTCTGTTTTTGTTCGAGACGATTGTGCTCATTGTATTGATGAAAAAGCGTTTTTAGCTGAATTTGTAAAAGATCATCCTGAAGTTGTTCTTGATTATCGTAATTTAGATGATGAAACTCAGCAGCAATTATTTTCTGACGTCGCTCAAAAACATTCTCTTATTAAGGGAACTCCTATTACGATGGTGCAAAATACTTTGATTCAAGGGTTTGGTACAGCAGAAACAACGGGGGAGCTTATTCGTTCATTAGTTGAACGGGCTGATGGTGTGAATTTGCGTTTTGAAGAAGCACTTACTTCAGACAACGTTGAAGTGTCTTCAGGGTTTGTGCTTGATGGTTTATGTACGGAAGAATCTTGTGAGGTTGAATCGTCTAGTTATTTGATCACCCTTCCTATTATAAGGAAGACCGTTGACGTTGGTTCGTTATCTTTAGCAACATTATCTTTAGTGCTTGGGTTGGTTGACGGATTTAACCCGTGTGCACTTTGGGTACTTATTATGTTTTTACTGATATTGTCTCAGTTAAAATCACGTAAGCGCATGCTTCAGTATGCTGGGTTATTTATTTTGGCTGAAGCCGTCATGTATTATTTGATTTTAAATGTATGGTTTACGGCGTGGGATTTTATATCACTTAACAATATTGTCACACCACTTGTTGGGTTATTGGCGTTAGGAAGTGGAATTTATTTTTTCTATAAATTTTTAACGTACACACCAACGTGTAGTGTTGCGAGTCTTGATCAACAACAAAAAATGACTGATAAGGTAAAATCTCTTGCATCAAAACCGATGACCATTGGTGTGGTGCTTGGTATTTTAGGTCTTGCCTTTTCTGTGAATATTTTTGAATTTGCGTGTTCTATTGGTATTCCACAAACATTTACAAAGATTTTGGAACTTAATGGATTTACATGGCTTACTCGTCAATGGTACATGTTTTTATACATTTTAATGTATATGGTTGATGATGTTATTGTCTTTGGAATTGCATTGTATAGTATTAATAAGATTGGTGTTGTTCATAAGTATAGTAAATGGTCAACGCTTCTTGGAGCAATCTTGATGCTTCTTCTTGGAGCAATTATGCTTTTCCGACCTGAACTTTTGATTTTGTAAAAAAAGATTTTAATAAAAAAATAATCCCGGTAAGGGATTATTTTTGTTATGCTGTTTGTTTCGCCATTGTTCTCATGCACCGTGTACAAACCTTTTCTTTTTTTCCATCAATCATCATTTTTTGAAGATTAGGCTTTTGTCGGCGAAGTGTTTTGTTCATTGCTTTTGATCGGTGAGCCGCTCGTATTGGCACCTTTCCGCAAGTGACGCATTGTCTAGACATATGTAGCTTGTTAGTTTTTTTGTTGTACGGTATACTTTTTTACGCGTGAGGCCACTATAGCTAACATTTCTTTTTTTGTCAAGATATATATATGTTTATAGATAAGATCTTTTTTGTCTTTGTTATCATCTTTTCTGCGGTGATTCATGAATATGCCCATGGATGGATGGCATATCAGCTAGGGGACCCGACAGCAAAACGTGCTGGGAGGCTTACTATTAACCCAATTCCACATCTCGATATGTTTGGGTCGATCATTTTACCCCTTATTATGGTTATTTTACCTGGGGGATTCTTATTTGCTTATGCAAAGCCTGTCCCATATAACCCCTATAATCTTAAGGATCAACGATGGGGTCCTGTGTGGGTAGCCATTGCTGGACCTATTTCTAATATCATTTTAGCACTTGTTTTTGGGGTTATTGCTCAAATTCTTACCGTTGCTTCTCCAATATATCCATTTTTACAGCTTATTGTCTTTGCAAACGTGATTTTGGCGGTCTTTAATATGGTCCCAATTCCACCGCTTGATGGATCGAAGCTTCTTTTTGCGCTTTTACCAGATAGAGCACATCAATTAAAGGCGGCATTGCAGCAATATGGGCTTATGTTGCTGTTGCTTTTCATTTTTGTGGGGTATGCGCTTATTTTTCCTATTATTCAAGGGCTTACAATACTCTTTTTGGCTTGGTTAAGCCCTTTTATTTCATAATCTTTTCCACATTTTGCTTTGGTCATTGTCTTGACATTTATAAGGCGGTCCTATATACTCAGAGCACCTTAAATGAATCTTCATTTTTAGGAAAGAACGATATTTATTTCGTGGCTGAAATAATAAGAACGCACATACAGTTATGCCTACAATGAATCAGGTTCTTCGTAAAGGAAGAACAAAGAAAACTAAAAAATCTTCTTCTCCTGCATTGCAGTTTACTTATGATAGTTTGCATCGAAAGAAGAATACCCTAAGACGAGGGAGTCCCTTTAAACGTGGTGTATGTACAAAAGTATATACCGCAACTCCTCGTAAACCGAACTCTGCGCTTCGTAAAGTAGCAAAGGTTCGTCTTTCTAATGGATCAGAAGTGATTGCGTATATTCCAGGTGAAGGACATAACTTACAAGAGCATTCAATTGTTCTTATTCGTGGTGGACGTGTGAAAGATCTGTCTGGTGTTCGATATACTATTGTTCGTGGTGTATATGATACACAAGGTGTTGAAGGACGAAAACAGGGTCGCTCTAAGTACGGGACAAAACGCCCTAAGAATTAATATATGTCACGAGGAAAACAAGCCCCAAAACGTGCTATTGCACCGGATCCAATTTATAACAGTCAACTTCTTGCTAAGTTTATCAATTTTTTGATGCTTGATGGAAAAAAGAGTACTGCGCAACGGATCGTGTATAATGCACTTACTATTGTTAAAGAAAAAACTGGTGAAGAAGCACTTGCAACCTTTGAAAAAGCAATTGATATTGTTCGTCCACAAGTTGAGGTTCGATCTCGACGTGTTGGGGGAGCAAACTATCAAGTTCCTATGCCCGTGCAATCACGACGTCAACTTGCATTAACTTTTCGATGGTTAATTGCTGCGTCAAAAACACGAAAAGGAAAAAGTATGGCACAAAAATTATCTGATGAGATTATCGATATCTTAGAAGGTGTTGGTGCAACGCTTAAAAAGAAGGAAGATGTGCAACGCATGGCTGAAGCGAATAAAGCGTTTGCTCACTTTGCTCGGTTTAGACGTTAATGCATATGGATACTGACGGTGTCACCTTATTTTGTTTATAGTTTTAAACCGCGCTAGGCATGGATATGCTTTGTGCGGTTTGTTTTTTTCTTAACCTTTTATTATGCCTAGACAATATTCTCTTGCAAAGACAAGAAACATCGGTATCATGGCGCACATTGATGCTGGAAAAACCACTGCTACTGAACGAATCTTATTTTATACTGGAAGTACCCATAAAATTGGTGAAACACATGATGGTGAATCACAAATGGATTGGATGGATCAAGAAAAGGAACGTGGTATTACTATTACAAGTGCTGCGACAACCTGTTTTTGGTTAGATAACCGAATTAATATTATTGACACACCTGGTCACGTTGACTTTACTGTTGAAGTTGAACGATCACTTCGTGTGCTTGATGGTGCTGTTGCTGTGTTTGATGGATCACAAGGAGTTGAACCTCAATCTGAAACAGTATGGCGTCAAGCTGATAAATATGAGGTGCCTCGTGTTTGTTTTGTAAACAAAATGGATAAAACTGGGGCTGATTTTTATATGAGTCTAGACTCAATTCGAAATCGTTTGAGTAAAAAAGCATTTGCTATTCAACTTCCAATTGGACAAGAAGGAGATCATATTGGGATTGTTGATTTAGTTGCAAAAAAAGCCTATTCATTTACTGGAGAGATGGGGATTGAAGTGAATGAAATTGAGATTCCTGAAGATATGAAAGAAAGTGTTGATAAATATCGAGGAGAACTTCTTGATAAAGTTGCAGAGGCTGACGATACTATCATGGAAAAATATCTTGCCGGAGAAGAATTAACTGTTGAAGAAATCAGATCAGCGTTACGTGTGTTAGTACTTGCTGGAGACATTTATCCTGTGATGTGTGGATCAGCGTTAGCAAATATTGGTGTACAAAAGGTGCTTGATGCTGTTATTGATTATCTTCCCTCACCTCTTGATGTTGGTGCTATTGAAGCCACTGATGCTGATGACCTTGAAAAGAAAGTGAAAATTAGTGCAAAGGATGATGCGCCATTTGTTGGAATTGCGTTTAAGATTGCGACTGATCCGTATGTTGGAAAACTTGTTTTTTTCCGTGTGTATCAAGGAATGTTGAGTTCTGGAAGTTATATTCTTAATACGCGTACTGGGAAACGAGAACGTATTGGGCGAATTGTTCGATTACATGCTAATACGCGTGAAGAAGTACAAGACGTGTATGCGGGAGAAATTGCTGCTGCTATTGGACTTAAAGCAACGGTTACTGGAGATACTATTTGTGACGAAAAGTTTCCTGTTGTATTAGAAAATATTACATTTCCAGAACCTGTTATTCACATTGCTATTGAGCCGAAGACCAAGCAAGATCAAGAAAAGATGGGAATGGCGCTTCAGAAACTTGCTGAAGAAGATCCAACATTTAGAATTAAGACAGATGAAGAAACGCTTCAAACTATTATTTCTGGAATGGGAGAACTTCATCTTGATATTCTTGTTGATCGGATGAAACGTGAATTTGGAGTAGAAGCTAATATTGGTGCGCCACAAGTAGCATATAAAGAAACGATTAGACAAACTGCTGAAGCGGAAGGAAAGTATGTAAAGCAATCTGGTGGGCGTGGACAATATGGTCATTGTTGGATTCGACTTGAACCTATTGATGCCGAAAATGATGAACTTGAATTTGTTGAAGAAATTAAAGGTGGAACTATTCCAAAAGAATATCTTCCAGCGATTAAAAAAGGTATTCGCGAAGCAATGGATAAAGGTGTTGTTGCTGGATATCAAATGGTTGGTGTTAAAGCAACGTGTTATGATGGGTCATACCATGATGTTGATTCATCTGAAATTGCGTTTAAAATGGCTGGAAGTATGGCGTTTGTGGCCGCTGTTAAGCAAGCACGTCCTGTTGTTCTTGAACCGATTATGAAAGTTGAAGTGACGACTCCAGAAGATCACATGGGAGACGTTATTGGTGATTTAAGCTCTAAGCGTGGACAAGTATCAGAAATGACAGAGCGTTCAGGTGTAAAAGTCATTAACGCCACTGTTCCATTGTCTTCAATGTTTGGATATGTGAATAATCTTCGATCAATGACCCAGGGGCGTGCGAGTTATTCTATGGAATTCTCTCATTATGCTGAGTGTCCAAAGAATGTTGAGCAAGAAATTGTTGAAGGAAGAAAGAAGGCATAAATTTCTTTTTAACTGTGGATAAAATACAGGCTATCATGCCTGTATTTTTTTTGGTATACTTATGGGGTTATTTAATATTACTACTATGTTTCGTAGGCATTCTTTTTCGTCGATAGAAAAGGTGGGAATTTATACGTTAGCCTTTTTATTTATTGGAATGGAACTTTGGGGAGCTTTTTTCTTACCATCTTCATTTCAGTCAGAAAATGTGTCTTCTCCTTTGTTTTATCCAGTTGTACAAGCCGCTACTGTAACCATTGATGTTACTACTTCGACTGATGCGTATGACACTGGTGCTGGTGCTAATGGATCTTGTTCACTTCGAGAAGCTATCGGTAAAGCAAATGGTGATAATCTTCCTGATTGCCCTTATTCTGCTGAACCGGTGTCAGGGGACACTATACAAATTAATTTATCATCAGGTACGACATACAATCTTACTCGTGATGGAGCAGGGCTTGGGGATGATAATAATGATAGAGGAGATTTAGACATTGCTACGTCTACAGCTGTAACTATAGCTATCGCACCAACCGGAACAGCATATGCAACTATTGATGCGAGTGGTCTTGGTACACTTGAGCGTGTAATGCATATAGTGACAGACGGGCCATCTATATCTTTAGATAAAATGGTGATTACTTCAGGAGATACCAACGGAGCCTTTAGTGTTGGTGAAGGACGTGGTGCTGGTATTTATATTGCTAACGGAGACGTTACTATTAATAATAGTGTGGTGAAGTCAAATGACTCTGCATTTGATGGTGGGGGAATTTATGTAGAAAGCACAGGAACGTTAACACTTACGAGTACAACTCTTCATTCAAACACTGTAAGTGGTGCTGCTGGTGGGGATGCCTTTGGTGGAGGAATTTATAACGATGGGACGGATCTTACTATTACAAGTAGTACTTTTACATCAAATGTTACGTCAAATACCACAGTTAATGATGGTCATGGTGGAGGATTATATACTTCTGGTGGAACGGTAACAATTACAAGTAGTACCTTTTCTTTAAATCAAGCTGCTAGAGAAAGTGAATCAGCTGATGGGGGAGCAGTATATCAAGGAGGAGGGACTGTGACTATTACCGATAGTACTCTTTCTACAAATTCTTCGGGAGATGATGGAGGTGGATTGTATGTTGGTAGTGCAACAACAACTATCACGAATTCTACGTTTACATTAAACACAGCCTCTACTACTCGTAGTGCCGCCGCCGGTGGTGGACTATATGGAACTGCGGGAATTGTGACTATTACTAGTAGTACGTTTAGTTATAATTACGCAGGGTCTAGTGGTGGTGGAACGAGGGTGGATAGTAGCTCTACAATTACGATTACAAGTAGTACATTTAAAGGAAATTCTGCACAAGCAAATGGTGGAGGAGTGTATGTTGATACTGGAACAGCGACAATTACTGGTGGTCTTTATACACTGAACATGGCGACATCAAGTTCTCGTTCTGGTGGTGCGATATATAACGATACGAGTGCGATGACGATTACGAGTGCAACTATTCGAGGAAATGAAGCCGGAGCAAGTGGTGGAGGAATTCTTTCTTCAGGGACAACACTTACACTTAGTGATTCAATAATTTCGTTTAATACTTCAACGGATGGTGGTGGAATTTATTCAGGAGGTACCACCTTTATTATGAGTGATAGTAGTATCACTTCTAATCTTGCTTCTTCTACAAATGCACAAGGGGGAGGATTATATTTAAATTCTGGTACGGTAACAATTACGAGTAGTACAATTAATACAAATCTTGCTGACGATAATGGTGGAGGAATTTATATGGGGACTGCTTCTACTACTATTTCTGATACGACCATTACTTCTAATACTGCTTCTTCGACTCGTACGAATGCTTTTGGTGGGGGAATTGATAATTTTAATGGACTTCTTTTGATGACAAGTAGTACGATTAGTTCTAACACTGCTGGTGGAGATGGTGGAGGAATTTATAATAGTGCTACAACAACTTTAGCGAATGTCACTATTAGTTCAAATACTGCGAATGATGATGGTGGTGGGGTATTTAATAATGCTGATACGACAAGTTTCAGTCATGTTACTGTTGTATTAAATAGTGCTGCTAGTGATGCTGCTGGCCTGTGGGTTCAATCTGATAATGTTACTCTTGTTAATACGTTATTTGCTACAAATACGTTGTCTAATGGAAATTTAGAAAACTGTCAGGTGAATGGTGGAAGTTTGACGTCTAGTGGAAATAATTTAGAGGCGTCTACGAGTACTTTGTATAGTTGTAATTTAACGGAAACATCTGATGTTACTACTACTGTGGCAATTGCTACTATTTTAAACACGACCCTTGCTTTGAATGGTGGAAAGACGATGAATCATGCACTTGTGACGAGTAGTCCTGCTATTGATGTTGGTGGGTTTCCATCATTTGGTTCTGATCAACGAGGAACATTGCGACCACAAGGAGCAATGCCTGATATTGGATCATATGAATTTGTGCCTTTAGATCAAGGGGTGACAGTTTCTCAATCAGCTATTAGTGTGAGTGAAGGAAGTGGTGCTAGTACATATACTCTTGTCTTAGATGTTGTTCCTCGTGCTGACGTTGATGTGACGGTTGCTGGTTCCTCGGGCGATATTTCTATTAGTCCGTCCTCTCTTACTTTTTCTACTTCAACATGGAATGTTCCGCAGACAGTGAGTGTGACTGCTGTTGATGATTCGACTGTGGAGAGTACTGAAAGTGCAACAGTTACTCATACGGCATCTACTACGGATAGTGCGTATGCTACAGCTGGTATTTCATCTGTTACTGTTACTATTACTGATAATGATACTAATTCAAGCGGTGGTGGAAGCGTTATTGTGCATAAAATCCCATCTTTTTCTTCTGATACGCCAATTCAAATTAATGGTGGTGCTCTTACTGTAGATGATACTGCTGTTATTCTTTCTTTTGATGTGGCTACTTCTCCTGATGTTATTCAAATGGCTGTTGAAAATGGCCAAGGAATATCTTCATCTGACTTTGTACCCTACACTAAAACGATGGCGTGGGAATTAAGTCCTGGAAATGGAAAGAAACAAGTGTGTGCTCGTTTTAGAACAGCACAAGGAGCTGTTCGTGATGCGTGTACGTCTATTGAATTAGTTGGTCAGGAATTTAATGCTCCTTCTGAAATAACATGTGCGGTTTCTTCTGGTAATGCATATAAACATCCTGATGCATTACGTAAAGATGTGTGGTATGTCTTTCCTGGTGTGAATGGTGAACAATGTACGAAGCGGGCTTTTTCTGGGGCATATATTTTCTTTACGTACTTCTCTGATTGGAGTCAGGTTGTGTTAGATAAAGAAATTGATGTGGTAAAAGAAGATACTCTTATGTTTATGCCATATGGTCCATTGTTACCTCGGCAGTATGGAGCGCTTGTAAAGACCACAGATAACGCCGATGTGTATTTATTAGTTGGTGATCAATCATATACGTTTGATTCTCTTTCTACTCTTCGTACACTTGGATACAATACGTCTTACATCATTGATGTTGATGGACGGGTCCTTGATCAATATACGTATCTTGGAGACATTGATTATATTGATCATCATCCGACATATGCTTTGATTAAGTATCAAGGTGCTTCTACCGTGTATTATGTTGATGAAAAGGATAATGTACAGGTTCGTCGTGAAGTTGATAGTTTAGAGACCCTTCGCGCACTTGGTCTTCGTACTGATCTTGATATTATACGAAATGTTGCGTTGTTTTCTCCAACAGATGCGTACGTGATCTATCCTGATGGAGATGCATTTACCTTGAATGACATATAGTCTGTTGTATTGACAATATCTCTTTTTTTTGGTAAAGTAATCATATCAAAAGTAGCGTTATTATAACGCTGCTTTTTTATTACTTAATTTTGTATTTTTATATGTCAGACGTTGCAAAGGCAATTCAGCACATTTGTGATGAAAAAGGACTCGAATATGATGTCGTGCTTGAGGCTATCCAAACTGCTCTAGGAGCAGCATATCGTAAAGATTTTGGAAGTCGCCAAGGAAATTATAAGGTGAAGTTTAGTGTAGAAACAGGGGATATTCAAGTGTGGGATGTGAAGGAAGTTGTTGACGATGTTGATGAAGAACAATTAGAAAAAGATCAAGAAGAACTTACTCGTCGTCGTGAAGCAGCACAAACAGAAGGACGTGATCTAACTGATGAAGAAGTTGAAGATTTGGTTCGCTTTAATCCGAAAATGCAAATCATGATGAGTGAAGTAAAAGCAATTAAAAAAGATGCTGTGATTGGTGAAATTCTTGAAATTGAACAAGAGGTACCAGGAGAATTTGGTCGCATGGCTGCGCAAACAGCAAAACAAGTTGTAATTCAAAAACTTCGTGAAGCAGAAAGAAATAGTGTTTACGATGATTTCAAACATCAAGAAGGACAAATTGTGTCTGGTATTGTTCAACGACGAGATCGATCGGGATCTATTATTGTTGATCTTGGAAAAATTACAGGAATTGTTGGACAAGATGATCAAGTAAAAGGAGAACGATATAGACCAGGTGAACGAATGCAGTTTTTTGTTATTTCTGTTGAGATGGGAAGCCGTGGACCTCAAATCATGCTTTCTCGTACTCGTAAAGATATGGTTCGTGTTGTTTTTGAACAAGAAATTCCTGAAATTGGTTCAGGTGAAGTGGTGATTAAAGATATTTCTCGAGAACCAGGGCAACGGTCAAAAGTCGCTGTGTGGACTGATGATGGTTCTATTGATCCAATTGGATCGTGTATTGGTCAACGAGGAAGTCGTATTACTACTATTATTGAAGAACTTGGTGGAGAAAAAATTGATATTATTCAATATAGTGATAATGCTGAAGAATTTATCAAACATGCATTGTCACCTGCTAAAATTATACGGGTGGAATTGAATGAAGAGACTAAAGATGCAATTGCTTTTGTTGCTGAAGATCAATTTTCACTTGCAATTGGACGGAATGGACAAAATGTTCGTTTAGCTGCTGAACTTACTGGATGGAAAATTAAAGTTCAACAAGATGGTACTGATACTGTTGTTTCAAGTGAAGACGAAGCCGAAAATGCCGAGGCTTCTGTTTCTACAGAATCTTCAACAGAAGAAGAATCTGAAAAGGAAGAAGTAACAGAAGAACCAAAAGCAAAAAAAGAAGAACTAAAAGAAGAAGACACTGTTATTGAACCTTCTACTGACGAAAAAACTGATACAAAGGATGCATCATAAGATATAAAGGAATTATTTTTTCTTTAGGATTGAGTGTTCTTTTTTCCCGTGCTATACTTTTTACGTTTACTATTATTTTTTATGGAATTTATTCGTTCTATCTTTGAAGCAATTCTCTTTCAACCATTGTTTAATGGTTTTGTAGGATTGTACAACATTATCCCAGACGTTGGTGTTGTTATTGTTATTATTACGGTTCTTTTGAAACTCGTTCTTCATCCGCTTACCTCTAAATCTATTAAGGCACAAAAATCTCTTCAAGATTTACAGCCAAGGATAAAGGAGGTTAAAGAAAAGTTTAAAGGTGATCAACAACGTCTTGCACAAGAAACCATGAAGCTTTATAAGGAACATAAGGTAAATCCTTTGGGATCATGTCTTCCTATTTTGGTGCAGTTACCTGTATTTTTGGCATTATATTGGGTTCTTAGAGATGGGTTAACGAATGCAAACTTTGATTTACTCTATTCATTTGTTTCAAATCCAGAATCGATTAATGTGATTAGTCTTGGTTTTTTTGATCTTGGAAAATCCAATATTGTGCTTGCCCTTCTTGCTGGTGCTGCACAATTCTTCCAAGCTAAAATGATGTTTGCCAAGCGCGCTCCTAAAGCTGCTGGTAGTGGCGCAAAGGACGAAAATATGATGGCGATGATGAATAAGCAAATGTTGTATTTCATGCCAATTATTACTGTGGTTATTGCTATGCAGTTGCCAGCTGGACTTTCTCTTTATTGGTTTTTGTCTACGCTTATTACCGCGATTCATCAATTTTTCTTATTTCGTAAGAAAAAGGATGTTGGATCCACTGCTGTTATTGAAGGGAAACTTGTTGACGACGAAAAATAGTATATATGAATGTATCTTTTCAACAACTTAAAGGTTGTCGTGTTGAGACGGTATCTGGTATGTTTTTAGGTAAGGTTTCTACTATTTTTTTTGAAACGGATGGGCAGCTTATTACTCATTATGTTGTGAAAAAAGGTTTTTTTTCTGAAAGTAAGCATATTAGTCGTGAGCAGATTGTACGATTTTCTGAAAATATACTTCTTGTTGACGATACACTTTCTTCTGTTTCTTCGTTAGAAGAGCAAATGCTTTCTGGTATACAGTCTGAAGCACTTGTTATGGATGAGGTATAATAATTTTGTAATATATATTTTAAACTACCCCTTAGGGGGTAGTTTTTGTTTTTTATGGGAATTAGGTACACTATGAGTGTATTATGTTAGATATTCATAAACAATCTATTTTACAGACATTAGCTTATTTTGATTTGTTTGATCATCCTCTTACGGTTTTTGAATTGTATCGGTGGCGATGGGGTAATATTCCTATTCCTTTTTTAGATTTTCTGATATGTATTGATGAACTTGTAACACAAGGTCAGATTTTTTCTCTTTCTGGTTATTATGGTTTGTCTGATAGAGAAGGACTTATCGTATCTATTCGTGAAACACGTGTTGAACTTATTCATAGAAAAATGGCCGTTGCTGTTCGGGGTATTAAGCTTCTTCGTTTTGTGCCTTTTATTCGTGCGGTGTTTGTGTGTAATACTGTTGCTGCTGGAGTTGCTAATGAAAAAAGTGATATTGATTTATTTATAGTTTCGAAAGAACATCGCTTATGGCTTGTTCGTTTTTTTTCTACATTGCTGTTACGTTTTTTTCGATTACGTACTATGGGAAGGAAGACTTCAAATCGTTTATGCTTGAGTTTTTTTGTGAGCGATAAGTCACTTTCTTTTTCTTCTTTTTCCCTTAAAGATGATATATATCTTCATTATTGGCTTTTACAATTATTGCCCGTGTATGATCCATATAATGTATTATCTTCTTTATTTTTAGAACATAATATTTCATCATCTCTTTCGATCTCTGCTTTTTCTTCTCTAACCTCTCGTTGGGGTATTATTGATATTTTTTTCACACGTGTGTGGAGATCTTTTTTTGAGCGTATATGGGGTGGTGGATATGGGTCTTTTTTAGAGAAACAAGCAAAATCTTTTCAACTATTTCAACCGTATCTTCGTAAGGTTACAGAACAGTCAGATATGGGGCATATTTTGCTTTCTGATGATATAATAAAGTTGCATGATCCTGATAGACGAGCAGAGTATAAAAAAAAATGGCAAGAACGATACATTTCTTTACAAACAAAAACACACTAGAAATGTAGTGTGTTTTTGTAGGGACCCCTGGCGTGCGTTCGCCAGAGATCGATGAAGAGGAGACGCGTATTATCGCAGCGCCATGTACAAAATACAGAATAGACCCACCCGGAACATATGGGTGAAGGTGTACAACCACAATGCATTAGCAATCTTGTCCATGATTGCGTTCTCTCGCTGACTTCCTTGTCTGGCGCTCATAGGGTCTCCCTGGTTTGTGTTTCCTCTTCTATCCTTGTTTGTTCCAATTTCGGTCCACCATCTTTGGTGTGTAACCGCTTTTGAAAACAGTAGACCATATCATAGCTTTACTTTTATGTCAAGTATACCGGCTTTCTTTCATCCCATAAGTAAATCCTTATTTTCCTTTTTTTTAGGGCTTTTTTTGTTCTTTTTTCCTTGGCAGACGGCCTGGGTTTATCATGAACGTTTTTTGGGAGGAGTAACGTGGCAGTATGCGATAGAACAGTTTTATCTTGTAGAAATATTTTTGTGGGGTGCTGTATGTTGTCTTTTTATATATTATGTTCGTCGATTGTTTTTTTTACGCTCATCTATAGCCTTGCGACTTACCCGGGATAGAATATTTTTTTTGTCTCTTTTGGGTTTTTGCATTTTTGTATTTTCTTCTCTTGTTTGGGCAACAGACTCTCGTATAGCATATAATCATGCATTTCACCTTCTTGAAGGGGGACTTGTTTTTCTTTGTTTATTTGTAGGGCCCATATCATTTTCTCGTGTGTGTGCATTATTTTCTTTTGGGGCTGTGGTTCCTAGCATACTTGGTATATGGCAATTTTTTTCTCAATCTACTTTTTCATTTTCCTTGTTAGGATTAAGCAAACATCCAGTTATTGAAGCTGGAACATCAGTCATTGTGTCTAGTGGAGGAGAACGTTTATTACGAGCATATGGATCATTTCCTCATCCAAATATATTTGGGGGGTATCTGGTACTCGTACTTATGTGTATGATGTGTTTGTATTTTTTTTCTCGGGTTAGATATCAGCGTTATGGCATACTGTTGGGTATTTGTTTTTTTACAGCGACGTTGTTTTTGACATTTAGTCGTTCAGCTATGCTTTCTTTTTTGTGTAGTATTTTTTTGTTATGTGTTTTAATCTTTGTATTTTTTCGTCGCAATAAAAAAGTGTTCCTACGGTTATGTACTCTTATCGTTTGTGTGGGTATTGTGTTGGTAGGCTTTGTTGCGTTATATCCTTCTTTTGTCTATAACCGTATTCATGGAGTGGGGGCAACAGAAGTGCGATCTTTAGATGAACGACTTTCTTCTTTTTCTGATGCAAAATATTTGTTTTCTACGGCACCTATTATTGGTGTTGGGGTAGGGAATTATACGGCTGCTCTTACGTTTGTATATCCTAATTTGCCGGCTTGGGCGTATCAGCCAGTACATAATGTATTTTTTCTTATATTGGTGGAACTTGGTATTGTCGGATTTGTAGGTATTGCATGTATGAGTGTGCTATATATTTTATTTTTATCGTTTTGTGGAGCAAAAATTCATAGAGTATTTCTGTTCATATTATTTTTGTTTCCAATACTCCCACTACTTCTTTTTGATCATTATTTATGGTCACTTTTTCCTGGAGTAATGCTTTTAGCTGTGTACGTAGCATTATTTGGTCGCTTGTCCACACATCGTACACCTGTTATACACATTGTATAGTTTTTATCTTTTGTATAGCTATAATTGACACTACCTTCTATTCATGACACACTATACGTGTCGTGGATAAAGAGCTTATTGGCGGCTATAGGCGCGATGTGTTCGCCATTTGATTTCGTGTGACGACAGGCATCACGGAATCGATAATGGACGGCATGTCGAGCTTATTGCCACCTATAGGCTTTTTTTAATTGTAGGATTCTTGACAGCCCTATTTTTTTTATATAAGATAGGGCTGTTATTATCACTCAAACAAGTGGAGTGATAATCTTTCCTTTTAATATATACTTATATTTATATGATGATTAAACCACTTGGGGATCGAGTTGTTGTAGAACAATTAAAACAAGAAGAAATGACTAAATCAGGTATTTTTCTTCCTGGTAATAGTGATAAAGAAAAAAAAGCTGAAGCTGTTGTCATGGCTGTCGGCTCTGGACGAGTATTAGAAAATGGTACACTTGCCCCTATGCCTGTTTCTGTTGGACAAACTATTTTAATGAAAACGTGGGGAGGAGATGATGTGAAAATTGAAGGAAAAGAGTATAAAATTGTTTCTGCTGAAGATATTTTAGCAGTGTTAGAAAAGTAAATTGAATATATATGGCAAAACAAATTAAATATAATGTTGAAGCACGAGAACTTTTGGTAAGTGGTGTAAATAAACTTGCTGATACGGTAAAAGTGACACTTGGTCCAAAAGGACGAAATGTTGTTCTTGATCGAGGATATGGTGCACCGATTATTACAAAAGATGGAGTGACAGTTGCAAAAGAGATTGAACTTGAAGATAAATTTGAAAATATTGGATCTGAACTTGTAAAAGAAGTTGCAAGTAAAACAAATGATGTTGTTGGCGATGGAACGACAACCGCAACAGTGCTTACGCAAGCAATTGTTCGTGAAGGATTGAAAAATGTTACTGCTGGATCAAATCCAGTAGCTCTTAATCGAGGATTACATAAAGCTGCTGAAGCGATTGTAAAAGAGCTTCAAGAAAAGATTTCTAAGGCAGTAGAAGACGATGAGATTGCTAATGTTGCTGCAATTTCAGCGAATGATAAAGATATTGGAACACGGATTGCACAAGCAATGAAAGAAGTTGGGCAAGATGGTGTGATTACGGTTGAAGAGTCTCAATCATTTGGAATGGAGATTGAAACAGTAAAAGGTATGCGTTTTGATAAGGGATTTATTTCTCCATACATGATGACGAATACGGAAAGACTTGAAGCTGAATATCAAGAACCATATATTTTACTTACGGATAAGAAAATTTCTTCTGTGGAAGAGATTGTTCCTCTTTTAGAAAAGGTTGCTCAAAGTGGGAAAAAAGAGTTAGTGATTATTGCTGAGGATGTTGATGGGCAAGCGCTTGCAACTTTAGTAGTAAATAAGCTTCGAGGAACATTTAGCGTGTTAGCAGTGAAGGCCCCTGGATTTGGGGATAGACGTAAAGCTATGCTTGAAGACATTGCTGTTTTAACTGGGGCTCGTGTTATTTCTGACGAGGTTGGTTTGAAACTTGAAAGTGTTGAATTGTCTGATTTAGGACAAGCTCGTAAAGTTGTTTCAACGAAAGAATTTACGACTATTGTTGAGGGAAGAGGGCAGGCTGAGCTTGTATCAACTCGTGTATCTCAAATTCGTACGGCTATTACTCAAACGAGTTCTGAATTTGATAAAGAAAAACTTCAAGGACGACTTGCTAAACTTGCCGGTGGTGTTGCTGTAATTAAAGTAGGAGCTGCGACGGAAACAGAGATGAAAGAAGTGAAACATAGAATTGAAGATGCTATCGGTGCTACGAAGGCTGCTATTGAGGAAGGTGTTGTTCCTGGAGGTGGGGTAGCTCTTCTTCGAGCTGCTCGTGCACTCGATGATCTTAATTTGTCTGACGAAGAGATGATTGCTATTGATATTTTACGTCGTGCACTTGAAGCGCCGCTTCGAATTATTGCAGAAAATGCTGGATTTGAAGGTGCTGTCGTTGCTGCAGAAGTAAAAAAACAAAGTGGAAATTTTGGATTTAATGCTGCGACCGGTAATTATGAGGATTTAGTTGTTTCAGGAATTATTGATCCAACAAAGGTTACTCGTTCTGCATTACAAAATGCAGTGTCTGTCGCGGGAATGCTTCTTACTACTGAAGCTGTTATTACTGATAAGCCGGCAGCTGATGCTTCTGCTGCAATGCCTGCAATGGGTGGCGGAATGCCGGGGATGGGAATGATGTAATGTAGTATCTGTTAAGCAAAAAAGTATACACTATACAGTGTATACTTTTTTTTGTATACTGTATTTGTATTTGTATTTGTATTTGTATTTGTATTTGTATTTGTATTTGTATTTGTATTTGTATTTATATATATTTGATTTATATGGGATATATTGAAATCTTTTTATTTGTTACTTTTTTCGCTGGTATATTGTTTCTAGGGTTTTTATTTTTCTTTTTTGTTGTTTTCCTTTGGCAGTACGTAATTCAATATTTTGTAAAAAATTCCAAACATAATGCTTCGTCTTTTTCAGATAAATATGTTTCATCTTTTGTAGCGTATAAGGGGATTGACCATTCATATAAACAACATAAACGCTCGTCTTCACCAAAAAATAAAGAACATGACTTTAAACGAAGGTATACGTACCTACGTAAGAAAAGATTATCATATATTTTTGGTCATTTTTTATATGGGTTGTCTTGGTTGTTTCGTTTCCGGGCATTTAAAGCTACTCCTGGATCACCGTCTCTTTTAGACAACTTTTGTGCAGTTTGCAAGCTGCCACAGTTTCGTCCCCTTCGATTGGTATTTGTTGGAGGAGGATTTTTTATGTTTGCCTTTATATTTTTTACAGTGCTTATATTTCGTTTTGCACCAGATTCAAGTGCTGCGGATTTTACCCTAAGTTGTTCAGGTACTTCTGGCTCGCCAACTAACGTTACCTCATCTTCTTACACTGCTTCTGATAGTTTGGTTCTTGAAGATGGTGGAAGTGGCTATTGCGTCTTAGATGATGTATTAACAATTGGAAGTTTAACTATTGATTCTGGAGTCACGCTTGTTCATGCTGCAAATGATTCAACTGGGGTTAAAATTAATGCTATAGGAGATGTAACAGTAAATGGAGATATTGATGTTAGTTCTAAAGGTTGTCTTGGTACTTATGGAAATGATGGTTCTGGTCCAGACGATGTAGTCTCTGGATATGATGCGTATAGTTGTGCTTTGAGAAATGCTGGATATGGTAATAGTCATGGAGATGGTTCTCCTGGACCAGGAGGAGGATATGGAGGAGCCGGTGGAAATACTATCTGGGGTGGTTTAGGTGGTGTTGCCTATGGAAGTAGTACTTACCCGATTCATCTTGGTTCAAGCGCGGGAGGGTCTCTGATAGGTTTTAACAATTCTACAGGTGGTGCTGGTGGTGGGCTTATATGGATTAGTGCTTCAGGAACTTTATCAGTTTCTGGTAATGTTGTAAGTGATGGAGGATTAGGTGGTAGTACTACGTATGGTGCCTCTGGTGGAGGGTCTGGTGGTTCTATTTTTCTAGATGCTGACAGCATTTCTGGATCAGGAATAGTCCGTGCTGATGGGGGAGATGGTTCGCCTCCTGGAGATGAAAGTGTTAATTATCAAGATAGAAGTGGAGGTGGTGGAGGTGGTGGAAGAGTTTACCTTACGTCTTGTTCTGATGTTTCTACTTTTACGACTTCTACTGATGGTGGTTTGGGTCCTTATGCTGCTTCTGATGGAAGTATTGGTACTTGGGTTACGTTAGCTAGAGCTGGTGCAAGTTGTAATACTGTACCAACAGCAACTGATCCTACTGTAACAACCTCTACTGATGGTTCAGGAAATATATCAATTTCAACTCAGGTGGATGATGCTGATAATGATAATCTTCAGTTGATTGTGGAATATAAACTTGGTGATTGTAGTTCTTACGCAAGTCAATCTACAACAACCTTATCTTCAACAATCACCGCTACTAATGGACAAGGATCTATTACTCATGATAATGATGATATTAATAGTAGACAATTTCAAGTAATTGACACTCTTAGTGGAGCTAACACGTTAGGATTTACTTGGACAAGTAAGACAGATGTTCCTTCTGCTGATGGCCAGTATTGTCTTTTTCTCACTCCTTATGATGGTGCAAGTAATGGCACCGTTGTTTCTTCTACTGTAACCATTGATAATACTATTCCTACGAGTATTGGGTATCCAAGTGTGAGTGTTACTTCAACAACGTCCATAACCCTTTCATATGATGGAACTACGACGACAGAAACAAATTTTAGTCACTATAGTGTTTGTTCAGTAGCAAGTACATCTTCTCCAAGTTTGTCTGATACTTGTTTTACTACAACTACGGATAGTAATTTAGGAGATAGTAGTTTTAATGGGGCAACAACGACAACTGTTTCTGGATTACTTCCTAATACTCAATACTCTTTTGGTATTTTTGCACATGATTTGTATGGAAATACATCTACACCCCTTGGATCTGGTGTTCTTACTGGATATACATTATCAGTATCACCCGGAGCTCCTACGATTTCAAGTATTGATGAAACAAGTGTTAGCTTTACTTTTTTAGGTGACACAAACCCAACTACTACCCTATATAACATCGTTGATACGAATACGAATATATATGTGGCTTCAGACGATGGACTTGATAGTTCTACCTCTGTTTGGCAGACAACAACAACATGGAATACTCCTACAATTACTGATTTATCTTTAAATACTCAATATTGTTTTGGAACATTAGCAAAAAATGGAGATGGCATAGAAACTGCTACTACAACTGCAACGTGTGCATATACATTGGCAGCTTCTCCTTCTGAAATTACTACTGATATTTTATCTACAAAGATAACAGTCACCTGGTCTAGTGGAAATAACTCTGTGGGGACAGAGTATTATGCGTCTATTAGTGCAGGAAAAACTTGTGAGTGGGCAGCTAATAAAACTTCTTGTGTCTTTAGTGGTCTTTCCATTGATACACCATATGTTATTACTGTGAAATCTCGTAATGGAGATAATGTTGATGTTGCTGCAAATGCAGTGACAACGCGTACACTTTCTTCTGGTGGAGGAACTCCTTCTCAATATTCTTCTGGTGCTTTTGGAGGAAGTTTTGTTCAGAGAGAATCTCTTCAAGATGACAATGTTATCCCTGTGATCATTAATAGTGGAGAAAAAGAAACTGACACCTCAATGCTCACTCTTACGCTTAACGTAAAAGATGCGGTGCAGGTTGCTATTGCTATGGATGGCCTTTTTGAAGCTGTTTCTTTTGAACCATATGCAAAAGAAATATATTTTGATTTACCTACAGATACTTTAGGTGATAAGCTTATTTGTGTTCGTTTTCGTTCCTCAAATGGTTCTATTGCTGATGCTTGTGATTCGATTCGGTATTTTAAGAAAAAGTTAAAAGAAATCACATCTCCTTTAGTAGAAGAAAAAGATGATATCCCTTCAAAAGAAGTCTCCATTGAACCGATTGATGATAATTGTCCTTTTGTACGAGAAAAACCCTATAGAGCTTTTAATGCTAGGGGAGTGTATTACATTACTTCTGAATGTACAAAGCGTATTTTTACGAGTGAAAAAGTATATTTTTCATACTTTCAATCATTTACGGAGATTCGTGTTGTAGAAAGCTCTCAATTATCAGCCATTCCTGATGATGTGTTGCGGTATATGTCTTGGGGACCACTTGTTGACCTTCCTGATAATTCATTTGTTAAGCTTTTTGATGATTCGAAAGTTCATCTAATTGTGGGTGATCAGCTTCATTGGATTGCTTCGCCTGCAGCATTTGAGGTGTTGTATTCTCCATTTAAAATAGTTCATAGTGTGAGTAAACTTCTTTTGCGTCGTTATGCAGAAGGAGTGGTTATTTTAGAGGATAATCTTGAATTATTTGAGTAGACTTTTTTAAGGCCTCTGCCCATATTGATATTTCCCTCTTTTTGTGGTAGTTTTTTATTATGCAATTTAATGTTCTTACAATTTTTCCTCACATAATTTCTCAGTATGCTAGTGAGAGTATTTTGGGCCGTGGACAAAAAGCAGGTGCTATTTCTGTGACTCCTATAAATATACGAGATTTTTCTACTGATACTCGTCATACCATTGACGATACGCCATATGGGGGAGGAGCTGGTATGGTTATGAAGCCTGAACCTATGTATAAGGCATTGAAAAGTATACGAGCTATTCCATTTCATAAAAGAAGTGGTTTACAAAAGGTGAAGGGGATATTTTCTTCTGACATCCGTAAAAAAAAACGTACAGTACTTTTATCTCCTCGAGGAAGACAGTTCACGCAAGACATTGCTGCCTCTTGGAGTGCACTTGATGAGATAACATTTATTTGTGGAAGGTATGAAGGCATTGATCAGCGTGTTGTTGATCACATGGTTGATGAAGAAATTTCTGTTGGACCATATGTCCTTGCTGGAGGAGAACTTGGCGCACTTACTATAATTGAAGCTGTTTCTCGGCTTATCCCTGGAGTGTTAGGAAATCCTGAATCACTTGAAGAAGAAACATTTGGGGAAGTAGGTGTTGAATATCCGCAATATACGAAACCACAAGAATTTTTGGGGTGGCGTGTGCCAGATGTTCTTTTAAGTGGTAATCATAAAGATATTCGAGAGTGGCGAAATAAACAATCTGCATTAAAGAATGAGTAGTATCTCATTCTTTTTTTTGGTATACTAAAGGAAATTTCTGTTTGATATGAGTTTATCGTATATTTATATTTTTTTATATGTCGCATTTGGTGTTGCGATTGTTTTTGGTATTGTTTTGTTTGTTTTTTTTATGATGCGACTTTGGCAACATCGGCTTCACCACCTTGCAAAAAAAATGGGGTATTCATCTTCTTTTAAAGATAGCAATCATTTGTAGTCTATATGTCTTCTGATATAACACGACAAGCACAAGATGATCTTGATCACTATATTACTCTTCAGGGTATTCGTCAGAGTACTCGTTCTTTTTCTTCTTCTGATTATACTCGTTGGAAGCCGGTAGATGTTCGCCGTCGAAAACGATATATGTGGCGAAAGTGGGCGGGTGAACACATCCGTTTGTTTTTTCGTATGTGTCGGTGGTTTATACAGGTGATGTTACCAACAGCTTCTTCTTCTGATACCTCATTTCGAAAAAATATTCGTACTGTTTTTTCGTCATCATATTTTAAACCGTTTCGCTTGGCATTTGTTTCATGGTCTGTCTTTTCTTTGTGTACCATTGTTTTTGGGGGATATGCATTTTTGTATGCACCAGTAAGCTTTGGTGCTTCTATTGTGACGTGGTCATTTGATAGTGCTTCGAACTATTCTTTTGATGATACAAAAATTGAAGTATTAAATGGGAGTGCTTCTCTTCTTGCATTTGATCAGATTGACAACGCAAATGATATTTCAGGTTTTGCAAGTGGGACATTTTCTAATACTGAGTGGGATGGGACTCTTCCTGCACTGACACTTTCTACTGGATTTTCAACAGGGAATTTTACTTCTCGAATTATGGATGCGACGTCTCTTACGATTTGGAATGCTATTTCTTGGTTACCTAATAGGCCAATACACAAACCACTTCCGGATAATAATGGGCAAGAGACAGCGTATACAAGTGGCAATGTGAATATGAGTAACAATCTGTTGTTGTTTCATTTTGATCAGCAAGAAGCGAATGGAGATTTTGTCGATACCTCAGGATCAGGAGCACTTGCGCAATGTGGTGGGGCAACTTGTCCCACAGTTGTTTCTGGTAAATTTAATAATGCTATTTCTTTTGATCCAACTGCTGCAAATGCTTTGGATCTTGCAGATTCTTCTTTTTTAAATGGAAAAAGCCAATTGACGTATGGTGGATGGTTTAAAAAAGAAACAGGAACACATAATTATGCAAAACTCATGGAGCGAGGGACCAGTGGAGGAGTGGCTGAGCTTATAGGTCTTCAAATTGCTGGTCCACCACTTTCTACAAATGGTCTTGTTGCTATTATTGAAAATAATGATGGTTTGGGTCGTATTTCTATTGACGGTGTTATTACTCCGGGAGAATGGTTTCATGCCATCACTGTGTTTGATGGAACACAAGCCGAAGCTGACAGATTGAAATTATATGTGAACGGTGTGCTTCAAGTCGTTACTCTTGAAGGTACTCCTCCAACAACAACAGCTACTGATGTTAGTCCAATGCATTTAGGGGCAAATACTGTATTAAATAAATTTTATTTTAAAGGACAAATGGATGAACTTGTTATTTTTGATCGTGCATTTTCTGCTGCTGAGATACAATCTCTTTATGAGCGTGGTGTTGGAGATATGACTTTTCAGGTTCGTAGTTGTGATGATGTTGCTTGTAGTGGTGAATCATTTGTTGGTCCTGATGGAACAGTAAGTACTGTTTTTTCTGAAGAACAAAGTACTAGTGTGTCATTACCATCTTTTTCATATACTGTGCCTAATAATAGATATTTTCAATACAAGACTTTTTTTGATGCTCCTAATAGTTCTCTTGTTCCTTTTTTATCATCTGTATCCATTTCTCCTGATCATTATTCAGGAGATGCTCCGAGTATTACGAATACTCTTGGAAGAGATTATATCGATTTGCATGTTTTTTCTGCTACGGAATCAGGAGACGTTGTGTATCAAATTACAAATACTACAAGTGCCTGGTATTGGTATGATGGAACAGTTCCTGGGTGGGTAACAACAACGCTATCTTCTCCATTACAAGCCAATACTGCGGCAATCATTAACACGAATACATCTTCTTTTGTAAGTGCGTATGGATCTGGATTCTTTTATTTTACGGCATTTTTGAAAAATCCTGATGGGATTAGTATTTCTTCTGTTAGCGATGTGTCTCTTAATTATGATTCTCCTACAGTTTCTTTTGTAACAAGTTCCGGAGAGGGGCTTGAGTCTGTGGTGTCTTCTTCTATCGCTGTCGCTGTTTCTATTCCTACTCAGCTTGGTGTGATTGTTGATTATACTATAACTGGGGGAGATGCTGTTGGTGGTGGGGTAGATTATAGTATGACGACTGGTACGCTTTCTATTTCTCCTGGGAGCACGGTAGCAACTATTTTGTTTGATGTGGTTGATGATGATATTGATGAAGAAGATGAAACAATTGAGGTAACCCTTTTTAATCCTTCAAATGCTGATCTTGTTACAAGTACAGTCTTTACTTATACTATTATTGATAATGATACTGCTCCTGCTGGTGGAGGCGGAGGGGGGGGAATACCAGTTGATCCTCCTGGTGAAGAAGGGTATGAGGTTTCTATTAATAATGGTACTGAGATTACCAGTAGTACGCTTGTCACATTGTTTTTTGTTTATCCAGAAACTGTTCAAGATATTGCTCTTTCTCGAGATGGTAATTTTGTTTCTTCTACTTTTTTTGCTCCAACATCAACAACAACATGGTCATTACTGTCAGGTGATGGATTAAAAACTGTATATACTTTATTTAGACATGCAGATGCTACTTTTGTAACAACATCAGATTCTATTGTTCTTCTTTTAGAAGATCAGCCCTTTCCTAAAGATGATCTTGAACCAGTTGTTGACGATGATGATGAACCAGAACCTGAAGAAGATCCACCAATAGATAATGGTAACAATGGACCTGTTATTATTCCTGATGTACCAAGTGATGGTGGTTCTTCTGGTGGAGGAAGAACTACATTTACTCCACCAGAAGTTTTAGTGCCGGTACCTGTAGTAACGACAACACCCGTAACTTCAACGCTTCCTATTACTGCAACGTCAACACCAACCTCTACGATTTCTTTCGTTACTACTACTGATGATATTTCAGAACCTGTTGTTACTCAAATACAAAAGAAAGTTACGCAGGCAGTGCAAGGTATTCAAGTGTTTACTGATAATCCTATTGTTGAAGAAGTGACTAGAGAAATTGTTGCTCCTGTTGTGGTGAGTGCCGTTGTTGCTGCTGTTGCTCCTTCACTTTGGTCAATTATATTTCCTTTTTTACGGTATATCTTTTTACAACCACTTCTTTTATTTCGTAGACGAAAAAGATTGTCTTGGGGAGTTGTGTATAACAGTTTAACAAAGCTTCCACTTAGTTTGGCAATTGTTCGACTTGTTAATGTTGATACTAAAAAAGTAATGCAATCTCGTGTTACTGATAAACATGGGCGATATTTATTTTTACCACATATTGGAGCGTATCGATTGGAAGTAGAAAAATCTGGGTTTGTTTTTCCGTCTATATTTCTTAAAAAAGAATCTGCTGATGGAGATCGTCTTGATATTTATCATGGGGATACGATTAAGGTGACTGAAGGGAAGGACCCTGTGACTCCTAACATTCCTGTTGATCCTGCTGATCAAAAAATATCTCTTAAAAAATTGATATTTACGAAACGCCTTCGAACCGTACAGTTTGTTGTTTCTGTTATTGGTATATTTTTATCTCTTGCGTCTTTTATCATTACTCCAGTGTGGTATATAGGAGTCTTTCTTGTTGTTCATTTAATATTATTTGCCCTTTTTGTTTATTATGTAAAACCACGTCGACCAGTGCAGTGGGGCATTGTACGTGATGATGCCTCTGGAGATAGGGTTTCTAACGTTGTTGTTCGGTTGTTTACCTCTCAATATCACAAACTTGTAGCAACTGAAGTGACTGATAGAAAAGGGCGATATGCCTTTTTAGTAGGGAAAAATGATTACTATGTCACCTTTGAAAAAGAAGGGTATACTACTCATACACAAGACGATATATTTATTAATGATGATGAAGCAATTATACGAGATGATATCTATCTTCATACGCAATAATTTTTTTGGTAAAAGAACGTCTTTTTTTACTTTCTTTCTTTTTGTTTTATGCATTGGGATATTTTTTTCTATTCCTACATATGCACAAGGAGATGTCGTTTGTGAAGAAGGGACTAGATATTTTCATAATAGTGAAGCAAATATTTCTTTTTGTCTTCCCCCTTGTAAGGCAGGGTTTCATTGGGTAAGTACTGCTACTGGTGATTACCAAAAATGTGTGCCTGGGCAAGTTGATGATGAGATTGTTATTATTGAAACATCTGTTGAAGATAATGTTGCCGCTTCTGTTGATATTCTTTCTCGTCTGGTTCGACAGGATAGTGCGAATATTTCTCTTGTTGCAAAACAATTTATTGATGACCCTGAAGTAGAACGGGTTACGCAAGAAGTGGTTCTTCCTGTTGTTGCTGTGGTTTCTTTTGTTTCTTTGTTACCATCTTTATGGCAAACAATTCCACCACTGTTTCGATTTTTATTTTTACAACCTATTTTGTTGTTTCGTCGTAAAAAAAAATATGCATGGGGGATTGTCTATCACAGTCTTACTAAGTTGCCACTTGACCTTACAACTGTTCGACTTGTAGATGCGAAAACGAATCATGTTATTCAAACACGAGTAACAGATAACAAAGGGCGATATTTTTTCTTAGCAGAGCCTGGTGAATATGCACTTGAAGTAGTGAAATCTGGATATGTTTTTCCGTCACTTCTTTTAAAGCGCGTGCGAAGTGATGGGCGAAAGACAGATATTTATCATGGGGGTCATATAAATGTATCAGGTCGGCACGGTGCTATATCAGTTCATATTCCTCTTGATCCATTGCGTATAGAACACCGTCCATTTCGCATACTTGTTACTCGTTATTTTCGTTTGTTTCAGTATGTTATTTCGTTGTTTGGATTAGTAAGTACACTTGTTTCATTTTTTATTGTACCAACTTGGTATAATGGACTCCTTCTTTTTGGGCATGCCTGTATTTTTCTTTTATTTATTGTGTATATTAAACCACGACGACCAAAGGGATGGGGTGTTGTTTCTGATGCCACAAATAATAAATCATTACATCGTGTTGTTGTTCGTCTTTTTTTGAAGAAATTTCATAAGCTTGTTGCGACTGAAATCACGAATCATAAAGGACAATATGCTTTTTTAGTTGGGCAAAGTGAGTATTATGTTACGTGTGAGAAAAAGAATTATAAACTTCGAACGATTGAGGGGATTTCTATCACTGATAGTACTAAAGCGGCGGTGGCAGAAGATATAGAATTAGACCGTATTTAAGAAGATGAAAAAGAGGGGATTTATCCCCATAATGGTGATATATCACCTCTTGACAATATTTTGATTGTTGTATACAATAGCCCAGCAATCAGACAACCTATATTTTCCTCTTAAGCCTAAGGGAACTGGGAAGAAAAAAGAGTAATCTATCTACGTTTTGCATATTGGGAGGATATGAGACGTCACCAGATTTCTCTTTTTTCTTTCTAGTCAGTTATGGATGAAATGAGACTAGAGAGCGATCATTACAATTTACGTTGCAAGAAACAACCATAATTGTCACAATAAAAATGTGACAAAAACGTATGCTTCGTTTTACGAAGCAGCACGTCTATTTTCCTATAAAATTTTTTTTCTTTTTCGTGAGAAAGAGATTCAACTCTCATTGAGAGTTTGATCCTGGCTCAGGATGAACGCTGGCGGCGTGTTTAAGGCATGCAAGTCGTGGGATCGGCTTTTTTATTCTTCGGAATTTTGAAGTACGGACCGGCAAACGGGTGAGTAACACATTGGTAACCTACCTTCGAGTTGGGCATAGACCCGGGAAACCGGGATTAATACCCAATAGTCATGAGGGGTCGTAAGACATTCTCATGTAAAGATTTATCGCTCGAAGAGGGGCCTATGGCTGATTAGCTTGTTGGTAGGGTAAAGGCCTACCAAGGCTATGATCAGTAGCAGGCGTGAGAGCGTGACCTGCCTCACTGGGACTGAGACACTGCCCAGACTCCTACGGGAGGCTGCAGTCGAGAATATTCCACAATGGACGAAAGTCTGATGGAGCGACGCCGCGTGCAGGAAGACGCCCTTCGGGGTGTAAACTGCTTTTCTGAAGGACGAATTCGTGACGGTACTTCAGGAATAAGAGGTTGCTAACTCTGTGCCAGCAGCAGCGGTAATACAGAGACCTCGAGCGTTATCCGGATTCATTGGGCGTAAAGCGTCCGCAGGTGGTGTGATAAGTCACTGGTTAAATTTTCAGGCTTAACTTGGAAACTGCTATTGATACTGTCACACTTGAGACTGGGAGAGGTAAGCGGAACACACGGTGTAGTCGTAATAAGCGCTGATATCGTGTGGAACACCAAAGGCGAAGGCAGCTTACTGGAACAGTTCTGACACTAATGGACGAAAGCGTGGGTAGCGAAGGGGATTAGATACCCCCGTAGTCCACGCCGTAAACGATGTCTACTAGGTATTGGGAGTATCGACCCTCTCAGTGCCGTCGAAAAAAGCTAACGCGTTAAGTAGACCGCCTGGGGAGTACGATCGCAAGGTTAAAACTCAAAGGAATAGACGGGGACCCGCACAAGCGGTGGATCATGTGGTTTAATTCGATGATACGCGGCGAACCTTACCAAGGCTTGATATATAACTGCAAGCTTCCCGAAAGGGAAGCCTCTTTCGAAGGTGTTATACAGGTGCTGCATGGTTGCCGTCAGCTCGTGCCGTGAGGTGTACCGTTAAGTCGGGAAACGAGCGCAACCCTCGCCGTATGTTAAATGTACATGCGGGACTGCCGGCGCAAGCCGGAGGAAGGTGAGGACGACGTCAAATCAGCATGGCTCTTACGCCTTGGGCTACACACATGATACAATGGCCGGTACAATGGGTTGCCAACCCGCGAGGGGGAGCTAATCCCATCAAAGCCGGTCTCAGTTCAGATTGCAGGCTGCAATTCGCCTGCATGAAGTTGGAATCGCTAGTAAACGCGCATCAGCCACGGCGCGTTGAATACGTTCTCGGGTCTTGTACTCACCGCCCGTCATACCACGAAAGCTGGCAGTACCCGAAGGCTCCTTTTTAGGGGACGAAGGTAAGGTCAGTGATCAGGGTAAAGTCGTAACAAGGCATCCGTAGCGGAAGCTGTGGATGGATCACCTCCTTTCTGGAGATACTCAGTCGAAAGACTGTGAATCCAAGTCGACCAGTTCCATCATGGTTCTGGATTACAAATAGACGTTATCGTTTTTGTCACTTTTTTCTTGTGAACTATGAATAACACACCCCAAAAGGGTGTGTTTTTATTCTTAATGTAATGAGGCAAGCCTCATTACGTGATTACCTTTAGAATCTGGGTATATATCGGATTATAGATTTCATTTTATTTGATACTTAACCTTTGTATAAATAAAAACACCCCGGGACAAAGCCCCCGGGGTGTTTTTTTGAAGGTATGTTTTTTACATGAGTCCATCGTTTCTTGTTGTGAGAAGCTCAGTACTTGTTATATGTTGTTGTTTTTGAAGTGCTGATTGAAAGGATGTTTTTTGAGTATCTTTTTTGAATGTGACAGTAAAACTATATTCTTGGACATTGTCTGTGATACTTCGTACGTGAAGGAGTGTATGATGTTTTATATATGCCTTGAAGATTGGATATAAGACATCATCAATATTATCAGATTTTGTTTGAATGTTTAGTATAAAGTCGTGAAAGTGGAATTCCCCAAAATTTGTTTTGTAAAAAATCCAGATAACGATACAACTAAATATACTTCCAATAATAGCTGCTGAATAATTTAGGGTGCCGACGCCAAGTCCTACTACAAGGGCTAAGAAGACAAAAGCTGTGTCTCTGCTATCTTTAATTGCTGTTCTAAATCGTATAATGGTAAATGTTCCAAGAAGCGCAAATGCTGTTACGATGTTACCTCCTATTACTGCCATGGCGATGGTGGTAATAAGTGTAAGGAGTACTAATGTAATGACAAATGATTGTGAGTATGATATGCCGTGGTGTGTATGTTTGTATGTAATAGCAATTACAAGGCCTAGGAACAAGGCTACAAGAAGATTTAAAATAACGATGTCTATAGAAAATGTTGTTTGTGGAATCTGTGCGAGGAGTGTTTCTATCATATAATTATTTAGTAAGTGTTGGTCGAATATGTTGTAGACCAGCACAGTATTTTGAGTATGATGTTTGTTGTAGAGAGAATATTTTTATAAACATATTTACCCATGTAGGAAGGTAAGTATGATATTTCAATTCTATAATTGCTTGATCTGTGAGTAGTGTACTGTTGGTCTGAGTAAATGTAAAGTCATTAGGAATACAGCTTTGAAGGTCACGATCTATGGTAATACGAATATGAGGATGTTGAATACCAATTAATGGTTGACGGGTATAGCTTATAAGTGTTGTGGGGCGTAGTGTATCTTGTATGTATAGGTGTCTGAAAGCATTGTCAATTGAATACATATCAGATTGTTGTTTTATTGTGTTTGCCTCAAGTTGTATTCGCTCTTTGGTGATAACTGCTCCGTGTTTATATTTAATCTCAGCAAAAATGTTAGATTTTCCATGCGTTTTAGTGTGGTATTGTCGTAAGCGAAATTTTTTTCTTTTCATTATACCGTATATTTTTTCGAAATAATATTTCAGTGTAGGGGTGTCAAAATATATGCTATGTACAACATATGATTTTGTTATGGGATCAGCGTAGGAAAGGTCCGGTTTAGCAAAGCGGGATAAAAAGAATAGGATTTTTGGTAGATCTTTTTTATTAACGATGTACTTGTATTCAAATCTTTTTATTTGTGTTGTAAGCATATTATTTTTTAAAACGATGGGCTTGGCTGTACTTACTATTATTTTGTGGAATAATATCTATTTTTATTGATTTGAGTGCTTGAGTAATGTGTTCTTGGATTTCTTGTTGGTTTTGTAGGAATTGATTTTTTATAAAGGTGTTTTTTTCGTATTGATCTGTCTGCTTTTGTATTAATGTATCTAGTTTTGTGGAAGTATTTCTTTCAAATTCTATTTCTATTTCTTGAGATGTTCCTAATAGTTTGGGAGCAAAGGGTTTGCGTTGTGATAAAAATTGTAGATATTTTTTTCCGTCGTATACTCTGAATGTATCAAGAGATATGATAAAAGCTTGTTCTGGATTAGGCCCTGATCCCCAAGGGGATGGAACATTTAGATGGATTCTTTCCCTTTCTGTTATAACCGCTACGGAAGGGGATAGTGCGATTTTTTGTATGTTGGGATCCTTTTTTTGCAGATATGCCATGAGTTTTTGAGAAGGAAGGAGATGATATTGTTTGAATTTTCCTCGTTGTAGGTACGTTATGTAGGTTGTGATATCCCATGGTTGGTTTGGGGGAAGGTTGTTTTCGTTAAACGGGGTTGATTCTTTACGAAATTCAAATCGAGTTTCTTCTGTTTCACTTAATCCTGCATCTATGTGTGTACGGTTTATTTTTGTTTGATATTCCATGCGAGATGGAAAAGATTTTGTATTCAGTGGATCGTTTAAATAAGAGGCAAATATGTTCTGGTTTTTAAATCTCTGTCTTAGTCTATAGAGTGCTTTATTATTGAACAGTGTATCGTCTTTTGTGTCAAAGTATATATCAAAAAAAATAGAAGAATTTGTGGACGTAGTTATATAGTATGCTTGGGATAATGCTTCTGGAGGATTGAAGTTATCTTTATCTATTTGTAGTTGCAGTTCTTTTTCAATATGTGCAATCATTTCTTTTGTGGAATATAAGGATGTTGATGGTGTTTGAATAGATAATTTAAATTCTCTTTCTATTCTTGAAGGAGTACCTGTTGCGGTTTTTTTTGTGATACTTATTGATGTAGTAATTTTGGAAGTGGGAATACCAAAAATTGTGATTATAATAATAAGTAGTCCGATTGTACTTAAGATTAGGATGTGTTGGTATTTTCGACACAGGATTGGTATGGAAATTGTCATATATTATTTTTTTGTGGAGGTGAAAGTTTCCAAGGGTGTATACTTGTTGCATTTGTATTATCTGGACAGTTGTCATTTTTTTGGAGTGTTTGTAATACTTTATTTATCGTGTTTTTGAATGTGATCGTAGAAATATTAATGTTTTCTGATAAGATGAATTGATAAGAAAGAGGAGCTGGGATTGCATGGGGAGGATTTGAGGTGTCTCTTCCTGGATAAAATATCATATTTTTATTTGAAGGAGAAAGAACCTCTTTTGATGTGACTTCTTCTCCTTTTGTTGTTATTATTGACGTGATTGTGTGACTCGATACTCCGTTGACTTGTATAATGAGTTTTTGTCCTTTTTGCAAGAAACATAATTGTTCCTGTCCTATTTTTTTTGTAAATTCTGTTGATGAATTATTAATACTTTTTTGTAATATTGTTATTTTTTCTTGCCAGATTTTTGGGGTTATTTTTTTGTATCGATAAAATGAGTAGTAGTCGTGTTTCTGTGTTGCTGCTAGAGTTTTTGTTATTTTAGATATTTCGTCGTTTATACTATCCGTGATTCCTGATGTTAATAGATTGTATATGTAGTTGTATTTTTGTTGTACAAAATAAGGATCTTTGTGAAGAAGAATAATTAGATCATTACTTATGATATCTAATTGAAATTCTCCTGTGTATGCGTTGTCTACGGTTCTTGTTAAAAATGTTGCATCCCAGGGAATCTGTTGGAACTTTTGTATATCTTCATTGAAATACAATTTTACGTTATGTCTATTATCCCAATGTCTTATTTGGCCAATGTACATGAGTGCTCCTAGACGAATAAAGTATTCGTAATCAATAAGTGTTCTTAATTTTTTTATATCTTGTTTTTCAATAGCAAGAGATAGCTCATAGAGTTTTTGTTTGTGTTTTTCTTCTTGATCATGCGTAATACTATTTTCCCAAATAAAAGGTGCTCGAAATACAGAGGTTCCTATTCCTGGTTTTTTTGTAAAGGAAATATTTTCTGCTTCTAGGATACTTCCTAAGGGCAAATTTCTTCTTTGTAAAAAGGTATTGCGATCTATAGGTTCAGATACTTGGTATAGACCTAAAAATTTTTTGTTTAGGTATACGTTTGCAAAGGCATGATCAGGTACAATGAGATCGAGTTTTTTTCCGATAAATGATGTAATATACTCTCCAATTATTATAGACCCTTTTGGAGAGATAACTTCAACTTGATCGGCATTAAATAATATGGGGGTGTTAGATTTTTCTGATCGTAGACGAAATGATTTTTTTGGGAATCGCCAATGATGATCAATGTCTCCGCGGAGTTTTATAAGAGATTTTATGGGTGATTTTTCATCTATTTGAATGGTTGCCCCATCGTAAAATTGTTTTTTTCCAGATATAGGAAGATCATTATATATTTGTTTAAGTGTATCTTTTTGTGTCTGTATAGATAGAGTATAGATAGAAGATAGATCTTCTTTTTTTACGAGGGCTGATTGGATACTTGCAATGATCGTTCTTGTTACTTGATAGTGCGGTTTTGTAATTTGGTCATTTCCATAGTTAAATGGTGTTATATTGAGATCTCTTGTCGTAAATGATATTTCAGCTATACTAAGAAGTAATATGGCACTTGCTGCTATTATAAGGAATAAATATGTCATTTTTTTTGTGTACATACTTAGTGTTCACGAGGTTTAAAAGATATGTCTATTTCGATAGACTCAATTTTTGAAGAAAGTTTCATTGAAGGACTTCTCAGATGAGGACTGACGCCATCAATAATGAATGCTGTTGGAGTTCGTGTTAGGTTACGTGGTTCCCATTCATCAAATGATTTGAATGTAATTATTTCTTCATTTTCTAAGTGTAAGACTATTGATGCAATGGTGAATGTTGTGCCTGTGCCTGGATTTTCAAATGGTGATAAATAGATGTACTTTGGTGGATTTACAATATCTGGATGGGATTTAATAATGAGTCTTTTTTTGTGGAATGTATTGTTTATTGGAGCGTAAATGGGCTTTTGTGTGCTTTGTGTAGAAAATATGTGTGCTTTGTCTGCTAAATAAAATTGAATAGATGTATCTGTTTCTGGGTATGTTGCTGATATGTTTTTTATATAGGATGCTTGTTTAATATCTCCTTTTTTTTCTGTTATTTTTATGAGTTGATTAGTAAGGTAGGTGTTTTTTGGTTGGATGTTCCATGCGTTAAAGTATGCCTCATAAGCTTTTTTTGTGTCTGGTATAAGTAAATAACAGTCTCCAAGAAGTGTAAAATACTCGTAGTTTTGATTCCAGAAGGAAATAAGTTCTTTAGTATATTTTATGCATTGTTCAGCATTTTTTTGATTTAAGAAAAATTGTGATAAATACGTATATGCTTTTATTTTAGAACTTGCAAAAATATGTCGTTCTTGTGTTGCTGGATGATTTGCAATAAATGTTTGTAATGCTTGGGGGTTATCATGAATAATTTCTACTTGATTTTCTAATGCTTGTATTTTTTTTCCTTTGTATGCTAAAATTACATCATTAATTATGAAAAATATTTTTATTCCTATTAGAATAATTAGTATAGTAATTATTATATTTTTTAAAAAACTTATCATAATGTAGTTTATGTCTTTTTATAAACATCGTAAGAATACATATATTCTTGTAATGGGTATATTTTTAATTGTCACTAGTTTATTACATAGTGGAGTTCGTGACAACCTTTTTAAAATTTATCAAGTTGGTGCACTTCATCTATCTCCTAGCAGTTGTACTGTTTTTCATAGTGCTGGGTATTGTGGTGCTCCTGGAGGGGATACTGATCCACCAGCTATTTCTTCTATTAAATTTGATGGAGTTTTGCAAGGGTCAGTCGGGACTTTGACATCTTCAACTGGTGTTATTGAAATTGTTCTTACTGAAGGTGAAACGGCTTTTGGTGCTGATTGTGCTAGTAATTTAAGTAATGTGAAGGTGAAGGCGGACACTGCCGGTACTCTTATAAGTGAGGGATCAGGAATTAGTGAAATAGGGGGAGTTGGTGGTGCTCTAACGTGTACTTGGACTGGGACTTACACCATTAGTGCTGGCACTTCTGATACAGGCGCTTTTGTGGAAATTGGTACTATTCAAGATGATGCTATTATACCTAATTCTGCATCTAATCAATCAGGTGCAGGTACCTTTGCGGTAAGTATTCCTTCTGGAAATACGGTTCCAACGGTAAGCGCTATAACGCCGTCACAGACTACAGGATCTATTGTGGCATTTTCTCCAACAGTGGCTGATAGCGATAGCGATGTTACGAATCTTATTGTTGAGCATTCTATTGATGGTATTACTTGGACTTCTAGTACATTATTTGTGGTTACTGAAACAGAAGGAGTTGATGGTGTTACTACGTCTACTGGAAATATTGCTGATATTGATACTGATAATGATGGTTCAGTCACTTTTACGACAATTCAATGGGATGCTGGGACGGATCTTCCCAATACAGAGGATAGTAGTGTGTTTTTACGGGCTACTCCGAATGATGGTACGTTAAATGGATCTTCAGCTACGTCTAGTGCATTTGTGCTTGATACGAAAGATCCTACGGCTCCAGGTAATCTAACTATTGCGAATACCTCTACTACCGCTGTTACGTTTACATATGGTACGGTATCGACTGATGATAATTTTGTGGATTATCGTATTTTTTATAAAGAAGGTTCTTCTGGCGTCACTACAAGCGATACTTCTTTTACTTCTACAACGGACAGTAATTTGGGAAGTATTAGTTTTAGTTCAGCGACTACTTCAACAATATCAAGTCTTAGTCTTAATACCCAGTATGTAGCTAACATTTGGGCTTTTGATGGATTTGCTCATTCTACTGCTGCAAGCTCTGAAATTGCATTTTATACTCTTGCTGCTGCCCCTGGTACGCCAACTATCTCAAGTGTTGGAGAAACTAGCATGAGTTTTACGTTTGCTGGAGAATCTAATCCTACTACGACGGTTCATTCTATTTTTGATACAAATGCTGGTCTTTATGTTGCTGCTGATAATGATCTTGACGCAACTACTGCTATATTTCAAACTACTTCTACATGGAGTACACCAACTATTTCTGGATTGTCCTTAAATACACAATATTGTTTTGGAACATTAGCTAGAAATGGAGATAATATTGAAACAGCGACAACAACTGCAGCGTGTGCGTATACGTTAGCTGCTGGGCCTGGTTCTGTTACTACCGATATTTTATCCAGTAAGATTACTGTCTCTTGGAATGTAAATGGTAATCCATCTGGTACGGAGTTTTATGCTTCTATTAGTTCAGGTGGCTCTTGTGGCTGGTCTGCTGATCTTACGACGTGTACGTTTACAGGTTTATCCCAATATACTTCTTATGTGATCACTGTGAAATCTCGTAATGGGGATACTATTGAAGCTGTCGCTGGTGCTCTTACACTAAGAACTCTTGCTTCTGGAGGAAGTACACCGACTGCTTCTACTCCTTCTTTGGGTGGATTATTTAATGGATCAAGGGACTTTAAAGCTGTTGTCATTAATGATGGAGAATCAGAAACTGATTTATTAGACCTTCAATTAACTCTTAAGGCAACAAATGTTACGCATATCGCTGTTGCTATTGATGGACTGTTTAACGATGTCTCTTTTGAACCTTTTTCTGAAGAGACTTCTTTTCGTATACCTGTTGATGTCTCTGGTGATAAACTTGTTTGTGTGAGGTTCCGTGCTTTTGGAGGTGGTACTTCTGATGTCTGTGATTCTATCAAATATGTTAAAAAACAGACACAAAGTTTGTCTACGTCTGATCCTGAAATACAAGAAGCTGTAAAGGATAAAGAAGTTGTTTCTGAGTTGTTTGATGATGGTTGTCCACTTGTTCGTCAAAAACCATATAGGGTCGGAGGTACCAAAGGGGTGTATTATATTACTGTTGAATGTACTAAGCGTATATTTACGAGTCCAGATATATACTTTTCTTATTTTAGATCTTGGGACGAAATATCTGTGGTTACTCTTGATCAGTTGTCGTTTGTTGAGTATGATTCTTTTTTATATGTTCCTTGGGGACCGTTTAGTTCTCTTTCGAATCATTCTTTTGTAAATGTGCTTGGAAGTTCAAAAATCTATTTTATTCTTGAAAAAAATCGGCATTTGATTTCTTCTCCTGAAGCGTTGAAAATATTACGTTCACCGTTTGAGATAATTCATGTTGTAGGTCAATCTTTTTTAGATTTGTATTTTGACGAAGATATTATTTTAGAAAATCATTCCGGACTTTTTTAGTGGATATTTTTTAAAAGGTATTAGAAAAAGAGCTGTTACAGCTCTTTTTTTGGATATAATAAAAAAATTGTGCAGAGTCGTTTATATTTTTTGTTTGGAGTGTACGAGGGCGCTTGGGCCCTCGTACGACTCGGGTCAAGTTCACTCCCACCAGCGTAGTACTGTTGCTGCAATGGGGACGATAAGGAGAAGCGCTTCGATGACGATGATGCCCATGAAGGCCAGCGTGATATCGAAGGTTTTGTTTCTTTGCTGGCTGCTTTTCTCGACGCTGTCTTTCCAGTCAGTGGCAACTTGTTGCTTGGCTGACGGGAGCATCTTTATGTGGATTTCTCCACTAAGATTTCGGCTCAGGGCTTCCTTTCTTCTGCCGAGCATTTCTCTGAATATCTTCCAGGATTTTCCTCCGAAGAGAATATTCTGGATGATAGCCACCATGATGGTGACGAGTAAGAGGATCAGAATGGGAAATTGATATTCCCCAGCGAGGAGCACAGCACCTTGAAGCGTTTTCATCTACCAGATCCTTTGTCGATTGTGGGTCGGAACTTGGCGATTTTTCGAGCTGGGTAGCCCAGAAAAATACTATTAAATATAGCATATTTTTCGTGTTTTGTCAAGGTCTTTTCCTTGACAAATAGGCAAAAAAGCCCTATATTTAGGGAAAATATATACTTTATGAAAAAACGAATAGAAATTATGTCACCGGCTGGTTCGCAAGCTGCTATGCAAGCAGCACTTGATGCCGGCGCTAATGCCATTTACTTTGGTATTGAACAATTAAACATGCGAGCAAGAGCTGCTAATAATTTTACGCTTGAAGATCTTCCTCGGATTGCTGAGCTTTGTGGATCTAAGAATGTTCGGACGTATTTAACGCTCAACACTATTTTGTATGATCACGATATAACGCTCATGAAAAAGATTTGTGATGCAGCAAAAGAAGCTGGTATTACGGCAATTATTGCAAGTGACATTGCGGCTATTTCTTATGCGCATTCTATTGGTTTAGAAATTCATATTTCAACACAAACTAACGTTACAAATATCGAAGCTGTGAAATTTTTTGCAGCGTATGCTGACGTTATTGTGCTCGCACGAGAATTAACATTGCAACAAGTTACAAAGATTCATGAAGATATTATTCGTGATGATGTGAAGGGACCAAGTGGAGAACTTGTTCAAATTGAACTGTTTGCCCACGGAGCTCTATGTGTTGCGATCTCTGGAAAATGTTTTATGAGTTTAGCAACGCATAACGCTTCAGCTAATAGAGGAGCATGTGCACAAAATTGTAGACGATCGTACCGCGTGATTGATGAAGATACTGGGGTGGAATTGGTGCTTGATAATAAATATGTGATGTCGCCGAAAGATCTTTGTACCATTGGAATTGTTGATAAAGTTATTGATGCAGGGGTGACGGTGTTTAAATTAGAAGGACGAGGACGTTCACCTGATTATGTTTCAACTGTTACAAAATGTTATAGAGAAGCAGCGGATGCATACTTAGAAGGAACATACACCGAAGAAAAAATTACTGCGTGGGTAGCAGAACTTGAAACGGTATATAACCGTGGGTTTTGGCATGGTGGATATTATTTAGGGAAAAAGATGGGGGAGTGGAGTGGTAGTTATGGAAATCAATCGACAAAAGAAAATATTTTCCTTGGTCCTGTAAAATCGTTTTTTGTACAAGCTAATGTTGGAGAGTTTCAAATGGAAACAGGTGAGTTATCTGTTGGGGAAGAAATTTTGGTGACTGGTCCCACAACAGGTGCATTTAAAATGGTTGTTGAAGAACTTCGAGTGGATGGTGAACCTGCAAAAAAAGCAGTGAAGGGTGATTTAATTACTATTAAAACAAATAGTCGAGTTAGAAAGAGTGATAAACTATTTGTGGTTCGTGATCGAGTGAAAGTACAATAATTGTTTGATATGTCTAAGATTTTGCATTTTCGAAATAATTGTATTGGTTGTGGAAGTTGTACGCTTCATGCGCCTGGTTATTGGGAAATGGATGAAAAAGATGGAAAGGCAAATCTTAAACGAGGAAAATTGTGTGGTAAGGTTGATCAGCTTGATGTGTATGAGGGAGAAATAGAACAAAATGTCCGTGCAGCAGAAGATTGTCCCGTTTCTATCATTCATGTGTATGATGATAATGGAAAGAAAATTTCTCCGAAATAATAGCGTAATGTTCTCTTTTTTGGTTAGTTATGGGGTATTTTTCCTACTATGCTTGACGGTCTGTTTTTAATCTGGGTATTATAGGTTTATTAGATAATATTTCATTATTTTTTTATGTCTGAACATTTTGATCGTTTACTCGATTTAGCAAAACGTACTGGGGACCCTCTTATTGTCCATGATCCTCTCCATGGTCAAGATGTTGTTGTTATGAGCCTTGATTACTATGAAATGCTTATTAGTGCCAATTCAGGCGTTATGGGGCATGGTGTAGAGCCTGCTTGGCACACTGCTGGGGCTGTACTTGAAGATCGTTTTGAAGACATGCATGAAGAAATATCTATGCCTTCAACTCCATCAACACCTGCATTTAAGCCTTCTTCTTTTGATAGTACTCCTGTCATGGATGATTTTGCTGATCCTTTTTCTATTCCTCCTGCTCCTGCTCCAAAGGCAGCTTCATCTGAATTACATGTTGAAGAGTTACCGTATGATGCTCCTTTTTCTGAAGAAAATAAGACTCCATTTGGGGAGGTAGAAGGGCGTTTTGGTGATGACGATCCTGTATTTCTTGAAGAACCAGTATAATTATTGTTGTGTCCCCACAAAAGCCCTTGACGAATGATTAAAAATCTACTATAATCTAGAGCGCGTAGAAATGCGCTCATTTTTATACATTTTTTGCTTTATATAGAGCAAAACATATTTATATACGCCGCTGGATTACAAAACCAGTCTAATCACTTAGGTCAGGTGCGGCAAGCATTATTTCGTTTGTATGGCAGAAGACTTTGATCGTTCAAAGCCACATGTAAACGTTGGTACTATTGGTCACGTTGATCATGGGAAGACGACTACAACTGCAGCACTTTTAGCTGTAGCAGGTGCACACGGGCTTATCGCATCAACTAAGAAAGTTGATGAAATTGACGCTGCACCAGAAGAAAAGGCACGTGGTATTACTATCGCAACAGCTCACGTTGAGTATGCGACAGAAAATCGTCACTACGCTCACGTTGATTGTCCAGGACATGCTGATTATGTAAAAAACATGATCACAGGGGCAGCACAGATGGATGGAGCAATTTTGGTTGTTTCAGCAGCTGATGGTCCAATGCCACAGACTCGTGAGCACATCTTGCTTGCTCGTCAAGTTGGTGTACCATATATTGTTGTATACCTTAATAAGATTGACCAAGTGACAGATCCTGAACTTATTGATCTTGTTGAAGAAGAAATTCGTGAACTTCTTACAAAATATGAATTCCCAGGAGAAACTACCCCTATTATCCGAGGATCTTCTTTGAAAGCTCTTGAAAATCCATCTGACGAAGCTGCGGCTAAGCCAATCTTGGATCTTCTAAAAGCACTTGACGAATACATTCCTACACCTGAACGAGATCTTGATAAAGATTTCCTCATGCCTATTGAAGATGTTTTCTCAATTGAAGGGCGTGGAACAGTAGTTACTGGAAGAATTGATCGTGGTATTGTTAAAGTTGGTGAAACAGTAGAAATTGTTGGAATGGGAGTTGATGTAAGTAGTACAACAGTTACTGGAGTAGAGATGTTTAACAAGAACCTTGACCAAGGACAAGCTGGAGACAATGCTGGAATTCTTCTTCGTGGTACAAAAAAGGAAGATGTTCAACGTGGACAAGTTCTTTCTAAACCAGGAACAATTAATCCACATACTGAATTTGAAGCAGAAGTGTACGTACTTACCAAAGAAGAAGGTGGACGTCATAAGCCATTTTTCAAAGGGTATAAACCACAGTTTTACATTCGTACAACTGACGTAACTGGTGAAGTTGAACTTCCAGAAGGAAGTGAAATGGTAATGCCAGGAGACACTGTTAAACTAAAAATTAAACTTATTGTACCAGTTGCTATGGAAGAAAAAGTTCGATTTGCTATTCGTGAGGGTGGACGAACTGTTGGAGCTGGTGTTGTAACGAAGATTCTTAACTAATCTTTATTTAAAGGGGGAGGGTAACCTCCCTTTTTATTGTTCTTTTATCTTACTCTATGACTGATCAACCAAAACCAGAAGCACAACAAGCTGGTCCGAGAATTCGGATCAAAATTTGTGCATTCGACAGTATCATTATTGATACAGCAACAAAAACTATTATTGAGACTGCTGAACGAAATAATGCAAAGGTTGTGGGACCTGTTCCACTACCAACGCATAAAAAGAAGTTTAGTGTGAATCGGTCTACTTTTGTGCATCGTCGTTCAGGGGAGCAATTTGAGATTCGTACGCATAAGCGACTTATTGATATTTTGAACCCTAATCCAAAGGCAATTGATGCGTTAATGAACCTGAATTTGCCGAGTGGTGTTGATGTTGAGATCAAGATGAGTTAATATTCAACTCGTTTTTGGAGTTGCTGCCCCTTTCGGGGGTAGTATTCTAGAAATGATCTGATATTTCTTGATTTCTGTGGATAATCATGGGTATATCTCGCCCTTGACAGTCTGTATCAAATTTAGTATTATATTGGCGTCTAGATTTAACTCTAATGAGGTTCCGTCAGATAAGATCCTAGCTATTAGGAAAACATCTGTGCTCGACCATTATTAGTTTTCGTGAGGTACCCTTCTAAATTATATATTCCCCTTTATTACAGTTTAATACCTCATTTGTGAGGTCGGTTTGTAAAAAGGCTAGAAGTAGTTATATGACACTCTTGTGTCGCGTTACTGCTTCTAGTTTTTTGTTAGCAGTCTTGAAGTATATGAAATTCATTTTAGGAAAAAAACTTGGGATGACACAGGTGTTTCGTGAAGACGGAGCTGTAGTTCCTGTTACCCGTGTATTTGCTGGACCATGTGTCGTTACGCAAATCAAACATGCTACAAAAGATGGTGTTGATTCTGTACAAGTTGGTTTTGGAGAACAAAAGTCATTTCGATTAAACAAGGCAAAGCAAGGACACTTAAAAGATCTTGCAACTGTTCGTTTTGTGAAAGAGTTTCGTTCTTCTGAAGATCATGACCTTAAACGTGGTGACACGTTTAGTGTTAAAGTATTTGCACCTGGTGAAAAAGTACACGTTGTTGGTACCTCTAAAGGAAAAGGATTCCAAGGTGTTGTAAAACGTCATGGATTTTCTGGTGGTCCTGCTAGTCATGGTCACAAAGATCAACTTCGTATGCCTGGAAGTATTGGAGCAACAGATGCTGCTCGTGTATTTAAAGGGAAAAAGATGGGAGGTCGCATGGGGGGAGACAGAGTGACTGTTAAAAATCTTGAGATTGTTGATATCTTACCTGAAGAGAATATTCTTCTTATTAAAGGTGCTGTTCCTGGAGGACGTGGTGGTCTACTAATGATTTCTACTCCTGAAGGAAAGATGGTTATTGATTCAGTAGAAGAGATTGTGCCTGAAGTTGACGTTAAAGAAGTTGTTCCTGAAGAAGCTCTTGTAAAAGAAGCTGTTGCAAAAGAAGAAGTTGTTGAAGAATCAAAAGAAGTTCCTAAAGAGGAAGCTTCTGCAACTGATAAAGCATAAATTATATGGCAACCGTATCATTATACAACGCACAAGGTAAAGAAAACGGAAAGATTGAGCTTTCTGATGCTGTATTTGGTGTGCCTGTAAAGCAAAATGTTGTTCATGAAGTGTATACTGCAATTCGTGCAAATGCACGTCAACCATGGGCTCATACAAAAAATAAAAGTGAAGTACGTGGTGGTGGAAGAAAACCATGGCGTCAAAAGGGGACTGGTCGTGCTCGACACGGATCTATTCGTTCTCCGCTTTGGACTGGTGGTGGTGTGACATTTGGTCCACGATCAACTCGTAATTTTACAAAAAAGATTAATAGAAAGAAAAGTCAGTCTGCTGTTCGTATGTGTTTGACTGATAAGGTGCTAGAAAAGAAACTGTTTGTGCTTGATGCACTTACAAGTGAAGATGGAAAAACAAAAGCATTTGTTGCATTACGAGAGGCTTTTCCAGAATCATATAAATCAACACTTGTTGTACTTCCGAAAACTGATGAAATGGTTCTTCGTGCGACAGGTAATATTCCAAAACTTGATGTTGTAAGAGCACAAGATGTGAATGTCGTTGATTTGATGCATCATCAGTATATCTTTGTTTCAAAAGATAGTGTTGACGCATTAGTAGCGCGCCTTGCAAAATAATTTTGATGTATGGGAATTTTAGATAAATTGACAAAGAAAAAATTATCAAAGCAACCAGAAAAAGCTGGTGTTATTCCTGCTGCGAAAGAAGTGAAACCTGCAGTGAAAAAAGCTGTAGCTGCGTCATCAACAAAAAAAGCCACTCCTGCTCCTAAGGTAACTGTTGGTGGTAACGCTTACCGTATTATCAAACACCCAGTGATTAGTGAAAAAGCAGTGTTTGGAGAAAAGAATGGTCAATACACATTTATTGTGGTTGACAGTGCGAATAAAATTGAGATCAAAAATGCTATAAAGCAGATTTATGGAGTTATGCCGAAGAAAGTTCGGGTAATGCATATTGAAGGGAAATCAAAGCGTTTTGGTCGTCTTCGAGGAAGACGAAGTGATTATAAAAAAGCGATCGTGTTTCTTTCAAAGGGACAGCGTATTAATATCCATGAAGGGGTGTAATTTCTATGGCAGTAAAAGTATATAAACCAACTACACCAGGACGTCGCCGATCAAGCGTAGAAGACTTTTCTGATATTACAAAAAAGAAACCAGAGCGTGCACTTGTGACTCGTATTATGAAAAGCGGTGGACGAAATAATACTGGTCGTATTACTGTTCGTCATCGTGGTGGTGGAGCAAAGAGACTATATCGAATGATTGATTTTACTCGAAGTCGTTTTGACATGCCAGCAGAAGTGATTGCGATCGAATATGATCCAAATCGAGGACCTAGAATTGCTCTTATCCAATATGAAGATGAAAAGAAGGCCTATATTTTGGCTGGAGAAGGAATGAAAGTAGGAACAAAGGTTCTGTCTTCACAAAAAGCTATTGAAGCTGTGAATGGAGCTCGTATGCCACTTGAGCATATCCCCTCTGGAATGTTTGTTTACAATGTTGAACTACAACCAACAAAAGGTGGACAAGTTGTTCGTGGGGCTGGAGCTGGAGCACAGATTCAAGTTATTGAAGGAAAATATGCACAATTGAAACTTCCTTCAGGAGAAATTCGATTGTTCCTAAAAGAATGCATGGGAACCGTTGGTCGTGTAGGAAATTCAGATTATCAATTGGTTCGATTAGGAAAAGCTGGACGACGACGACACCTTGGATGGCGTCCAACAGTAAAAGGAAAGAACATGAACCCTGTTGATCACCCTCATGGTGGTGGAGAAGGGCACAGTCCGATTGGTTTGAAAGTTGGTCCAAAAACTCCTTGGGGTAAGAAAGCTCGTGGAGTAAAGACTCGAAAGAAAGGGAAATGGAATGATAAACTTATTGTTCAACGTCGAAAGCGTAAGAAACGGTAATTTCATTATATGTCAAGAAGTTTAAAAAAAGGGCCATTTGTTGCTCCAAAACTCATGAAAAAGGTAACGAAAGCGAAAGCTGAAAATGATCGTAAACCCATTAAAACATGGGCACGAGCATCAACGATTACCCCTGAAATGGTAGGAATGAAATTCTTAGTACATAACGGGAAAGATTTTCTTGAAGTGTATGTAGAAGAGAACATGGTTGGTCATAAGTTAGGTGAGTTTTCTCCAACACGGAAGTTCCGTGGTCATGGTGGTAAACTTGCAAAAGGACAAAAATAAGCTAATTTTACGATATGAAAGCGCAAGCAAAAGCAAAACTTAGATATTTACGAATGAGCCCTAGAAAGGTACGATTATTGGTGGACCTTATTCGTGGTATGGAAGCTGATAAAGCATTGTTACAGTTACAATTTTCTCAAAAAGCAGCAGCACGTCCTATTAAGAAGCTTCTTGAGTCAGTTATTGCAAATGCTGTGCATAATCATAGTGTAGAAAAGAATAGTTTAGTAGTAAAAACCGCATTTGTTGACGGTGGACCAATTCTTTATCGATGGCGTCCACGCGCATTTGGTCGGGCATCTAAGATTCGTAAACGAACGTCACACGTGACGCTTATTGTTGAAGGTGACTTAGCTGCAACAAAAAAGGATGCTGAAGTGAAAGAAGAAGTAGTTGTAGAAAGTACAAAAGAAACAGTAGAAAAGAAGAACGTAGCTCCTAAAAAAGCAAGCAAATAATATTAGAACACATAACGTACGCTATGGGACGAAAAGTTCATCCAACAATTCATAGAACACAAGTGATTTACACATGGAATTCACGTTGGTTTGCGAAAAAGAAAGATTACGCAACATTTGTTGTGCAAGATATTCGTATTCGTGAGTACCTTAAAAAGAAGTTTAAGGATGCACATATTGATGCTATTGGTCTTGAGCGTGGTCCAAAGAATATTATTGTTACTATTTTAGCAGCAAAACCTGGTTTCATTATTGGTCGAGGCGGAAAAGGACTAGATGAAGTTCGTAAACACATTGAACGAAAGATTTTACAGATGAAGACACGAGTGAAAATTAATGTGCGAGAAGTTCGTTCACCAGCATTGTCAGCAGCAGTTGTTGCACAGACTATTGCAGGAGACACAGAACGTCGTGTTCGGTATCGACGAACCATGAAACAAGCAATTGAAAGAGTGATGAAAGCTGGAGCCAAAGGGGTGAAGGTGAAAATGTCTGGACGACTTAATGGTGCTGAAATTGCACGAACAGAAACACTTTTTCGAGGAAAAATTCCATTGATTACATTACGAAGTGATATTGATTACGCTCTTGTTGAAGCGCAAACAATTTATGGTAAGATTGGTATTAAAGTGTGGGTATATCTTGGCGAAGTATTTGGACGAAAGGACAAATTTGCTGAAAGCAAAACAGAAGGTGATGCAGCAAAGAAAAATACATCACGAAGAAGTCCATCACGAAAAAACACGAAATAACGAGATGATATGTTGTTACCAAAAAAAGTAAAACATAGAAAATGGCAAAAGCCACGACGCATGAATAAAGGTGTCGCAACACGAACAAATACTGTCGCATTTGGACAGTTTGGTATTGTTGCTACAACACATGCTTGGGTAAGTTCACGTCAAATTGAATCTGCTCGTCGTGTGATCACTCGATATGTTCGTCGCGGTGGAAAGATGTGGATTCGTATATTTCCAGATCGACCAGTAACACGAAAAGGATCAGAGGTTCCCATGGGAAAAGGAAAAGGTGCACCGGATCATTATGTATGTACGGTAAAACCTGGAACAGTACTATTTGAAGTAGCTGGGATTTCTGAAGAAAAAGCACGAGAGTCACTTATGCTTTCTGGGTATAAATTGCCAGTTAAGGTGAGATTTGTTAAGAAAGTATAACGCGTTTTGTATGGCATACATTGATTTAACAAGTAAAACAGAAAAAGAACTCCAAGCATTGCTTGCGCAAAAACGTGATGCGCTTCGGGAGCTTCGATTTAAAGTAAGTGAAGGGCAACTAAAACAAACCCACCTTATTTCTGAAATGAAAAGAGATATTGCTCACGTGTTGACTGCGCTTAACGCAAGACGTCACGATGAGGCAAATCAACAATAATTATTGTACGTATGAGTAAAGTAGAAACAACACAAGAACCTAAAAAACAGATCCGTCGATTCGAAGGTATTGTTAAACATGCAAAAGATAAGACTGCTCGTGTTGAAGTTACTCGTACAGTAATGCACCAAAAATACCGAAAACAATATAAGACCCATAAAAATTATGCTGTGCATGATGAGAAAGAAACTGCTGAGGCAGGGGACACTGTATCGTTTGTTGAATGTCGACCATTTAGTAAAACAAAACGTTGGCGGCTAACAGCGATTGTAAAGAAAGCGGCGTAATACTTAGATAATTTTATCGATTTGATATGATCCAACATCAATCAATGCTCAAGGTAGCAGACAATTCAGGAGCCAAAAAGTTGATGTGTATCCGTGTTCTTGGTGGTTATAAGAAACGATATGCATGTATTGGTGACGTGATAACTTGTACGGTAAAAGAAGCCGTTCCTCGTTCTGCTGTGAAAAAAGGTGAAGTTATTCATGCTGTTATTGTTCGTCAGAGAAAAGAATTCCGTCGTAAAGATGGGTCATACGTGCGATTTGATGAGAATGCTGCGGTTGTTATTGATAGAAAAACAAAGGAACCAAAGGGAACCCGTATTTTTGGACCAATTCCTCGAGAACTTCGAGTAAAAGGGTACCAAAAGATTGTTTCTTTAGCACCCGAAGTATTATAATCATATGAAAGCAAAGATTAAAACAAATGATAACGTAAAAGTCCTTACTGGGCGTGATCGCGGAAAGACCGGGAAAGTTATTCAGGTACTTACAAATAAGAAAACGAGTCAAAAGTTTGTTGTTGTTGAAAAGCTTAATATGCGAAAAAAGCATTTAAAAGCACGATCACGAACGGACAAGGGACAAATTATTGAATTACCTGCACCGATTCACATGAGTAATGTGGCAAAAATTGCAGAAAAGAAACAAACAGAAAAGAAAACTGCCCCTAAAAGTATTCCTTCTACCGCAAAAAAGGTAAAAACTACCGATAAGAAATAAGCTATTATATGGAACCTGTATTATATACACAATATAAAGAAAAAATTGTTCCTGCGCTTAAAGAGCATTTTGGTTTTACCAACGTCATGCAAGTGCCTAAGATTGAAAAAATCGTTGTTAATGTTGGATACGGACGAAATCATAAGAATAAAGGATTTATTGATAATGCTGAGAAAACACTTATTGCTATTACTGGTCAAAAACCAGTACACAATAAGTCACGAAAGGCTATTTCTAACTTTAAGATTCGTGAAGGTGTACCCGTTGGTGTGTCAGTAACACTTCGTGGAAAGGTTATGTATGAATTCTTATACAGATTCATTAATCTTACCCTTCCTCGTATGCGAGATTTTCGTGGACTTAATGGTAAGGCATTTGATAAAAGCGGAAACTATTCTATTGGTATTAAAGAAAACATTGCATTCCCAGAGATTACTGCGGATTCATCTGATAAGATTCATGGGTTGCAGGTAGTGATTAAGACGACAGCAACGAATAAGGACGAAGGACGAGCTCTTCTTGATTCACTTGGTTTTCCATTTAAAAAAAAGTAAGCTATGGCTACTAAAGCACAAATTGCGAAGGGAAAAAATCCTAAACGTCACAAAAGTACGAGAACAAGAAATCGTTGTACTCTTTGTGGTCGTCCACGTGGTTTTTATCGTTTTTTTCAGATGTGTCGAATCTGTCTTCGTGAAAAAGCTAATGCTGGGGAACTTCCTGGTATGCGTAAGTCTAGTTGGTAATTTTGGATTAATATAGATGTCATTATGATGACTGACCCTATTGCAGACATGTTAACCCGTATTCGTAACGCTCAAAAGGCGAGAAAAACGGTTGTACATATCCCACACTCAAAGATGAAAAAAGCAGTTGCTGACATCTTGCTTCGTGAGGGGTATGTTAAGAGTGCAGATATAGAAGAAATGAAACCTGCCTCAATTCTTGTACTTGGACTTAAGTATGAAGGAAAAGAACCGATTATTCAGTCTATTGTTCGTGAGAGTAAACCGGGACATCGTAAGTATCGTAAGGCAGAAGAGTTGCCACGTGTGTTAAACGATTACGGTATTGCAATTATTTCTACATCACAAGGCCTTATGACGAATAAAGATGCTCGTCAAAAAGGTATTGGTGGAGAGATTATTTGTTCTATCTATTAAGTAGTTTCATAGTTCCTCTTTTTGTGAGTGATATATACTCGCACAAAGAGGAGCTATGAAGTATTGAAACGTAATAATATGTCACGTATTGGAAAACAAACAATTGAAATTCCACAAGGTGTAACTGTTAGTGTAAACGATGGTTTACTTTCTGTTACTGGACCAAAGGGGACATTGACTCGACCTGTGCATCCTCTTGTTACTATCAATATTACTGACTCAGCTGCTACTGTTGACGTTGTCAACAAAGAAGATAAGATGGAGCGATCTTTATGGGGAACGTTTGCCGCTCATCTATTGAATATGGTAACTGGTGTCTCAAAAGGATTTACTAAAAAACTTGAAATTAATGGTGTTGGATACCGCGTCGCTGTGCAAGGGAAAGAGTTGAAAGTGGAAGCCGGGTATTCTCATCCAGTATTATTCCCTATTCCTGAAGGGCTTACTATTTCTACAGAAAAGAATCTCATCACTATTGATGGGGCAGATAAGGAACTTGTAGGAAAAGTTGCTTCGGAAATTAGAGCTATTCGTAAACCTGAACCATATAAAGGAAAAGGTATCAAGTATATTGATGAAGTTATTCGTCGAAAGGCTGGAAAGACAGCCAAAACTGCGTAAATTTACGCTAAACGTATTATATGAATAAAACATTAAAAACAAGACAACAACGACGAATGCGTCGAAAAGCTCGAGTACGTGCTCGTATTTCTGGTACAGCAGCTCGTCCACGTTTGAATGTCTTTCGTAGTCTTCGTGGAATGTTTTTGCAATTGATTGATGATGCAACTGGAAAAACATTACTTAGTATTAATGCGAAAATGGATGTAAGTGGTGTTGATGCTGGTGAACGAACTGGAAAAATGGCACAAGCATATGCGTTAGGAAAATTATTGGCAGAGCAAGCAAAAGAAAAAAATATTAATACTGTTGTTTTTGATCGTGCAGGATTTTTATACCATGGGCGTGTAAAAGCGGCTGCTGATGGTGCACGTGATGGCGGTTTGAAATTTTAATGTATAATCTTCCCTATGGTAGATAATAGAAGAAAACCAAAAAGACGAATGAAGCGAGAAAAACCTGAGTTTGATCAACAAATCGTTGACCTTGCTCGTGTTACTCGTGTAACAAAAGGTGGTAAACAGCTAAGCTTTCGCGTGTGTATTGTGATTGGTGACAGAAAAGGGCGCGTTGGTTATGGGATTGATAAAGGAAAAGATGTACAGATTGCTGTTGAAAAAGCTGTTCGTAAAGCAAAAAAGAACTTGTTTACTATCCCTATTTTGAAAGGAACTATTCCTCATAGAATTGAAGCAAAGTTTAAAGCAGCTCAAATTATGATGAAGCCTGCTCCACAAGGTTCTGGTATTATTGCAGGAAGTGTTGTGCGTGTTGCTCTTGAACTTGCTGGTGTTCCAAATATATCTGCTAAGATGATTGGGCGAACTACAAATAAGTTAACAAATATTCAAGCAGTATTTGCTGCATTTGGGAAGTTGAAAGTAAAAGCAGCTCCCTTGAAAAAAAGAATTCTCCCTAAAAAAGAAGAAAAAGTAGCACCAAAGAAGGAGCAAAAAGCTGCTCCAAAAGTAGCTGCCTCTAAAAAAGCGTAGTTACTATAACTTTAGACGAATTATATGGCACTTACTCCACAAACAATTCAAACGGCTAAAAATTCACAGCGAAAAAAGAAGCGTGTTGGTCGTGGAAATGGATCCGGAAGAGGAACATATTCTGGGCGTGGTCTTAAAGGACAACGTTCTCGTTCTGGCGGAAAAAAAGGAACAAAGTTTCTTGGATTTAAATCTTCTCTTAAGAAGATTCCAAAACTTCGTGGATTTAAGAGTCCACATGCTAAAAAGCAAACGGTTACTCTTAAGACACTTAATAGAATTGTATCTTCTGACGACGTGATTACTCCACAGTATCTCATGAAAAAAGGCGTTGTTTCTAACGTACGAGATGGAGTAAAGATCGTGGCAACTGGCGTGATTGATAAAAAAGTACAGATTAAAGGTTGTCTTGCGACAAAGCAAGCCTTAGCCTTAATTGAAAAAGCTGGTGGGTCACTGATTGTTTAGTGACCTTTATTTATTTTAGATTATTGTTTTAGCGTCCTTTTCTATGTTACATAAGTTTAAACGCATTTGGGACATCAAAGATTTACGAAATAGCATCATATTTGTACTTTTGATGCTTGTTATATTTCGTTTGGCTGCTCATATTCCTGTTCCAGGAGTAAACCCAGAAGGGTTGAGTCAGTTTTTACAAGGAAATCAGATCCTTGGTCTTTTGAATGTATTTTCTGGTGGAACATTAGAGAACTTTTCTATTGCCATGCTTGGTGTGGCTCCATACATTACATCAGCTATTATTTTCCAACTTTTGGTTCTTATTGTTCCTCGGCTTGAAGAAATGCAAAAAGAAGGACAAGCTGGTCAACAAAAGATCAACATGTATACACGTGTTGCGACTGTTCCTCTTGCAATGCTTCAAGCATTTGGACTTATTAAACTTTTAAGTCAATCTGGGCAAAACATTATTCCAAGCTTAAATTCTTGGACATTTATTGGTATTACGCTTGTTGTTACTGCTGGAACTGTATTTTTGATGTGGATTGGTGAGCTTATTACTGAAAAACGGATTGGAAATGGTATTTCTTTACTTATTTTAGCAGGTATTATCGCGGCACTGCCTCGATTAGTTCAAAACGCGATTGTAAACTATACACCAGCTGATTTATATACGTATATTTTGTTTTTATTTATTGCTATTGCAACAATTATTGGTGTGGTGTTTATTAGTGAAGGGCAACGAAATATTCCTGTGCATTATGCTCGTCAAGGTGGTGGACGTGCGGTAGGGGCGGCACAATCTCATTTACCACTTCGGGTAAATACTGCTGGAGTTATTCCAATTATCTTTGCTATTTCTATTCTTATTTTTCCACAAACCGTTGCACAGTTTTTTGTGTCTGGATCTGGATGGACGGCGGAACTAGCGTTGTTTGTATCTGAATTATTTGGTAATCAATTATTTTACGGTATATTATACTTTGTATTAGTATTTGGATTTACGTATTTTTATACTGCGGTTATTTTTCATCCACATAAGGTTGCTGAAAATCTTCAGCGTCAAGGTGGATTTATTCCTGGTATTAGACCTGGAAAAGAAACAGAAGAGTATATTGCAAAAACAATGAGTAGATTAGTTTTTGTTGGTGCGGTGTTCCTTGGTGGCGTTGCCATATTACCACTTATTGTACAACTTGTAACAAATAGTCAATCTCTTGTTGTTGGTGGTACTGGATTATTGATTGTTGTAGCGGTTGCGATTGATATTGCAAAGCAAATTGAAGCGCAAGTTACTCTTCACGAATACAACCGAGTATAAGATTTTCCTTTTATATATAAGAAAGCCCCTGTATGGGGCTTTCTTTCTCTTTTATAGCTACTTTGTTATACTGATGATATCTTAAATTATTGGTTTGTCTATTTATAATATGTCTTTATTTGGCTCAATTAAGCAACATTCTAGGAAACTTTGCTATGTACCTGAAAAGAAGTTATGTGAATTAATAGCTGCAAGGAATATTTCTAGCATGGATTCAAAAGAAGAACAGGTGATTGAAAATGCTCTTCTTAGCGCACAAAAACCGGGGCATAAAATGTCTTTAGAAGATGTTTATGAAACCCTTAAGCATTTAGAAAAAGAAAGAAGTATTAGTATAAATGATCGTAAAGCAGTTATGAAAATATTTGAACAATATTTCTCTGATGAGTTTCACGTATAACACGATGTATGATACCTAAAATTATTATTTTTATTGGACTTCCTGGAAGTGGAAAAGGCACACAAGCAAAAAAACTTATTGCTGAATTTCATTATGGACATATTTCAACAGGTGATCTTCTTCGTGCACTTGATACTGATCCTGATGGTAATTTGCATGATAAAGAAGCGTTGCAGACTATGAAATCTGGTGGTATGGTGTCTAACGAATTAATTTATAAGTTAGCATTTTCTGAAATGGAAAAATGCTTTAGTGAAGATCGAGGTGTTGTGCTTGATGGTGCTATTCGTAATATTGATCAAGCAAAATATTATCAGCAATTTTTTGTAGAAAAAGGATTAGAAAGTTCTTTACGTGTCTTTGATGTACGTATTCCTGATGATGTTGTGTTTAATCGTATTATGGCTCGTATTGAAAACGATAAGGCACGAGGAAAGGCATTACGGGCTGATGATACACCGGAAAAGATTAAAAAACGTATTTTAGAACAAGGTCATGAACTTATGCCACCGATTTTATCGTATTATAAAGATATGGGAGTGCTTGTTGATATTGATGGTACTGATACGATTGATGGTGTTGAAAAACAGATTCGTGACTCATTAGAGATATAATATATGTATATTAAGTCAGAAAGTGATATTGCAAAACTTATTGAAGGGGGAAAGCATCTTGGTGAAATCCTTGAAGTATTGTCTTTAATGGTTGCCCCTGGTGTGTCTGCATGGGAAATTGATCAAGTTGCTGAAAAACGCATCCGTGCTATTGGTGGAAGACCAGCATTTAAGGGATATAAAAGTGGAAAAGGTGGTACACCATTTCCTTCGACTGTTTGTTTCTCTCGTAACGAAGAAGTTGTTCATGGTATTGCATCAAAAAACAAAATAATTCAAAAAGGGGACATTATTACGATTGATATTGGAATGGAGTACCCTGCAAAAAATGGATGTTTTACTGATACGGCGATCACTGTTCTTGTAGAACCGGTTGATAAAAAGGTGTCTGCCATGCTTGATGTTGCGAATGCTTCTCTTGAAAAAGGGATTTCTCTTATGCGACCTGGTTATACAGTTGCTGATATTGGAAAAATTATTGAAGACACTATTACGCCACATGGGTATGGCATTGTTCGTGATTTATCAGGGCACGGTGTAGGACACGGTGTACATGAAGATCCTTGGGTTCCTAATTATTATGAAAAATCTCTTAAAAAATGGGTGCTTGAACCAGGAGTTGTTCTTGCTATTGAACCAATGATTACGCTTGGTACTCACGCTATTACGACGGCTGACGATGGGTGGGGGATTATTACGACGGATAAGAGTTTGTCAGTGCATACTGAACATACGGTTATTGTGACAAAAGGGGATCCTCTTATTGTTACTCGTCGTCCTAGTGAATTATCATAATATATATGAATGTTTTAGGTGTTGATTATGGGACAAAACGTATTGGACTTGCCTGGGCAGATGATGCTATGGGGTTTGTGCTTCCTTATGGGGTCCTTGTTGATTCTCATACGACTAAAGAGGAGCAATTGCGCGCTCTTATCAAGGAAGAAAGAATTAATAAGGTTGTGGTGGGGTTACCTATTGGATTAGATGGAGAAGATAAGGTACGAACGCTTGCTACGAGAATGTTTGTTCATGATTTAGAAGAGCATCTTTCTATTCCTGTTACCGTTTATGATGAACGGTTTTCTTCAAAACAAGCAGATAATATGGGAGGGGATGCGAGTCGAGATGAAAAAGCTGCAATGGTTATTTTACAAAGTTATATTAGTTCACCTAATACGTAGTGTATGCAGGCGATTGTTCTTGCACGCCGAAATGTTCGTGAGGTTGATCAAATTATTTCTGTCTATACGGCAGAATATGGAAGACGAGATCTTTTTGCGCGTGGTGTAAAGAAAATTACCAGTAAAAATACGGCCCATTTGGAGCCGTTTTCTTTTGTGCACGTTGGTATTGCTAAGGGACGTGATATGGATCATGTGACAAATGTGCAACCAATTGAATATTTTTCTTCTATTCGTCTTGATATAGATAAATTGTCTCTTGCTAATTATGTGGTTTCTCTTTGTGCTAGAGTGTTTGAACAAAATCATCCTGATCATCATCTTTTTACTCTTTTACTGACATGGCTTTCTTCGCTTAATACATCAAGATCTACAAATATTTTTGTCTTGGATGCTTTTATAATCTTATTTTTATCTCATCTTGGTTTTTATCCTTCATTTGATGTTTGCGTGTCGTGTGAAAAACAACTTGATGCAGATCACGATAAGTACCTTGGTTTTTCTATTTCAAGTGGGGGGCTTATTTGTCGATCTTGTCGTGTGACATATATGAATCAACATATGCCTATTGTTTCATTTACTCCTCATTTTCGGCGGATATTTCGCGGTATCTTTTCTTCTGATATGGATGTCATTTGTAGAATGCATGTACCTAAAGATGTAGAGGATAAGTTTCATACTCTTGTGTATTCTTTTTTGACGTATCATTTAGGTGTGCACATACCTATTTTTTCTTTTTTAGGTGAAGAGTAGGTTGTTTATTTGACAATTTATATAGTTATGTTATAGTCAATTTATTATGATCTACCAGATACATATCAATAATAATAACGGAAATAATAACTGCCACTAAGTGCGGATTGATTTGTATATACATAAAACATACGAATAACCGCCTAAGGGCGGTTTTTTATTCCCCTGTAGTTCAATTGGTAGAACGTCGTGCTGTTAACGCGAATGTTGTAGGTTCGAACCCTGCTGGGGGAGCTAATGTTAATTATTTATAAATATTTCAGGTCATTTTGGCTACACACCGCATTATATTGCGCTAGCATCATAATCATGGTACGCTATTTTCACTGTTAACTTTTTTTTATGCATACACACATTAAAGACATTTCAGCCTACGTCTCAAAAGAAGTAACTCTTAAGGGGTGGCTTCATAATAAACGTTCTAGCGGAAAGATTGCTTTTTTAGAAATTCGAGATGGATCTGGGTTTTTACAAATTATTGTAAACAAAAGTGATGTTGATGAAGCAACTTGGGGGACCGTTGAGGCGTTGACGCAAGAATCATCATTCTCTGTTATCGGAGAAGTTTCTTCTCACCCTAAAAAAGAAGGGGTGTTTGAACTTCAAGCTAGAACAGTGCATGCAATTCATATTGCGACAGAATATCCAATTGGTAATAAAGATCATGGTCCTGACTTTTTGATGAATCATCGCCATCTTTGGGTTCGAAGTAAAAAACAATGGGCAACACTTCGTATTCGTGATGTGATTGAAACGGCTATTCATGACTACTTACACTCTGAAGCTTTTGTACGGACAGATTCTCCTATTTTTACGCCAAGTGCTTGTGAAGATACAACAGAACTTTTCCCTGTACCGTATTTTGATTTAGGGGAAGCATATCTGTCTCAATCTGGGCAATTGTATCTTGAAGCTGTTATTGCTGGACTTGGACGGTGTTATGATTTTGGGCCAGTATTTCGTGCAGAAAAATCAGTGACTCGTCGTCATCTTACAGAATTTTGGATGATGGATGCTGAAGCTGCATTTGTCGAGCATGACGAAAATATGGATACGCAAGAAGGATTAGTAAAAGCTATTGTAAAAATGTGTTTAGAACGATGTCAGGTAGAGTTTTCTATATTAGAAAGGGATACGAGTGCACTTCAAGGATTACTTGAAAAACCATTTGAACGATTGATGTATAAAGATGCCATTACCCGATTACAATCATTAGGGTCAGACATTAAATTTGGGGAAGATCTTGGAAATGATGATGAAGGACTTCTTACAAAAGAGAGTCCTGTCCCAGTATTTATCCATAAGTGGCCAAAGGATATTAAGCCATTTTATATGAAGCGAGATGCGGAAGACGAAACACTTGTGTGTAATAATGATCTTATTGGTATTGAAGGTGCTGGAGAAATCATTGGAGGATCTCAACGTGAAGATGACTATGATGTGTTAATGGCTCGTATTAAAGAAGATGGACTCGAAATTGAAGATTATGCCTGGTATAGTGAGCTTAGAAAATATGGATCAGTGCCTCATTCTGGGTTTGGATTAGGATTAGAACGGATGGTTCGTTGGATTGCAGGATCAGCACATATTCGTGAAACAATTCCATTTCCTCGATTAGTAAACCGTATTCGTCCATAAGTATGGGAAAAAAGAGAAAGCAAACCTCTTCAAAACTTGAATTTTTTTATGAACGACTGGCTACTATTGTAGGCCGGTCGTTTGTTCAGGATATTAAAAAAACATTCGTAGAAAAGCCAACAACTTTTCGAGTAAACACGTTGTTGTCTACAAGAAAAGATGTAGAAGAATTATTAAAACAATCTGGATTTACCGTTCGTCGGGTTCCTTGGTACAGCGATGCGTTTATTTTACAAAATAAAAGTAAACGGGAATTAATGAATCATGTCCTTTTTGAAAAGGGATATATTTATGTGCAGAGTTTAGCGAGTATGGTTCCGCCAATTGTTTTGAATGCAAAACCAGGAGAGCGTGTGTTAGATCTTACTGCTGCACCAGGGAGTAAGACATCTCAGATTGCATCATATATGGAAAAGACAGGGGAGCTTGTTGCAAATGATAAAGATCAAGTTCGTTTTTTTAAATTAGAACATAACATGAAAAAGCTTGGGGTTATTGATGAAGAAAAAGAAGATTGGAAGTTTACTCTTACAAATGAACCAGGTGAAAGATTATGCCGCGAGTATAATGAATATTTTGATAAAATTCTTCTTGATGCGCCTTGTAGTGCAGAGTCAAGATTTATTGAAGGGAAGCCTAAAACGTATTCGTATTGGAGTGAAAAAAAAGTGGAAGAGCTTGCTCGTTTGCAGCGACGATTATTAAAGGCTGCTTGGAGTGCGCTTAAACCTGGTGGAATATTAGTGTATTCAACGTGTACCATGGCACCAGAAGAGAATGAGTTACAGATTTCGCGATTTATTTCTGAATGTGAAGATGAAGTAACATTGCTTCCAATTGCTATTGATGGATTGAGACGATTATCTTTATTAAAAGATTGGCAAGAAAAAGGGAATAGTAAAAAGATGAAGCATATGCTTCGGATTATGCCAACAAAGGATATTGAAGGATTTTTCATTGTAAAGCTACAGAAAGCTTAAATAATGGAAGGAAAGGACTTGTTTAAGCCATTTTTTGGCTTATTTAGGGGTTTGCAAAATGAATTCAGTATGGTAGTATATTCTTGTAATTTAAGCGAAAAAATATGTATCGAACTCATACGTGTAATGCATTAAACACGACTCATGTCGGTCAGGAAGTAACCCTTTCTGGGTGGGTTCATAAACGGCGTGATTTGGGAGGACTTATTTTTGTTGATCTTCGTGATCGTTATGGGCTTACACAAGTAGTGTTTCATCCTGAAGACATTGCTGACTTTTCTGTGGTTGAAGGGTTGAAATATGAACATATTATTAAGGTTTCTGGGAAGGTTGTTGCGCGTGATACGAAGGCCGTGAATGATAAGCTCACGACAGGGAAAATTGAGCTTAGCGCAGTGAGCATTGATATTCTGTCGGCGACTAAACCTATGCCGTTTGAGATTTTTGAAACGGATAAGGGAGAAGAAGACGAAGAACTTCGGCTAAAATATCGATTTTTAGAATTACGACGGAAACGATTAAAAGAAAATATACTGTTTCGTAACAAAATGGAACAATATATTCATAAATACATGCAAGAGAGAGATTTTATTCATATCTCTACACCAATTTTAACAGTATCGTCTCCAGAAGGAGCAAGAGACTTTTTGGTTCCAAGTCGGATTCATCCTGGAAAGTTTTATGCGTTACCTCAAGCACCACAGCAGTATAAACAGCTTTCAATGGTTGCTGGGTTTGATCGGTATTATCAGATTGCGCCATGTCTTCGAGATGAAGACCCGAGAGCCGATCGTTCACCAGGAGAATTTTATCAACTTGATTGCGAAGTGAGTTTTATGACGCGTGATGAGTTTTTTGATCTCATGGAACCACTTTTTATTGAACTTACAGAAAATGTTGCTGGGAAAACCGTCATGCAAAAACCGTTTCCTCGTATTCCATATAAGGAAGTTATGGAAACATATGGAAGTGATCGTCCAGACCTTCGCTTTGATTTAAAGATTTCGGATGTTACTGAGTGGGGGAAAGAAACTGATTTTAAAGTATTTCAATCAGCTGAACATGTTCGTGTCCTTGTTGTTCCAGGTGGGCATGAGTTTAGTCGTAAAGAAATTACGGATGAATTTGAAGATAAGGCTAAACGAGGCCATGCAAAAGGGTTAGCATGGATGAAGCATGTGGATGGTGCCTTTGATGGAGGTATCATGAAATTCTTTACTGAAACTCAGTTGCAACAACTGAAAGAACAAGTGTCACTTAGTGAAAATAGTATTCTCTTTTTTGTAGCTGATTCCTGGGATGTGTCTTGTAAAGCTCTTGGAGTTGTTCGAGAATATGTTGGAGAAAAAATGAAACTTGCTGATCCTAATATGATTGGGTGGGCGTGGGTTGTTGATTTTCCTTTTTATGAATGGAATGAAGAATATAAAAAAGTAGATTTTGGGCATAATCCATTTTCTATGCCACAAGGTGGTATGGATGCGCTTATGAACCAAGATCCATTGATGATTCTTGCTGATCAATATGACATCATTGCAAACGGGTTAGAATTGTCTTCTGGTGCTGTTCGAAATAAAGATCCTGAAGTAATGTATAAAGCCTTTGAAATTGCAGGGTATAAAAAAAGTGATGTTGATGATAAGTTTGGTCACATGATTCGTGCTTTTGAGTATGGTGCTCCACCTCATTGTGGGTTTGCGCCAGGTATTGAACGATTAGTGATGCTTCTTCGAGGTGAAAAGAACATTAGATCTGTTGTACCATTTCCAAAAAATCAAAAAGCAGAAGAGCCGATGGTGGGAAGCCCAAGTACGGTTGACGACGAACAACTCAAAGAACTTTCTATCAAGGTATCATTACCAAAAGCATAATATATATAAAAGGGTGAGGTTCTCCTCATCCTTTTCTTCTTTTTATGGATCTTCTTTATTCTGACATACAACACCTTGTTGCAATAAAATTGTGCTTTTTCTTGTTTTTGATATTTGCCATTGTTGGTATCTATAGAAAATGGCGTTTAGGGTACTTTGTAGGGCTTATAAGTCTTTTATCGGGTATTTCCTACCTTTTGCTCGTTCGAGGGCGTGAGCTCATGTTTTGGGGCCTTCATGGGGACGAGGTGACTATTGCCGCGATGTATACCATGGTGTCTAAAGGACCTGGTTTTGTGGATTTTGCGTATACGCATCTTCCTGCTTTTTATCCACCATTGTATTTTTGGGTATTTGGTTTTATTGGCCGTATGCTGTCGTTAAATGGTGTGCAGGTTGCTAAAATTGCTACGTTTTCTACTATTTTGTTTGTACCTATTATGTTGTATTTGGTGCAGGCCTGGTTTTGGAAAAAGAAAAAAGATGCAGGGATATTATTTACTCAAAAACTTTTATGGTTTTTATCTACGCTTTTGTTATTTGTAGTGATTGAGTGGGATGCCATTATTACAAAGCCATATCAATTTGTTTCCGCTGCTGGGATTATTATTTGGACAACCATGTTGTTGTATTGGGTTCATAAGGAACGTCTTCGTCTTTTGAGTGGTATTGTGTTTGGAATTGTTGGTGGTCTTTTGTTTTTAACGTATTATTTTTGGTTTTTTCTTGCTGCTATTGGGATTACATTTTTTCATCTTTTTTATAAACGGGTTTCTTTTCGGGCGTATCTGTCTTTGTTTGGTGTTGGAGCGTTAACGCTCCTTGTTGGTTCTCCATTTTGGTGGCCACTTGCAAGGAGTTATCGAGCATTTGGTACAGAAAATTGGCAATTCGGGTATTTACTTGTTGAATGGCTTTCTACGCACGTCTCATTTTTCACCTTTTCGATTTCTTCGCTTGTTATGCTTTTTGGATTTGGTGTTCTTGTTTGGTATAGAAAACGTTTTTATTGCCGGGTGCTCTTGAGTTTATTTATTGCTTCATATGTGTGGCAAATAATGGGATTGTTTACGATTTTGTTTTTAGCGTCTCCCATGCAAGAAGCGAAAGGGTTTTACTTTTTTAGTCGATCTGTTTTAGCTTTTGGCGCTGCGTATGGTATGACGCGTGTGTGGTTTTTCATTCGTCGTAAATATAAAGGGAATATCTTTATTTTACGGACTATTCAGATTATTGCTATTTGTTTCTTAGCTACGCAGCTTCCGTTTGGATTTTTTATTGACGAACCACTTATCTATAATACCCGTGTAAGTGCTCGAGCACTTAATCCTGAAGTACGGTTGTTGATTGATTATCTAGACGATAAACACGTTGAAGATAGTGTTACTGTTCATAGTGGTATTACTGGTTTACATGCATTTTTACCATTGAATACTTTTGTGTATTTTAATATGAATAATTCTCATCCTGCTGCATTGTTTTCTGAACGATTACTTGTGCTTGATGAATTATCTCGTGCAAAAACACCAGAAGAATTTTATACAATATCTCAAAATAATTATGTAGATACGATTGGTAGGTTTATTCTACGAAAAGACGAGGGAGAACAGTATCTTTTGTATTTTTTGATTGATAATTTTCCTCATGGTACAAAAGAGCATATTATTTCTTTTTCTAAAGATCTTATTTCTGACACACATTTTTCGTCAGTGTTTGAAACAGAACATTTTGTGATATTTGAATCGAAGAATCTATGAGTATGTTATCTGACAATTCTGTTGTTCTTATTATTCCTGTATATAATGGGGAAGAGTACTTGTTACGAACATGTGAAGAACTTGAAACGTACTTTGTAGAGCGACGTTATCTTAAAGAAATTATATTTGTTGACGACGGGAGTACTGATAATACCCATATTGCTTTAAAAAATAGTGTTCCTGCAGTATTAGCCTCTAGAGTGCGAGTACTCCATTATAAGAAAAATAGGGGAAAGGGATATGCAATTATGCATGCATTATCTACGATTGACGATGCTGTTTCTTTTTTTGGCTTTACTGATGTTGAAATTCCATATGGATTGTCTTCTTTTGAAGAAGCCCTTTTTAAGCTTTTTGAATCAAAAGATATTGATGTTGTTATTGGAAATAGAAAACATAAAGATCAGACACAAGTGCAATATAGTTGGTATAGACAGTTTTGTACTCGTTTTTTTCGTTTATTACTTCCTAAACCTATTCGTGCCATTTCAGATACACAAAGTGGGTTAAAGGTGTTTAAGGGAGATGTTGGACAAAAATTATTTTCATTAGTTCGAACACATCGTTGGGTGTTTGATATTGAGCTTCTGTTAGCTGTTGTTCGTGGTGGTTTTTCTTTTTATGAAATGCCCGTCTCTTTGAAGTCGTCGTGTCTCTCTCGTACTGGTGGTGTGTCTTTGTTTCGTCATGGTCCTCGAATCTTGTATGATATGATACGAATTTACTTATATGATAGAAAAAGCATATACAATTCTAAATAAATACGCGTCGATTATTGTTCCTGTTGGGCTTTTTTTGCTCATCTTCGCGGTATATTTCCCCCTTTTATCTATTGGGTTTTTTAGTGATGATTATCACATGCTTTCTGTTGTTTCTGACCAGGGGAGTGTATGGAAATATTGGATAACGAACCTTATTGGAGAGCGTGGAGGACACTCATATGGTCCAATATACAATATGGTGTTTACACTTGAATATTGGCTTTTTGGTTTACACAGTCTTGGGTATCATGTATTTACGTTGTTTTTTCATTTTATGAGTGCTTGTTTGGTGTTTTTCTTTGGAAGAGCATTAAGTAAACGAGTTTCTGTTGGGCTTGGTGCTGCTATTTTGTTTTCTATATTGCCTAATCATACGGAATCTCTTGCTTGGGTGTCTGTGCAACCGCATGTATTATCTACTTTGGGGTATCTTGGAGCACTATTAAGTTATTTCCTTTTTTTACAAAAACAGACAGTATTACGGTATATTGTGATGCTTGGTAGTGTGATATTTGCACTTTTTTCTAAAGATGCTGCATTGACGCTTCCAATTGCTCTTATATTAATGCATGTATTTTTTTCTCGACCTTCTTTTACAAAGGAATCCCTATATAGTTTTTTTCGTACCATATTGCCTGTTGTAGCTATTACTGGAGTGTATCTATTTTTGCGTACGTATACCACTCAAAGTGGAGGATATTATGCTGGGGCACTTGATGTATCATTTTTCCCACTGCTTTCTATGTTTGTTGAGATTACGGTAAATATGTTTGTTGTGTATCCGGCGCGTATGATTGTTACTCATTTTTTACCGACTACATTTGTTGTTCTTTTACTATTACCATTTTTTTTGTACTTTTTTATATTGTATACAAAACGTATACAAAAATCTGTGCGTACGCCATTATGGTTTTTGTGTTGTTTGTATCCCGTTGTTCTTGCTCCGTTTTTGCTTCTTCAATATAACGTTCTTCATGACGGGGGTGAGCGATATGCCTATCTTGGTTCATCAATATTTTTTATCCTTTTTTCGTATGTTATCTATACGTTTTTACGAAGATATATTAAACAATCATCTTTTCGTTTAGTGTATTTTGGTATTTTCTTTTTATTCTTTCTTCTTTTTATTCCAATATCAATTTCTAAAAATATGAATTGGGAAGCTGCAGGAGATGTAAGAGATTCTATTTTTTCTTCTGAACTAGTGGTATCATCTGACGATTATGTATTATTTGTAGGTATTCCTGACAACATAGATGGTGCAGAACTTTTTAGGAATGCTATTTTTGAATCTTTTTCTCTTGAAAATGATATGGATTTATCTGGTGAACGTTTACCTCTTTATACTCTTTTAGATAAGGATAGAGCTTTGTCTTTGGTTTTTGAAGAAGTGACACCTTATGAATTTCTCCTTACCCCTCAAGAAAATGATGTTGATGATGTGGTGTTTACTGGGTTCCCTCACTATGATCATGCGTTTGGGTCTGCTGAATTAGGTGGATTTGATTCTTTTGGGAGTGTTGGCCGGTCAATTCGTATTGTATTTGATGAAGAAAAGATTGAAGATGCATTTACCGGTGAGAGATCATTGGTTTTAGTGTATTTTTCAGATGGAGTATTTCAATCAGTGTCATTGTATTAACGTATGTCTTCATTTTTTTCTTTTATTACAAAACATAAAGTATATACAGTGCTTCTTTTTTTATGTTTTATCCTTGGAGTAAGTATCCGTATTCATGATATACGAACATACAATCCTTGGTGGGCAGATGATGGAGGAGCACACGTTGCATATGTTAATACTCTATTTAACGATCATGTGCTTCCTGACCCTTCTATAAATTATTTAGCGTGGCATGAACCTGGATATTATGCACTTAGCGCGGTATGGAAAGGAGTCGGCACATTGTTTGGTATTGAAAGTTTGGCCTTCGTCACAGCACTACAACTTATATTTTTTATTTTTCTATTTATTCTTGTCTGGCTGTTTACCTATTGGTATAGCAAAAAAAATATTTGGCTTTCGTTATATGCTACGGGGCTTATAAGTGTTCTTTTTTCTTATGTGAAGGTGTCAACGTATATTACGAATGAGTTTTTAGTGCAAGTGGGCATTATTTTTGGCATTGCGGCTTTTTTATACTTTCGTCTTTATACATCTTCATCATATCTTCGGGTGAGTGTGTGGGCATTGTTTGTTGCCGGTTTATTACTTATAAAGGTGAGTGCTGTTCTTTTATTGTTTGGGGCTTGTGTGTTGTGGGGTATTAGAGCGATATCTAAAAAACAATGGTATCCATTTTTATACATTGTTCTTACTATTTTTATTATTGGTGTGATTAATAGTCCTTGGCTTATGTATAAGCATCATACCTTTGGGGAGTCATTTTCTATTAATAGTCATGAATCTGTTAAGCAATCTGTTTTTACAAGTGATGCCTGGGAGTATATGTTTTCTTTTAATGGGCATGTTTTTTCTGATAACCCTTATTGGTTCTCTTTACCGTATTCATTTTCGAGTATTATAATTTCTGACACGTTTAGTGATTATTATAATTTGTTTCATGATGCTGATCGTTTAGCATTGTTACCAGAAAAAGATAAGACACTACTTCCTAATAATAGATACACTACAGCAGTGCTTACCCATGCAACGCTTCGAATGAATCAGATTGGCTTAGGGATATTTGTATTATGGGTCATTGGTCTTTTTGGAACCCTCTATACTTCTGTTCGTTCTTATTATTTCTCAAAAAAGATCGATTATCGAACACTTTTTGTGTTTATTATGATTGGATCTGGTTGGGGTGCACTTATCTATAATAATCTTCGTCTGCCTTATCTTGATCGAGGAGTACTTAAGATTCATTTTGTATTGTTTGTTATCTTTTTGATGAGTATGGTATCGTCGGTATGGTGGTGGAACATGCTTAAGGTTTGGTATTTTCGTGCTTTAGTGTTGTTTTTACCACTTTTTGTCTATACCGTCATAGGATGGTCTATTCTTTTTATGAAATAGGGTTGTATGCTTTTTAGTTCCCTTCCATTTTTATTTCTCTTTTTACCAATATTTTTATTGGCATATTATCTATTGCCAAGATCTTTAAGAAATATAGTGGTCCTTGTCTTTAGTTACCTTTTTTATGCGTGGGGTGCGCCTATGTTTGTACTGGTTCTTTTTGGTACAACGATTATCGACTATGTGCTTGGTCGATTGATTGCAAGATATGCTACAAAAGGGAATGTCTCTCGATTATTTCTATGGATTTCTTTATTATCTAATGTAGGGTTATTGGTGTATTTTAAGTATGCTAATTTTTTTGTAGGAGAGTTTCAGGTGCTTCTTAGTTCATTTGGTTTTTCTTCGTCGTCTTTTGTTGCCATTGCTCTTCCTATTGGAATATCCTTTTTTACTTTTCAAAAAATTAGCTATATTGTTGACGTCTATCGTGGAACGACACCGCCAGCAAAAAAATTTACAGACTTTGCGTTATATATTGCATTATTTCCACAACTTATTGCTGGGCCGATTGTACGGTATCATGATATAGCTTCTCAAATAATTTCTCGGACACATTCATTTAAAAAGTTTTTTTCTGGATTGTGGCGTTTTTCTATAGGGCTTGGTAAAAAAGTACTGATTGCTAATGAGTTATCTCAAATTGTTGATACTGTATTTGCGCTTCCTGTTGAAAGTATCCCTTTTACCTATGCATGGATAGCTATTCTTGCGTATGCTTTTCAGATTTATTTTGATTTTTCTGGATACTCTGATATGGCTATTGGGCTTTCTCGTATGATTGGTTTTGATATTTTAGAAAACTTTCGGTTGCCATATATTTCTCGAACGATTACAGAGTTTTGGCGTCGTTGGCATATTTCGTTGTCTCGTTTCATGAGAGAATATTTGTATATTCCCCTTGGAGGAAATCGTGTGAGTGCTGTACGTATGTATGGTAATTTGTGGATTGTTTTTTTACTTAGTGGATTTTGGCATGGAGCAGCATGGACATTTGTTATTTGGGGTGCGTGGCATGGATTTTTTCTTATGTGTGATAAAATGTTTTTTAAAGCCTATGCAAAAAAGATTTCTGGTCTTATTACTGTTCCATTAACGTTTTTTATTGTAAGTATGGGATGGGTATTTTTTCGTTCTGAAACGTTATCATATGCGTGGGGATTTTTTAATGCCTTATTTAATGTATTTTCTATTGGCACGGTGTTTTCTGGTATAGCTTGGGGAGAATTTATTACCCATAGAGGTCTGTTTGTACTTGTCATTGCTTTATTGATTAGTTTTATCCCTGCAATTGTTCCTTTGTCTAAAAAAGTTATTCAATGGATTTCTTGTATTTCCCCCATAAAAAAAGTAGCATTTCAGTCTGTGTGTATTGTGTTTCTTTTATTGGTATCTGTAATGGCTATAACAAACGATGCGTTTCATCCGTTTATCTATTTTAGATTTTAGTATGCGACGGTTTTTTATATTCACAACTATATTCTTTTTCCTTTTTCTTTTTGCTCCCGTATTGCAAGGGGTGTCTCATGTATTTCAAGAGTCATCTGTATCTGGAGTGGAATATATTCCGACGCGACCTACCTTAACGTTGTCTTCTTTTAAAACAGGTGATTTCCAACGAGATTTTTCTGATTGGTTTTCGTATGTGATGGGGTTCCGGGGAGCATTGATTCGATCTGATAATCAATTAAATTTTTCTTTGTTTTCTGATATTTCTTCACAAGCTGACACAAAGATTGTTTTAGGAAAACAGGACTTTTTATATGAGCAAGGCTATATTGATGGTATACAACATATTGATCCGATTGACCCCTTGATATTAAAAGAACGGGTTTTAGCACTTCGTACATTTCAGGATGAACTTAATAAACGAGAAATTCCTTTTCTTTTGTTAATTAGTCCAAGTAAAGCAAGTGTCTATCCGGAGTTTATTCCTGATCGTTTTTTGTATACTGAAGCTGTTCAGACAAAAAATACCTATGAACAGCTTGTTCCGCTTTTAGATACATATGGTATTCAGTATATTGATGGTCATGATTTTTTTGTAAGACAAAAAGAAACACAGCCCCATACGTTATTTTCTGCTGGTGGAACGCATTGGAATTATTATGGAGCACTTCTTTTTTTACAACATGTGTTTGATGTTCTTGAGATACATATAGATAAAGATTTACCAGAGCTTATCTTAGACGATGTTGTTGTTGATACGGATTCATATGCTGCTGATAGAGATCTTTTGGAGCTTATAAATGTTTGGGATACTAGTCCACTTGATTCGTTAACACCACATCCGTTGTATCATAGTGAGACAGAAGGGAAGTTTCTTGGTGATTTTCTCTTTGTTGGCGATAGTTTTAGTTGGATTCTTCTAGATATTCTTGATGGAGCTCATATGTACAATTCTCGGGATTTCTATTATTATTTTAAGCAGCATGACACGTACCCAGAGAAAAGCTCGACTTCGATTAATCGAAGTAACATTAATTGGGAAAAAGATGTCTTTTCTCGTGATGCGATTATTTTAGAGGTAAATGAGACGGCGCCACTTCCATTATGGTTTGGTTTTGTTGACGAAGCGCTTAATTATCTTGAACTGTAATGTTTACATATGTTTTTTGATTTTCTGACCTACAATGATATTCAGCACATTATTGTTATTAAATTATGTTTTTTTCTGTTTTTAGGTTTATGTCTCTGGGGAATATATAAGCGATGCCGCGGATGGTGGTTTGTTTTTTTAGTAAGTATTTTTTCTTCTTTTACTTACCTTGTGTTTGTGAATAATCTTGGTCTTCCGCTCTGGGGGTTAAAAGGTGATGAGATTACAATTACTGCTATGTATGAAATGATGGCGCATGGTGCAATGTTCCGTGATTTTGCCTATCCTAACTTACCAGCCTTCTATCCGCCGCTTTGGTTTTCTTTTTTTGGCCTTATTGGAAAGATTTTTTCTTGGAATGGAATTTTTATTGGTAAATTTGCAGCTGCAAGTACATTTTTATTGTTACCAGCAGTGTTTTATGCGCTGCAGGTATATTTTTGGGGTAAACAAAAGAGTGCAAGTCTTCCTGGTCCTGTAGCCTGGTTGTTTTCTTCTTTAGCGCTTTTTGTTGTTTTTGATTGGCATGTGGTGGTCTCTAAACCTTATGAAGTTGTGAGTGCTTGTTTGATTGTTCTTTGGACGTTATTTTTCTTGTATGATTTGTGGCATAAAAAGATATCGCTTAAACGAGGACTCGTGTACAGTGTTACAGGTGGACTTCTGTTTATGGTATTTTATTTTTGGTTTTTTCTTGTAGCACTTGGTATTACTTTTTTTCATTTGTTATATAAACGTGTTTCGTTACGTAAATACGTTTCTTTATGTATTGTTGGTTTAGGGATTTTGTTGGTATCAGCTCCTTTTTGGTATCCTTTATTTGAAAGTTATAGAGTGTTAGGATCAGAAAATTGGACGCTTGGGTATTTTCTTCTTTCTGGTGTTGCAACGCATGGTCCGTTATTAACGTATTCCATTTCTTCGTTGGTTCTTTTGTTTGGATTAGTCTCTCTTATAGTGTACAGGAAACATTTTGTGCCGCGTATTCTTTTGAGTTTATTTGTTGCACAGTATGTGTGGCATATTATGGGACTTGTCACGCTTTTAGTATTGTCGTATCCAATGCAAGAAGCAAAGGGAGTCTATTATTTTCATCGAGTGGTTCTTTTGTTGGGAGCAGCTTATGGGGTTGAGCGATTATGGATATACTGTAAAAAAAGATTTTCATATAAGCATAAAGTTTGGACGCGTTCTGTTGTCCTTATTGGTGTGTGTGTATTATCTACGCAACTTTTTTTCGGGTTTACTGTTGACGATGTGCATCTACAAGAACGACGTTCTTTATCTCGATCTCTTGATAGTGATATGCAGGATCTCATATCATTTTTAGATGATACGAATGACACCGTTCATCGAGTGACTCTTCATTCAGGTATTTCTGAAATATCTGCATTTTTGCCAACCAACACCTTTATCTATTATAATGCCCATAACAGTCATCCTGCTGCACGGTTTTCTGAACGGCTATCTGTTGTTGATGCGCTGACAAGAATGACTGATCCTGAATCTTTTTTTGAGTTGACGCAACATAATGGAATAACTCCTATTACGCGATTTATCTTTTTTGCAGAAGAAGAGAAGGGATATCCACTATACTTTCATGTTGATGATTTTCCACACACTGCAAAAGAAGTAACTATGTATATTTCTCCATCGGTATTTTCTCCAGATTATTTTTCTGAAGTGTATCGATCAAAACGTTTTGTTGTATATGAATCAAACAAGTAATAATTCTATTGACCTTCAACTTGGGCAATTTGCAGGCCCTCTTGATCTTTTGTTACACGTGTTACAAGAAAAAGAGCTCCATATTACGGAAGTCTCCCTTTCTTTGGTTACAGAGCAATATTTGGGGTATCTTGATGCCTTAGAAGATGATCATAAGCATGAAGAATTAGCGGATTTTCTTGTTGTTGCTACAAAACTGCTTCTTATCAAAGCGCGGGCACTTTTGCCACATTTTTCCTTTCAGGAAGAAGAAGACATGAATGAGCTTGAAGAACAGTTACGACGATATAAACGTTTTGTTGATGCAAGCAAAAAATTACATCAATTATGGCTGCATCCTCATCGTTCTTTGCCACGTATTGAACCACCAAGAAAAGCGACGTCGTTTGTGTGGCCTACAAATGTGACTCTCGACCGTCTTCATGAACGTATGGTACAATTGGTTGAGCGTTTATCTCCACCAAAGGCACTTCCAACGGCGACCATTGATCAGCGAGTGTCTATGAAGGACACCATTAATCGGATTCGTACGCTTCTTTCTTCTGAATCTCAAGTGATATTTCAAGAAGTAGTTGGAAAAACACAGAATAAAACAGCTCTTATTGTTGGGTTTATTGCTCTTTTAGAGCTTATGAAACAAAAAGAAGTGTTTTTACATCAAGATCATACTTTTGGAGATATTGTTATTGAATCTGCATCATAATTATTTATGGATATTCTCTCTCACATTGAATCAATTTTATTTGTGGCATCAAAACCACTTCCTTTGACACGGATTGCAAAAGCTACAGGAAAGCAGGTAGGGGATATTTGTGAGGCTGTTGAAAATTTACGTCGTAAATGGAATCGAGATGATTCAGGTATTCATATCCTTTTTGAAGCAGATCAAGTGCAAATGGTAACGAACCCTTTGTGTAGTGATGTTATTGAAGGGTTTGTAAAAGATGAAGTGGCGGGAGAGTTAACACGAGCACAACTTGAAACATTAACGGTTGTTGCGTATCAAGGTCCAGTGACTCGTCCTGAACTTGAACAAATTCGTGGGGTCAATTGTGCTATTATTTTACGAAATTTACTTATTCGTGGGTTGATTGAAGAAACAACGTCATCTGAACATATTCTTCCTGTGTATACATTATCTATTCTTTCTTTACGTCATCTTGGTATCAGTGCTGCAACGGATCTTCCTGGATTTACTGAATTACGAAACCATGATCATATTTTAGCTTCTTCATAATATGGAACCTATTAATTTTCTTCCTCCAGCGCCTCTTGAACCTCACGTGCGTACTCGTCGGTACGCTTTTTTTGGTGTTGTTTGTCTTTTTTTGTTTGTCGGTATTGGTCTTGTTGTTATGAAGCCTTCTTCTCCTGAATCTCAAGAAGTTTCTGAAGTTGTTGCTGTTGTACCCAACATTAGTGCTGTGAGTGATGTGGTTGGAGGGGATATTCATGTTCCTCCTCCATCACCTGTTGTCGCGTTACCAGTTCTTGAAGGTACGTTACCTTCTGTCACTGATTTTACGGCAACTCACATGGTTGTTAAAGATCATAAAACAGGGGTTGTTTTATTTGAAAAGGATCCGTACACTGAATGGCCACTTGCGAGTATTACAAAGCTTATGAGTGCGCTTGTTCTTCTTGAAAGACCACTTGATATGACAAGTTCTACTGCTGTCGTGTCTGACGCTCTTATTGATACGCATATGTACGCAGGGGACACGTATACACTTGAAGAATTGTGGCAAGCAGCACTTATTGGTTCATCAAATAAGGCTATTGTGACGCTTGTTGACGTGAGTGGTTGGCAGCGTGAAACATTTGTGGAGCGAATGAATCAAAAAGCGTTAGAGCTTGGAATGGGGGATACGCATTTTGTTGAACCCACAGGGCTTGATGCTAAAAACACGTCGACCGCTGTTGATGTGAGTATTTTATTGTCTGAAGCATTACGTTATGATGATATCCGTGATATTGTCCTTTCTCGTGAACTGACATTGTATTCGTTTGAACGAGAAAATGAACATCACTTGTGGAATACTAATTGGCTTCTTTTGGGGTGGATTCCATATGATGGGTTTATTCTTCGAGGAGCAAAAACTGGGTATATTCCGCGTTCACGGTATAATTTTACCGTGCAAGTTGAAGATACTGACGGACACATTATTGATGTTGTTGTTTTAGGTGCAGAAGCACATGAAGCCCGATTTACAGAAGCAAGAGACATTGCTAAGGCGGTATTTGAGGCGTATCGTTGGCCTTCTTCATAATTGATGAGTATATGCTGAAAAAATATAAAAAACATATATTTCGCCTTGTTGGGCTCGTCTTGTTGTTTTTTTTATTTGTCGTAATTAATCAATCCCTAGTTGAAATTGATTTTATTCGTGATGTGGCACAAGATTCAGGGTACATTGGTATTTTTCTTCTTTCGGCATTAAGTGGATTTAATATTTTAGTGCCGGTTCCAATTATTGGTTTTTTTCCTTTTTTTACAGAGATTGGTCTTCATCCTGTGTATGTGATTCTTATTATTTCAGTAGGGATGAGTTGTGGAGATACATTGGGGTTTCTTATTGGTCGATTTACAAAAACAGTAATGACTGATAAATCTCATACGTTTATGCGTCGTATTGAAAAACTGCGAGAGAAAAATATTTGGTTACTGAGTACCTTTTTGTTTTTATATGCCTCTGTTGTGCCTTTGCCTAATGAATTGGTCGTTATCCCCGCATCTTTTTTAGGGATACGGTTTTTTCGAGTGATGATTCCTGTATTTTTTGGAAATTTAACCTTTAATATTCTTGCGGCTTTTGGGCTGTTTCATATTTTTCAATTGTTTTAGTTTATGGATTTTTTCTCTCCCTTATCTCTTGTTGCGTCTTTTCCCCCTGAACTAGGTGTCTTTTTGCTTTCCATGCTTCCTATTACAGAACTTCGTGCATCAATCCCAATTGGGATTGAAGTGTATGGGTTGCCCGTTATTGAAACCTGGGTTATTGCTGTCGTTGGAAATATTTTACCTACTATTTTTATATTATTACTTTTTCCTAAAATGCATGAATGGTTAATTCGTCAACGATTTTTAGGAGATGTCGTGAAGAAAAAAATGCAAGCAGCTTCAGAAAAATTTTCTGGAAGATATGCAAAATATGGAGCAATTGCTTTAATTTTATTTGTGGGGCTTCCGTTACCTTTTACTGGAGCTTGGACAGGTTCTTTAGCGGCTTTTATTTTTGACATTCCTTTTAAAAAATCACTTCCCCTTATTTCTATTGGTGTGTGTATTGCCGCTACCATTGTCACACTCATTACTGTCTTTGCAGGAGGAACATTGCGTTGGTTTTTAGGTTAATATATATACAAAATAAAAACAGGTACATGTGTACCTGTTTTTTTGTAGGCGAGGAGGGACTTGAACCCTCATGATGTCGCCATCGCTGGATTTTGAATCCAGTGCGTCTACCAATTCCGCCACCCGCCCAAAGTAAGATGTCCCTAAGTATAGGGCTTTTTGGTGTTTTTGTCAATGATATAGTATACTATGTGTATTATTTTCTATGTCAAAAATCATTGCTGTTGTGAATCAGAAAGGTGGTGTTGGAAAAACAACAACCACTATGAACTTAGCTGCATATCTTGCTGAACTCGGTAAATTTGTGCTTGTTGTTGACATGGATCCTCAAGGAAATGCGACGAGCGGTCTTGGTATTTCTCGAGCTGACCTTGCTCATGGTATATATGAAGCACTAGCGAAGCAGAAACGTATTCATGATGTTGTTATTAATACGAATCATGAAGGGTTGCGATTGGTTCCTGCAACACAAGATTTAGCGGGAGCAAACATTGAGCTTGTTGACGTGGAACGACGTGAGTTTCAGCTTGGTGACTTGTTAGAAGAACTTCGTCATGCATATGATTATATTTTAATTGATTGTCCACCGTCATTAGGGTTGTTAACGATTAATAGTTTAGTAGCAGCTGATGAGATTCTTATCCCTGTGCAAGCTGAATATTATGCGCTTGAGGGACTTGGGCAATTATTACAAACCATTGGTCTTGTAAAAGAGCACATAAAGCCTGAAATTTCAGTGCTTGGCGCTGTGCTTACCATGTTTGATAAGCGAACAAAATTAGCAGGTGACGTTATGGAAGAATTGTATAAGTATTTTCCTGATAATATTTTTAGAAGTGTTATTCCTCGAAATGTTCGGTTGGCTGAAGCACCTAGTTTTGGGAAATCTATTTTTCATTATGATCCAAAAGGTAAAGGGGCTCGTGCGTATGAGCGTCTTGCTCGCGAAATTTTAGAAAAACATAGCGTTATTTAATTATATTTATGGCATTAGGTAAGGGGCTTGGGTCACTCATCCCACAACATAAAACAAAACGAAAGGTACTTAGACGTGAAACAAGTGGAGCAAGTGATGTTCCTGATGGTGTTCGGGTTATTGATATTCCGTTAACTGAGATTGTTCCAAATTCAGAACAACCTCGAAAACACTTTGATCATCATGATTTAGAAAGTTTGGTTGCGTCGATTAAAAAACATGGTATTTTGCAGCCGGTTACTGTAACAGAAAAGTCTGATGGGAGTTATGAGCTTATTGCTGGGGAGCGTCGTTTTAGATCTTCTCAAATTGCTGGGTTAGTCACTATTCCTGCTATTGTTCGTTCTGTTACTGATCAAGAAAAATTAGAGCTTGCTTTAATTGAAAATATTCAGCGTCAGCAACTTAACTCTATTGAAGAAGCTTTTGCGTATAGACGGTTAATGGATGCATTTGGTCTTACGCAACAACAAGTAGCTGATCAAGTTGGTAAAAAGCGTCCAACAGTTGCTAATACTGTTCGTTTGCTTGATTTACCGTCAGTTGTGCAAAAAGCATTAATTGATGGGCAAATTAGTGCAGGGAAAGCGAGAGCTCTTTTGAGTCTAAAGGACGAAAAGGAACAGTTAGCTATGTTTAAGAGCATGATAGGTGAATCAATGACTGTTCGTGAGGTTGAACAAGTTGTTGCAAGAAAAGGACCAATGTCACGAAAAGGATCTGTGCGGCGAGATCCAAATCTATTAGCGCAAGAACAGCTTATTGAAGAAAGACTTGGGACGAAAGTACATATTACGAAAAAAGGGGAAAAAGGAAAGATTGAAATTGAATATTATTCAAAAGAAGAATTAAAACGGTTGATTTCTGAATTGTCTTAATCAGATATGATAAATAAAAAAACAACAGATGTATTTCTGTTGTTTTTTATGCGGAGAGACAGGGATTCGAACCCTGGGAAGGCGTTAACCCTCAACGGTTTTCAAGACCGCCGCCTTAAACCGCTCAGCCATCTCTCCATGACCTTTTTGATAAAGGTGCGGAAGGGGCGGGATTCGAACCCGCGGTCCGGGAGTACCGGACAACACGTTAGCAGTGTGCCGCTTTCGACCACTCAGCCACCCTTCCATAAGTTGGTATGAACGGGGTCTATTGTAGTCGTTTTGTCTGTTTTTGTCAATATATTTTTGTTGTGGAGAAAAATGTGCTATACTCAATCATATCTATTACATTTTTTAATCCTCATTAGCATGTCTGTCGAGTGTTAATGATTTCAGGGAGAGTCTATGAGCTTTGATTTTGCTCATATTTTACCAATAACTGCAGCGCTTGCGCTCGTATGGGTAACAATATTTTTATGTGTTCTTTTATATCAGGCTGCGCGTGTTCTTCGTAATGCTAATAACATTATTGAAAATCTTACGCATAAGCTTGAACTTATCGTTGAAGCGGTTGAGTTTATTAAAGAACGAGTTGATGGGATGACAAGTCGTATGGGTGTGTTAAGTGGTGTTGCAACAAAACTTGTGGATTCGTTTGTAATGGGCCCCATAAAAAGTAAATTGAATGCAAAAATATCTGCTAAAATGAAAGCGCCACCTCCTAAGCGGAAGAAATCAACGGCAAAGACCAAAAAGAAAAAATAACCTTTTTAGTTAACACACCTTATATATGAGGTGTGTTTTTTTATATCCCTTTTTATCTTGTGTTATACTATGTATTAGTATGAAAGATATATTGCGTCATTTTTTTGTTCCTCATAAGGAAAATGGGTATCATCCGCACGTGCTTCATCCTAAACGAGCCGTGTTTTATAGTATGGTTTTTTGCGCTATAAAAGGAGTGCTTGTTTTGTGTGCATTACTTTTACCTACGACAGCTTTTTTATCTGATGATTTTTTTAAAGGAGAAGAGGAGATTTTATATACTCTTACGAATGAACTTCGTGCTTCTCAAGGGGTAGCAACTCTTGGTGTTGATGAACTTTTAGCTACGTCGGCTATGCTTAAGGCTGAAGATATGGCTACAAAAGGATATTTTAGTCATGTTGGTCCAGATGGAAGGGGATTGGCATCTTTTTTATCAGAAGCAGAATATGATTATGGTGTTGCTGGGGAAAATTTAGGAATGGGTTTTTATGATGCTCTGTCGTTATTTCGTGCGTGGGTTAATAGTGAAACACATTATGCAAATTTGATTGATGGTTCTTTTGACGAGGTCGGTTTTGCTATTCGTTCTGGTGTGTTTGAAGGAAAACAGGTGACGTATGTTGTGCAGCATTTTGGGACGACTGCTGACGCTTTACCTGCTAAGATTGCTGCTGAACGTATTCATAGTGTTGTGGTTGCTCCACAAGAGAACGGAGTTTCTTCGTCGTATCCTTTTGTTTGGAACGCAACGGACACCATTGTGAAAGATACTTCATTTATTTCTCAAGAGTCTGTTGAAGGAGGACTTCTTCTTCGTGCTCATGTATCTTTTCTTTCTCCAATTCACTCAGCATATGTAAAAGCGCATTCTACTATTATTCCTTTATCTTTTGACGAAGACCTTCAAATGTATACAGGTGCTTATATGGTGGATCTACCTCCTGAAGGTACTTTTTCTGGTGTTGTTCCTGCAACACTTCATGTTGTTGATGCCTCTCAAAATGTTCGCGTATATCCACTTTTGTGGAAAGAAGTTTCTCCAGGTGTTATTTCCTCAGTTCAACAGTATTTTTTAGCAAAACGTGATGGGTCTCCACTTGCTCCGTTATTTTTGGTTTCTCAGTGGATCTATGGTCTTTGTACATTATTTTTCATTATCATCCTTGGAGTGAAGGTGTTTGTGCATATTCGTCATCAGCATTATCATGTCATTGGGCAGACGCTTGGCCTCCTTTTTCTGCTGGGAACGTTCTTTTTTATATAAATAGTAATAAAAGTAGCTTTTTTAAACAAACCCTTTATTTTTAGGGGTTTATTTTGGTATTTTTTGACTTTTTTCCTTGCATTGTTATAGTACCTTTAGAATGTGTATAACAATATATATATGGATGTATTTCAGCAGGGGCTCTATTTTGGTAGTTATTTCGTTTTCCCTTTTCTTTTATGGTGTATATATCGCTATACCGTAAAGCGATCACGCATTGTATTGTTTCTCTTTGTCCTTTCTCTTTTATTTGTTGATATGCGTTTTATTGAGCCTAATATTGTGATTACTCGAGAAGAGTCGTTTTCTTTTAGTGCTCATGGTGAAAATGAAGGAACTGAAGTACGTATGGCTTTATTATCCGATATCCATCTTGGGGTATATAGAGGAAAGCGTTTTTTTGCAAAAACTATTGACACTGTCATTGCTTCGAATCCTGATATTGTGCTTATTCCTGGAGATTTTATTTATTATATATCTTCTGAAGAACTCGTTATTTTATTTGAAGAATTTTCTAGAATTGATGTTCCTATATATGCCGTCACAGGAAATCATGATGCTGGGTATCCCGGACCATATACGAGTTCTGAGATACGACGTGCTATTAGTGCTTCTGGTGTGATATTTTTAGATAACGATATTACCTCTATTGATGTAAAAGGAAAGAAGCTTCGTTTAGTAGGTTTAAGTGATCTTTGGGAAGGGGATACAAATTACAGTGTGTTAAAAAATATTCGTCCAGAAGATAATGCTATTGTTATTGCTCATAATCCTGACACTGTGTATGACTTTCCGTCATATGATGCTGATTTGGTAGTATCAGGTCATACGCATGGGGGGCAGATTCGGATTCCTTTTTTGTATAAACGTGCTATTCCTTCATCATATGGTTTTGATAAAGGGTGGTATGATGTTGAATCATTGAAAGTGTATGTTACGAGTGGTCTTGGTATTATTGGTCTTCCACTTCGTTTTTTAAATCTTCCTGAGGTTGTGCTTATATCTTCTCAAGTGTATTAGCAGTGTATGATTATATGCAAACGTATGGTGGGGATTCGTTTGACTGGAGTTATTGTACTATGTGCTCTTCTTTTTCCTATTCAAGTATTTGCGTCTTTAGAATTTAAGACGTCTATTGATACTGACTTAATTACTCTTCCTGAAGATGTTCATGAGTATAATCGTTTGTTTGAAGAATATCTTTCTCAAGAAAAGAATAGTGAGTTGTCTTTTCTTAAAGTTAAAGAGCGTTCTTTAATAGATCCTATCGTTCAAAAACACTTTCGTGATGGTCTTTTAATAAATGATGTCAAAGAACAGATTGATGCTGCTTCTTTATTTACTGATTTATCTGTACAGCAACCAGTTTTTCCCATATATAAGCATGCATTACCATTATCTCCTTTTTTATCACCATCCGTTTCATCGTTGTCTTCGTTAGATCGATATTTATTTTCTCCTTTAATAAAAAATGCAGGGGGTTCTTCTTTTGATAATGCTTCTTTATCTTTTTTTACTATTCCATCTGTCCATGCTGATGATGATTTATTGATACCATATTATACAGATATTGAGACTTCTCCAGTTGATTTTCTTCTTTATTATATTTCTCAGTATCAAAATAGCGATGGGAGTGTTGGTAATTCTCGACAATATGAGTTTACTGTTCGTTTAGCTATGATATTAAGTCAGTTTCAAAAGACTGATAATGATCAATATACACTCATGCTTGGTTATCTTCGTGATACTGAACCAGTGACTGTGAGGGAAAAAGCATTACAAGTACGCTTTTTGATGCATATTGGTGACCCTTATGAAGATATTCTTCATGAAATTACGTCACTACAAAAAAATGATGGGGGTTTTCCTCTTTCTCCTTCACTTGATGTGAGTGATATTGAAACGACTCTTGAGGTTGCGCTTTCTTTTTTAGCAGCTGACCATGGACTTGATGATTCTTTGCCTTTGGCACTTTATTATGTTGTTTCTTCGATTCCTGAAGATGGTGGTATGTTTTATGGGCGTGATGCATTGTATAGTGATCCAAATTATCCACTTATAAATAAGACCGTACAAATGTTACAACCATTTGAAGCGTTTACTCTTCGAATTAATAATGAAGATGTTGTGATATCTGAAATTATTGATTCTTTGTTTTCTTTTGTTGTAGGTGGGTATGAAGAAAATAGTGGGTTTTCTTCTCATGGTTTTTTTAATGATGTTAGTACGCTTTATACATTGCATGTGTATGGTGAGTATAATGATTTATATACATTTCTTTTTGATACAAGTAAATCTTATCAAAAGGTAGATGGATCAGTGGGTGCTTCTTTTGAAGAAATTTTAGTATCTCTTCAGGGCTTTTCTCAACCTGATCTTGTTGTATCTGATATGCAATTTGTGGGGGATAGGATAAGTGGGGAAGATGCGTCTATGCGTATAACTATTCAAAACAATGGATACGTCCGTCCAAAAGATGGGATACTTCATGTGTTTGTTGATAATGTTGACATTGGACTTCAGCTTTCTTTATCTCAATCTGATGTAGAGGCTCTTTCTTTTAGAAATAGTCATACTATTGTTTTTGATATTCCTTTTTCATATACGAAACGATTTTTAGGGAACACATCTTTTCAAGTGTATCTTGAGTCTAAAAATGATATGACACCAATTGATAATTGGTTATCGAGGTCTTTTTCTTTTGCTTCATCAATTGATAGTTCTCCATCTTTCCCACTATATTATTCAGCGTTTGCTTCATCATTTCAGGGTGGTCCTTCTTTGACTTTTTCTTTATATGATCGAGAAGATCAAAACCGGGTGGGGTATGTATTAGGAGTACGTGAACTTGGTGAAGAAACTTGGTCTACATATGTAGTAAATGTTGAACAATATATTGTTGGAGGAATATTTTCTGAAGGGACTACCTATGAAGTCATTGTAGGAGTATTTGGAGATAATCAAGAAGTATTATTTTTTCCCGAAGAAGAGATTACAACTATTCGTATGAGTGCTACGCCTGAAATATATGAAGGGAGTATAAAAGGGGATGTTCGTGTTGATAATCTATTGTCTTCCCCTCAAATATTTGTGCAGGGTGGATCATCTATATATGTAGAAAATGGTGAATTTGAGGCAAGGGTGCCAAATGGTTCTATTATGGCTTGGGTACAGGAAGATCAATATGATGCGGTGCGCTATCGATTTAATGTATCTTCTGCTGAAATTGTTGACGATGCTCGACTGTTTTCTCACTTATCGTTTGATGATGAGTCGCCTACCATAACAAGTTTTGGGTTATCTCCTTTTTTTGATGGAGTTCTTTTTAATCAGGGTATTGTAACTATGACGGTGCAAGCTCAAGATACTTTGGCACTTGATTCTGTTGATATTTTTTATTTTGATCCGGATGAATCACTATGGTTGTATGTAACAACGGCTTCTTTTTTAGGAGAGCAATCACGTATTGATTGGTTTGTCCCACATACTTTTTTAGGAGAAGGGTATCAGTTTCGTGCAATTGCTCGGGATTTTAGAGGGAATGTATCTATTCCATTTGATGTGGATGTCACATCTATTCGTGATGGAACTCCACCTTCTTTTTCATTTAGTACTCCTGTTAGTAGTACTGTGTGGCAGTTGGGGGAAGAGCATTCTATTTCTTGGGAAACACAAGCTATTAATAATGTTAATGATGTTACTATTGATCTTTTGTATGGAGAATACGTTGAGCCTATTTATCGGTCTCGTGAAAATACAGGGGAGTATCTTTGGTCTATTCCGTATGACATGTCTTACGCATCTGACGATGTGTATCTTCGTGTGTCAGGAGAAGATAATGAAAATTATCGTCTTGGTGTTCAATATACAACATCTTCTTTTCATATTGTTGATCCATCTTCTTTTGTAGATGCCCCTTGGGGAAATCCTGTCGTTGTAACAGATACTCTTCGTGATGAGTTTTATGGTGGACGATATTATGACGTTGTAAGTGCTTATGACGATGCTGGTATTCTTCATGTAGTGTATCAATTTATTCGTGACGAGTTAGGTGATACACGTATACTTACGCAACAATTACATTATCTTACTTTTTTTGAAAATACATGGTCTTCCCCTCAGATTATATTTGAAGAACAAATTGAAACAGATAATTCTCTTACAGGGTATCGATCTATTAGTGATATGCAAATGCTTGTGGGCACTGACGCTTTTCCACGATTGCTTTGGCGGCAGGGACTTAGTCAAGGTTGTGAGTCTTTGAACACTCAAGATATCTTTTTTATGGAATATGTAGGTGACACTTGGTCTGATGTTATGAATGTGTCTTCTAATGAAACTGATTCTCGTCAACCAGATATGACTATTAGTGATATGGGTGTGGTTACATTTATTTGGTCTGATGGTCCGGCTTGGACAGAGACCTGTGATTTTATTGGTGAACAAGGGTTGTCTTATGTGTCTTATGATAATGGTGAATGGGGAAGTATGACATCTCTTTTTGAAGGAACATATCCAAGTAAACCGCAACTTGTTTCATTAGGTGGAAATGATATTGATGTTGTGTATAGAAGTGGGGATGTTGGGGAACTTGCTCATGTTCGTTTTTCTAATAATGCATGGTCTCTTCCAGATTATTTTATGAGTGCACGATCTGAAACACCGCAACTTGTTTTAGGAGAAAATGGAACACTTCATTATGTATTTCGTGAATTTCATTTTCGTACTCAACCTGTACGTAGTCGTATTGTATATGCTTATTTTGATGGGGATCATTGGTCAACGGAAGAAGTATCGCCCATTGTAGACGGGTATGAGGTGTTTTATCCGTCTATTATGCTTGATGGTACAAATAGTCCATATATTATGTATGAACGTCGTAATACTGAGAATCAGCGGCGTGATGGGGTGTTTTTGAGCCAATCTCCGGGTGGAGAATGGCTTACACCTATATCTATACAAAGGGACTCTCAATTTCTTACCTCTGGTACATTAAATACAAATATAAGCTCTCTTGGCCAGGTGTCTGCTTTATGGCTGGGGTCATATCAATTTCATCCAGAGATATTTTATAATCAGGCAGATGTTTCTCGTGGAGATTCCACCATAAGATCATTTGGGGTGTCAGAAAATGTTATATTTACTAATAGTAGCGCAACACAAACTATACAATTTGTATTAGATGATGCTCGAGATGTCGATGAAGTTCGTTTTTTGTGTAATCATCGATATCATCGTGAACAAGATAATCCTGCTTGTGGGTATATACAGATTGTACGTGATCCTGATACTTATGAATATACTCCTCAATTGTATACGGCAGGTTTTGGAAATGATGTCATGGATTTAAAGATGGATGATTTTTCTTATACGTATCATCATGATGGTTCTCTTTCTTTTTCTATTCCTTTTACACTTTCTCCAGCATTTGGTGAATATACTAATAATATTTTTTCTGTTATTTGGTATGAACATGAAAATGAGTATGTTCGTGGATGGTTTGCAAGCCCTGAGCGGTTTGATACGTATCTTGACGAAAATGTTCTTCCTCCACCTGTTGTTGGTGAGATTTCTTTTTTAAAGGATACTGTTTTAGCAAATGATAGTGATATACAGTTTAGTACTGTTACATTTCAATATGGTGAGCCCGTTGATGAGTTTCGATTGTATATAAATCATGACTGGTACGCTGATAACGATAATCCACGTGGGGGGCTTTTCTTGTGGCGACGTGAGGATGATGTATTTATGGAATTAGGTGGAAATAATTATGGAGGAGATATCGTTACTCTTTTACCTGAGTTATCTTCTTCTTTTTTGGATGAAGATACACATGAACGTACTATCGTATTTGCTTGGAGTTTGTCTCCTACGTACCCACAAACAGAAGGGCATACTCTTTCTTATCTCTGGCAAGATCTGGATATTGCATATTCTTCTGGGTGGAAACATTTATTAGATGAATCGTTTCGTGTTGTATCTGATGATGATTATATTCCACCAGCTCTTCTTGACTCAGTACAAGTATTGAAAGAATTTGTAGCACGAAATAATATAGATACTCAAGAAGTTACGTTTGTATTTTCTTCTGGTGAACAGGTGGACGATGTTCGATTATATATTAATCATGATTGGTATCCTGATAACGATAATCCACGTGGTGGCCTTTTTATTTGGCGACGAGAAAGTAATAGTTTTTCTGAGCTTGGTGGAAATAATTATGGATCTCAATTGGTTACTCTTTTGCCTGATTCTCACGTTGTCATTGATGAAGAAAGTGGGGAAGTGCGTGTTACATTTATTTGGTCTATTTTATCTGATTATCCTATTTCTTTTAATAATACATTATCTTATTTATGGCAGGATAGTGATATATCCTATTCTTCAAATTGGAAACATGTAGAGGGCCAACATTTTTCCATTATTGATTAGGTATATCTATTTGATATATGATTTTTTTCTGTTTTTTGGCTAAAATATGGGTGTTTTTTGGTTATTTCTCTTGACAAAATCATCAATATGTGAGATACTGCGGTCGCTAGTTTATAATGGTTTGCCGCATACATATTTTAGGGAAAATATAGGTGGCACACTTATCGTATACGAGTGTCACTTAATTTACCTATAATATTGCACCTTTATGGCAACATTTATAGAGCTGGGTCTCAACCCAGCCATTCTTCAGGCGCTTACTGACCTTGGGTTTAGTGAACCAACGCCTATTCAACAAAAGAGTATTCCTCATATTTTAACGAATACTCAAGACCTTATTGCCTTTGCTCAGACGGGTACAGGAAAAACGGCAGCATTTTGTTTGCCGGTTATTCATAATATTGATGAGACATCAAACGAGGTACAAGCCCTTGTTCTTTGCCCTACACGGGAATTGTGTCTTCAAATTACTAAAGACATTACGTCTTTTACAAAGCATATGCCAAATGTTGGTGTTGTTGCAGTGTACGGGGGAGACCCAGTATATAAACAACTCCAAGCATTAAAGAAAAAACCGCAAATTGTTGTGGGTACTCCGGGTCGTGTTGCTGACTTTGTTCGAAAAAACAAAGTTGATTTTAGTACAGTTCGTTTTGCTATTCTTGACGAAGCTGATGAAATGTTGAACATGGGATTTAAAGAAGAGCTTGATCAAATCTTGGGAGCTACTCCTAAAGATAAGCAAACACTTCTTTTTTCTGCAACCATGCCAAAAACTGTTGATCGTATTGCGAAAAAATACATGAACAATCCTTTAGAAATTTCTGTTGCAGGTAGAAATCAAGGAGCTTCTAACGTGAGCCATGTGTATTATCAAGCGCATCCACGTGATAGGTATCATGTGCTTCGCCGTATTGTAGATATGAATTCTGATATGTATGGTATCGTATTTTGTCGAACAAGAAACGATTGTAAGGAACTTGTGACAAAGCTTGTAGGAGATAGTTATGCAGCTGAAGCTATTCATGGGGAATTAGATCAAAATCAACGAGAAAAGGTTATGACTCGTTTTCGTAAGCAAAAAACTAAGTTGCTTATTGCAACGGATGTTGCTGCTCGTGGTATTGATGTAAAAAATCTTACACATGTTATCAATTTTGCTCTTCCTGATCAACTTGAAAGTTATGTTCATAGAAGTGGAAGAACTGGTCGAGCTGGAAATGATGGTGTATCAATTGCTTTTGTCTCAAATCGAGAACTTCGAAGTATTGGTACTCTTGAGCGACATATGAATAAAAAATTTGAACGTGGAATGATTCCAACGGGAGAAGATGTATGTAAAAAACAGCTTTTTGAGCTTATTGAAAAAGTGAAAGCCGTTGATGTTGATGAGTCACACATTGATACATATCTTGAAGAAGTATATGAAAAATTGTCTCATTTTGACCGTGAAACTATTATTAAAAACTTTGTATCTTTAGAATTTAGTCGCGTGTTATCTTTTTATAAAGGTGCAAGAGACTTGAATGGCTCACAATCATCAAGACGAGATGATCGATCAGTGGGAAATAAAGATTTAAAAACCCTTAAGGTAAATTTAGGAAAAAAAGATGCCTTTAAGGTTGTTGACTTGTTTGGACTTTTAAATCGGCATAGAAAGTTAAAGGGAGCAAAAGTTGGAAATATTCATATCCAAGAATCAAGTACGTTATTTGAAATTGATCAATCTCTTGTAAATGAGATTTTGATTTGTTTTAATAAGGCGCATTTTAATAGACGAAAAGTGATTGTTGGGGAAGGTGAACAGATTCAACGATATGCCCCTTCTCGTGAGCGATCACGTCATAGTCGTGGATCTTCTCGACGACGTGCAACAAGCCCTTCTCGTACCCGTGGAAATTATAAACAATCACGCGGACGACGATAAAACATTTTATTTTTTAAAAGCCCTACATCATGTAGGGCTTTTTTTATATTTGACTGATATGTTATGTTTGTGTTAATTTATGGTTTCTTGTTCTTTCATGCTTAACGGAGGGTAAAGATGCAACATTGTCCAAAATGCGCTGGGAACGTCTTGTTTGATGAATCATCAAGTGAGTGGTGGTGTTTCCACTGTGATTCTGATGGACTTAAAGGGAAGCCTGGGGTGAAGGCTTCTTCTTCTGTCGCAGAGGTCAAGTCCAGACTTGCTGCGGTGGAGTTCCAAAACCCAACGGGCAATTGGAGCTACGAAGGAGCCTACTCGGTTGAACTGACCGATCGCGCTGACATGAGCGTCGCCCCCGTGGGCAGTGAATTCCTCAAGATCGAGGGGAATCGAGTCGTCATCAGTGAAGGGCGCGCCATGCAGGGGATGGGAGGCATTCAGCTTTACGTGGAGGAATATCCCTTTTTTTTGGGATACGTCTGCCTCAAGTGCATTCGTAGAGGAGACGGCTTTCTCCTTTGGAAGAACAACAACTACGACAACATGTAGGAGGACGCTGTGAAAAATTCACGAGCACCACCCTGAGAGAACGTGTTTCACGATTCAATCGGGGGACATAAAAAATAACCGAATAATCGGTTATTTTTTATTGACAAAAACTTTTTTTATGATATAATTTTGTTTTCTACTTTCTTATACCAACCTGCGGAGAATAATGGAACTCTTGCTTCTTTCGACAGATCGCGTTCCTTCGAAGTCACATATGACAGTATCTACGGTTCAGCCTCCTGAGGAGAGGAATACCCAAAATGAAGAGGTTGTACGAACCTCGACCATTGTGGGGGAGCCGATTCGCCGATCGTACTGGTGTCTGCTTGCAGAGGCCATCAATCGCGGTATGGAGTAGTCCGGCTTTGGACGCTAAACTGAGTGTTGCGGAAACCTTTTCCCGTGTCCTAACCATTCTGGTTAGTTGATAAAGAAGGTGCGGTCGCTGAGTATCAAGTGACCCTGACATGACCATAGGTCTGCTCTTCCCACACATCGTGGGTAGAATGGCAAGGTTGTGTCGGGGAGAGTATAAAAATCATCTTATATAGGTGGTTTTTTGTTGTATAAAAAAAGACACCGTTTGAACGGTGTCTCGTTTATAGGACTGATGGTACGGTATTAAAACTTATTTTTTAAACCAAGCAACAAGTACATAGGTCCAAAATACTATGAACCCTAGCCAAAAAAGCCAGGAATAATTTATTAGAGCATCTGCAAATTGAATTCCAACAGCAATACCAAGACACAGTCCACCCCAACCAATAACCTTTAGCTCCCACCATTTCCAAGTTGTTTGTTTAAAAAGGTTCATATTATTTAGGCTAAATAAATTATATATAAACTATACCATAATTTAAAATTTTAAATAGATCCCTTATCTTCTTTATTTAGTAGAGAGGATTAAGGAATAGAAAAAGACACCCTTTGAAAGGCGTCTCGTTTGCGGACCGGACGGGATTCGAACCCGCAACTTCCGCCGTGACAGGGCGGTGCTCTAGCCAATTGAACTACCGGTCCAAATGTCTTATAAGACTATGCTTATAAGAATGGAATTTATTTTGTTTTTTCTATTGCTTTTCCATGCATTGTAAGGTGGAGTTTTTCTCCAGCAGTCAGTGGTTTCAATGCTCGTTTCACCTTGTTTGCTGCTCGTTTAAGCCTATTCTTTTTTTCAGCAACAGCTGCGAGCATCTTGTTTCTTTTTCGTCTTCCCATACAGTTTCTTAAAGTTAACGTTCATATGATACACCAGGTATCTGTTAATGTCAATATATTGAATATGTGGAAAAGCCGGTTTTTTATAAATAAAAAAACCGCTAGATGTCCAAGCCTGGCATGAGGGATGAAGGAGGGGGCATCCCCGCCTAGCTTGGACATACAACGGTCTTCGTTTTGATTGTTTTTTGTGTAACAACACCTCAATATAACATGTATAGTTGCTCTTGTCAATAATTCCATGTGGATAAGTAAAAATATGTGTTTTTCCGTTGTTTAAGCCATGTATTAGGTATAATTCTTTTTCTATTCTGTTTAATGAGACTTAACAAAATAATAACATTTTTTTATAAAAAAACCCTCACAATTTGTATTGTGAGGGAATTGAGGTCTTATTTTACGAGATCAACGATCTTTTCAAATGTTTGAGGATGTTTTGCTGCGATTTCTGAAAGTACTTTTCGGTTCAGTCCAACTTCTTTTTCTTTCAGTTTGCCAGTAAATACGCTGTAGCTTAGTCCAAATTTTCGGACAGCGGCGTTAATACGTACTTGCCACAATGCTCTCATAACACGCTTTTTCTTTCTACGGTCACGATATGCATGTGCTCCAGCTTTTGTTTCTGCTGTTTTTGCTAATTTTATGAGGTTTTTACGTCCGTTAGAGAATCCTTTCACTCGTTTCATGAGTGACTTTCGTTTCTTTAAGTGACTTTTTCCTCGTTTTACTCTTGCCATACTAGGATGATTAATTTAGAGGCTATGTGGCATTGCTGCCTTAATTGCCTTGTGGTTTGCCTTGATCATACCGTCAGTTCTCTTATTTCGCTTGATTTTTCCGGATTCACGTGCATTAAAATGCCCTTGACCACAAGTTCTTTTTTCGACTGTCATTTCTACTTTTCCAGTCTTTTTGTTCTTCTTTCTTCTAATTTTTAGTCGTTTTACAAACGATTTTTTTGTTTTTTGCATATAACCATTCAGGTCAGATAAATACAAGTGGTAGGAGTATAGCTTCTTTCTTCTATACTGTCAAGTATAGATTTGTGTATAGTAAGGCTTATTTTTTGGCTACAATAGCGGTAATTTTGTTTCCTTGTCTTGTGGGTTCTTGTTCGTGTCTAATCGAGGTATTCTCTTCTAGACGAGTAACAAAGGTTTTAATGATCTCATAGGCCATTTGTGACTTTCCTCGTTCTCTTCCTCGGAGGATGATTTCTACTTTCACCTTATCTCCTCGGCTTAGGAATTTTTCTGCTTGTTTTTGTCTTACACCCATATCACCCTCACTAATTCGCATAGATAGGCGTATTCCTTTCAGTTCAGCTACGTGTGTCCGGGCTTTTTGTTTTCGGGCCTCTTTTTCTTTTTGATACTTAAAATGCGTAAAATCAAGAATTTGCGCGATTGGTGGCACTGCTTTTGGGTTGATTTCTACTAAATCAAGTTCTTGTTCACGTGCCATGTTTAAGGCTTCTCTTGTTGTGAATATTCCTAGGTTTTCTCCTTCAGCACCAATAAGACGCACTTCTGGTGCTTCTATGCGGTTGTTAAGGTTGAATTTTGGAATGAGAAGCTTTTTAGGTCTTTTCTTTCTTGATATTCGCATATCATTATGAGGTTTATACTGAGCTCACTATAGCAACTTATAAAAAACATGTCAATGGAGGGGATTTCTTCTGAATTTATGGTTGACTATAGTCTTTTGTAGTGGTATGGTGCTCACTGGTTTTCCATCTTATGACTCAAGGGGGAGGTTATGGATACTTTGTGGTGTGTTTCGACAAAGGTGTCTTCGGGAGCGTTGCTGTTCATCGGTTCGGTGACTACCTATGGTGGTCCTACTCCACGTTCGCTTGCAGGAGTGGAGGTCTCGGATACTTCTGTTGGCCTCATCACTCATAGTCTGGCTGGGGTAGAGGCCTTTCTCATTCATCATGGTCAGGAGCTTGATGATGAAAGTCGGGATCTTTGTTTCGATCAGCTGTCCCGACGGCCTTGGGCGTACGGAATGCACTTGCCGGACCGGGACACTTCGATCACTGATCCGTTCGCAGCCTCTTTGTGGGCACAGTTCCTTCTCCTGATGGGACGTGCGCCTCAATTTTCGAAGGGGGCAGTTCGTTTGCCTACGGAGATTCTTTCGATTCTCAGTCTGGCCGATGCGATGCATCTTGGCACGGCTAATCGACAGGTTCTGTGGAAGCTGGCGCTGTCGTCTTTGCTTGTGGAGCCGCCGGACTTCGATCAAGAGACTGTGATCATGGGGCTCTGAAGATGGATCAAAGGGGGAGGCCGCTTGCGTTTTCGTATTGCGGCCACTCCTCGTAGAGATGTTATAACAAATATATGACATTTGTCCGAGAACAAAAAATCAACATATGTTATATGTTGATTTTTTATTGTGGAGATGCTGGGATTTGAACCCAGGTCTAGAGCGGGCTACCTACACACTCTACATACATAGCCGTTTTGTTGTTTCATACTGTGATAAAAAAGCGGCAAAATCACGCAGTACTAGCCTAGGAGAATTTCAGATATACCATGCAGACACACTATATACCCTACACTCAATGTTTTGACACCGCGGGACCATTATTGAGTATCATGGACGCGATGGCTGTGCTTATTTAGGCAACAACAGATGCGAGTGTTGGCATAGCAAATGCGTTAGCAAGTGTAGCCTTTACTCGACTGATAACGTTTGCACGTAATCGGTTGCCCCTTGATTTACGAGGGGAGACACCCTCGGTATGCATATATAGATAACGGATCCGTCTATCGAGTCCTGTCATCCCCATTAGAGCCTTATTGGTGTTCTTTCATGATTCTCGCTGTTTCTCGTTTCTGCTCACGTGTTTTGATGCTTTGTCGTTTATCGTATTTCTTTTTTCCTTTAACAATAGCAACTTCCACCTTAATATGGCGACCCTTAGTATATACTGATAATGGGACAATTGTCAATCCTTTTTCCTCTATTTTTCCCCTTAAATAAGCAATTTCTTTTTTATGAAAGAGGAGTGTTCTACTCCTCGTTGGTTCATATTCGCCTTTAAGGTTTGCAAACTTATATGGTGCAATATGCGCATTTGTAAGCATGGGGGTCTCTTTATGAAATGTGACATATGATCCTTTGAGGTTTATTTGACCGTCTCTTACAGATTTTACCTCTTGCCCAGAGAGCATTAAGCCGGCCTCAAGGGTTTTGAGGACTTCATAGTCGTGAAATACTTTTTTATTTTTTGCGTATGTAGGCATAGTGCTTCAAGGATAGCAACTTTTCCCCTCTTTTACTAGGGGAGAGGGCATGGTATACTTTCATGGAGCATGTATTGTTTTTTAATTTATTTTTATCTGTTAAATGACGTTTATGTCCAATCCTTCGGATTCCTCATCTGTTTCTTTATTTGTGTATATAGCCCTTGGGGTTATCGTGTCTTTTGTATTAGTATTACTTGGGTTAGTATTTTTCTTTGGAAAAGATACCATTGTGAAGGAATATGATTCATTTATTTCAAATGATACTGATGTCACACCGGTGTCTCGTGAAGAATTGTTTACATTATATACAAAAGAGTTGACATCTCTCCGAGAAGATCTCGATATCGAGAGTGATGAAGTAGGATTATTTCGTGTATTTGAAGAAACAATGTTTGCGGTACGAGTACCGCGAGAATTACTTGATATGCATTTTGCCGCAACGGTTGAAATGCAGCGATCTAAAAAAGAAGAAGGACAACTGTCTATTATCCGGGCGCGTATGTTATTTTTAATTGATGCCCTTATTAACGAAGCATCCTCATTATAATTTATGGAATTTTTGGTCCGGTACGGATTTGGTATTATCTTTGGGCTCTTGGGCTCGGTTGGTCTTTTTATGATCCAATCTATTTCTTCAAAAGGCACGTATGCCCTTTTTGTGTGTGGATGGTTTTTGGTGATGTCTCTTATTTATGTCTGGTTGATTCGATTCCTTCGTCGAGGTGTGTATGAATTTGCGCTTTCTGTTTCAATGATGCTTGGTTGTCTTTCTTTAGTGAGTGTTGTTGGTTCACCAGGTATACGATTATTTTTAGTATTGTTTTTAGGAAGTTGTTTATTTTTCCTTGCGAGCTTTGGATTATATCGTGATCAATATGCAGCGTATGCTCAAAAGCCTATTCGTCGCGCTATGATGATGATGTGGGTGTTTGTGGTATTCTCTTCACTTTGTTCGGTATTTGCGTTTACACTTTTTTTCCCAACATGGTCTTTTCTTTTGTTGAGTTTATCTGGGGCATTTGTGTGTAGTGTTGTATCTTTTTTTATCTGGCAAATGTATACGTCGTTTTCTTTTCGACGATTCTTTTTGTGGCTCCTTGTGGTTGCATTTATTATGATTGAAATCATGTGGGTGATGCGACTTCTACCATTTGGGTATTTACTCTTGGGGTTCCTTGCAACGTGGGTATGGTATGTGATGCAGTTACTTTTACGGTTTCATTTTAGCCCGAATGGTATTATGTGGAAGAAGCAATTTTCTTTTTTATTAACAAATGGGTTATTTTTTATTGTGTTTTTAATCTATCTTGCTCGTTGGGTATAAGAATAATACGTATTTTATGAATCATGCACCGCATTTACCACCAAAGGCTTGCTCGTTAAAGATGAAAAAAACTACACGATCATTACCATGGATATTTTTTCTCGCGTTTATTGGCCTGTTGTCTGGTGTTATTGCGTCAGTATGTATTTTTATATTGTTTTCTCCAACATCACTTACAGGTTCTTCTTTTACAGGAGTTCCTTTTGATCAACAGGATAGAGGAAGTATTCTTGACGTTAGTGTGGTTCGGCATATTCATGAACAAACTGTTGATGTGTATACTGGCGCAAAAAATACACGAGGTTTTTACAATGAAGGTGCGTTTGTTGGTCAGGGAGTGCTTTTAACCTCTGATGGGTTATTAGTAGTTCATTATCCAAAAGAACGTTCCCGTGTATTTTCTCAATTTGAAGTCGTTGACTTTAAAGGGGATGTGTATACGTTTGAAGGTGCAACGTATGACGACGTCTATGAGTTATTGTATCTTGATGTAACGGGGACAAGTTTTGCGGTGAGTGCGTTTATTGATCCTACCTTATTTACACAGACATTATCTTCTTGGCAGGTTGTTCGTGGTGAAGCCACTTCTGTGTTATTTGATCGAGTTGATCTTTTTTATGATCCACTTACGACATATCCATTGTACGCATCGTATCCGGTGTTGCATATAAGTGTTCCTGTATCTTTGAATGCACCCTTATTTAATAATGATGGTGCGCTTGTTGGATTTCCTGGTAGTGATGGGCGAGTGGTTCCTTCGATGATTGTTGAAGAAGATTTATCTGAAGCGTTAGTGCAATCTTCTATTACACAAGATATGTATGGAATCTCTGGATACTATACAGCGGGGCATAGTACTTTGAATGATAAAATGACGTTTGTTCGTGGTTTTTATGTTACCAAATCCAGGCATGATGTTTTTTTCCCACATGATGTGATTGTTAAGGTGAATGGAACACCTTTTGATCCATATCGGTTTTTTATGGATATTCGTCGGTTTACTGGTGATACTTTTTCTGTTGTGGTCCTTCGTGGTGGGGAAGAAGTTGAGGTTGTGTTTGTGCCATAGGGGATATTGACAAACGTCCTTTTTTGTGTTATAGTGAGCTGTTTTAGATTCCTGTGGTTACTATTGTTTTACCTCTATTTATTTTTTTGCTATACTCTACATTATATGTATAGAAAACATTCTTTTTTACAAACTATTTTTCGTCAGTGGAAGGTCGTTATATTAGTGGGACTTATTGGTGCTTGTATTGCAACAGGGGTAAGTTTGTTATTCCCGTTTGAATATCGAGCTGATGCGCAGGTATTTATTATTTCTCAATCTCGTTTTGGTGTTGATCCGTATACCGTTATTCGGTCAGCTGAACAAATTGGAGAAAACATTGCACAAGTCGTAAAGACTGGTGATTTTTATGACCGGGTGTTACGTCAACCTGGGTTTGCTATTGATGAGTCACGTTTTAGAGGTGTGTCTGAACGGATAAAAAGAAAACGATGGCAAAAAGCGGTGAATGCCTCTGTGGTATTTGGGACCGGGGTATTGAATATTAGCGGATATCATGAAGATCCATTGCAAGCAAAAGAATTAACGAGTGCTGTTGCAGCAACTCTTGTGAGTCAAGCTTCTGAATATGTTGGAGGAGATGTCACTTTTAAGGTGATTAATTCTTCTGTTTCGACTCGTTTTCCAGCTCGACCAAACTTAATTCTAAATGTGATGTTAGGGTTTTTGTTAGGTGTGTGTCTTATGTCTCTTCTTCTTTTACGTCGACGATAATTTTAATTACGTTTTATGGAACCACAGATAGATTTTTTTGATCAATTTGTTCTTGATGCTCTTGCTGCAGCTGGGCTTAAGAATTTAACAGATGAGCAAAAGCGATCCTTTGTTCCGCAAATTAGAGAACAACTTGAACAATACATCGGACATAGAGTTCTTCCTCTTCTTGACGAAAAAAATCAAGAAATGTTTGTGTCTTTACTTCAAAAGGAAGACACAACAAAAGAAGAATGGTTTAATTTTCTGAAAGTTAGTATTCCTCATTTTGAAAACAACATGGTAGGGATCTTGGCTGATTTTTCTAAAGAAGTGAAACAGATTTTGCAATAATTTTTATTATGACGAATTTAACGCCAGGTACGAAAGACAATAACACTGGTGTTTCATATGTGCGTCCATCTGATTTGTTGCGTGACGGAAGAGATCATGATACTCGAATGAAAATGATTGAAAACGAATACGGTATGATCCAAAAAGAAATTGATGCACTCCATGAACAAACTGCCGCTCTTCAAGACAAACTTGAAGAGTTTCAGGTTTTACATACTATTTCTACTCTTGATTCTTAGTATTATTTTTGTATGCCTCCTCACGAACATAACACGCATTTTTCTGCTGAATTGGAACGTTTAGCTGCATTAAAAAAAGAAAAGAAAATTGAAGACAAGGCTGAGTTAGAAAGGATACTTGAGGCTGCTATTAATAAAGTTGATGACTATCATGACTTAGTTGATGCACAAAAAGATGAGTTGAAGGAGGCTGTGATTCTTATTGATGGAGTGAAAGCATCTTTTGTTAATATTAAGAGTTCTATTGATACTGCTGCTATTCCTGTATTAGATAGAGCTGCAAGGCAGCTTGCAAATATTCTTATTAAACTTTTGAGGCGTGTTGATAAGTTGCAGCAGCAAATTGATAAAGAACGTATTTTTGTGGTGTATGCTGCTATGCAAAAAGAACAAGCACTCATAGGAGCAGATATAGGTTCTTTAGAAGATACAAATTCATTAGTTCTTGACTATTTGGTATTAAGTAAACGTATTGAAGCGAAAAAAAATGAAGAATTGTCTGTTGACGAACATGTTGTTGCGGCACAAAATTTCCTTCCTCTTTTAATACATCTTCGTGAGAATATTGCAGTTGCAGTTGCTGCATTGTCTTCAGGAACTCCTGATGCTGCTAAAAGTGCTTCTGATCCGTCAGGGGGAGAAAAAGAAACTGCTCCAACAAAATATATTTATGATAAAGATCTTGGTAATATCCGTGAAGTGGCTGAAGGTGAAGAGGTGAAAGGGACAAGAGTGTTTGTAGAAGCAACTTCTCCAATACATCCTTCTGGTACTCCTGTATGGGTTCGTTCTAAACCATCAGGAAGAGGGAGAATTAAACCGTGGATGCCCGCTATTTTTTCTAAAGAACTTCAAGTAGAAGGTACGAAAGATAAAAAGGGCCGATATTTTGTTTTTACTAATCGATCTGAAGATGCTCCTTTTTTGCCTCCTGAACATGCTCAAAATACAAAGCCTGTTTCTGGTTGGGAAGTAGTAACTGATGAGCCTGAGAAAAAAGATATTGCATCATCATACGAAAGAGTAATAGATCCACCTATTCCTTCTATTATTCTTGGGGTGTCTGAGTCCGTATATGTTGTTGGTGAACGGGTATATACCTTTGATAATGGACACCAAACAAGTGCTGTTCGTCTTTCGCTCAATCCCGATGGATCAAATCCTCTTAACGGAAAAAGTCTTCGTGGTTTTGCTGATGCAGCTGGATTTGATAAAAATAAAAATATTCGTATTGGGTCTCAAAATACTCGGGCATATCTTGATGATCAATATGTTTTGGGTCATGTGAGTCGTTTTGAAGAAACTCCTCCTGAAGGATTTACCCCTGGGGATGTTGTTTATGTACGCGTGCGTGATAATCAATACTCTGCTGTGTCTGTGAGAGAAGTAGTGAAAACATCTGAAGGAAAGTCTGCTATTATTATCCAAAGTAGACCGGAAGATGAAGAGCCTGGAAGAAAACATTTGACGCATGCCTCAGATTTGCGTATTCCTTTTGTTATTGGAGAAACTGCTTTTTCTGAAAAACCAAAAGATGGAAAGTGGATTCTTTTAAAACGAGAAGCACTTGATGATTCTATCCTTGTCCGGAGTGCTGAAAAAGGAAAAGGGTTTGAAGTTGGACAGGCAAAACATAGAGATACTACGGAGTTTTATGCATCGAATAATGATACTTTTATAGAATCTTCGCGTATTTCGTATGTTCCAGATGGGGTAAAGAAGCTTTCATACGCGGGGGAATCTTTTGTTCATCTAGGAGCACAGCTTGTTGATACTGGTGTTTATGCAAATGGTGCTGAAATACTTGTTGGAGACATTGTAAAAGTTCCTAACACGGGTATTATTGGAGACATTGTAATGGGTATTAGTGGACCGAAAGAATCAGAGTATGATGTAAAACAAATTGCTCAATTAGAGGATGGGACATTTAAAATTTTTGTGCACGCACAATATACACCAGCAAAAGATGCTGATCCTATAGATGTGTATACCTTTATTGTTGTTGATGATCAAGTAAAGACAGATAAATCTGCTGTTTCATCTATCCCTGTTTCTCTTTCTCCTGATGACGCTGCAAAAAAAGCGGCTGAAGCTGTTGCTATGTCAGAAGCTTTTGAAAAGTTTTTTACCACCTTTGAAGAAGCCAAAAATGTGCTTGAAGCCAAAGATCTTGGTGTTGAGTTTCCTGAGTTGGTAAATATAGATAGTATTAAATTATTACCTCGTACTGTGGTTGCTCGTTATGATATCGCATTGTCTAAAGTAGAAGAGGTAGCAGAGGCCTTTCGTGCTGTAGATGCTGATTCTAGTATTCTTGTTATGCATGAACCTCCAACTCCTTTAAATGATGCATTTAAAGGTAATAATGCTATTGGGTATGCTTCAGGAACTTTATTTATAAACGTTTCTGAGCCTGATTGGTTTTCTTCACTTGAGACACATGGAAATGGAAAGGATCTCCCATTTAGTCTATCTTCTTCGGTTGATACTGCTGATACGGATGAATTTGATGTTATTATTCCTGGATCTTCTGATGCTGATAAAACGGATGAGTTTGATGTTATCACTAATGAGCAAATGGCTATTCGAAAAATTTTCCATAAATTTAGAGCTCTGGAAGCTCAAAATATAGGGCTTGCTTTCAGACAATTTACTACTTTTGAAGATGGGCTTGATCTCGGACTGACTGGTATGAAAAAGTATGAGACGGCGTTACCTACGCTTGAACGTTTTGCTCGTGCCTATGCTGCTGTAGACTCGTTGTCAAATATAGATGTATATCATGAAGGAGTGAAAGATAAGTTGCACAATGTAGCTACGGCTTTTGTAGGTAATGACACAGTATCCTACGACCCTGTTCAGCATGATGTTGCAATCAATATTGATGACCCAGATTGGTACCTTCAATTTGAAGGACCACTTAAAGTTGAACTTCCATTTGATTCTTCAGTTTCTAAAGTTGTGGAGCCATTATTTCCACCACCTCCATCTCCATTATTTCCACCACCTCCATCTCCATTATTTCCACCACTATCTTCCTCATCACCTGAGGCTCTTCCTGTGAATTTAGAAGTCTCTCCTGATCTTCCTGTTGGAAGACCTTTGGATATGTCTCCAAATGAAATAGCTACTATTTTTGGTAATGATGTATTAGAAAAAGCGTTACAATCTTTTTATGACCATAATTATGATCCTAAAAAGATTGAAGAATCTTTATTGGGACTTTTGGCAAATGATACGATGCTTGCCAATATTGATATGATTATAGAAGAGAGACGTAATCGTAAAGAGGGCTATCATCATACGGCTGAGATGGTTTTAAAGAATTTGAAAGAAGTAATGATTCCTCGCATTGTTCATGCTGTTATTCAGATTGAATCAGATAAAGAACGTGAGTTAGTATTTAAAGATAGTAGATATCAACTTCAAGGTAATGAAGGATTAAGTTTAAAAGAAAAAATAGCTCGTGCTTGGAAGGATAATAAACTGGCAATTATTGGTGGAGGTATTGCTGCTCTTGTTGGTGGTGCTGTAGCTGGTCCTGTTGCTGCTGGTGTTACTGGTGGATTTATTGGAAAAGGGTTATCTCGAATTGAAAGAAATGATCGTTACCAAACTGTTTTAAAAGATGTTCGTCAAAATAGAATGGCTGCTATTTCTGCTACTGGGATGAGAGATATGGCTCAATATATTTCTTATTTTACGAGTACAGATTATGTTGCTAGTGTTAAAGAAAATACTGAAGATTATGGACATGATGCTGTAGAGTTTTATTATGATCAAATTCAAACGCTTCATAGAGAAGCTTACGATGCTACCTCACGTGGAGAATCCGTTGATGTCATTAATGAACAAATAACTACAGCAAAATTACGTTCACTCCATGCAGTGCTTCGTGAGCGTAATGCTGAACGTCTTAGTATAGAAGATGCTGATAAGGGACCTTTTTCCTTTTTGTTGCCTAACCAACGTCTTCAGGATTTTGGTTTAGGAAGTCATAGTGCTAAAAAAAGGGCTATTGGATATGCCGCTGAGCTTAGTGTTGGAGCCGTGGTTGGATCTGTTGTTGGTATTGCTGGGGCGGCAAGCTTTTTAAAAGTAGCTGGTCGTTTTGGTATTGGTGCGGTTACAGGTTCTCTAGAACATTATGTACAAGCTGATGCTGTAGGAAAGCGAGAAACAGAGGTGCTTATTGCTGAATATGTCCAACGATTGCACACTGAACTTTCTGATTATAGAGATACGGCACTTTCTTCAGGTTCTCTTGACTTGTCTGTTTATACAACAAATATTGATCGATTGCATACTGCGTATGAACGCCTGACACATATTCGTGCTGCTGGTATTATTTCTCCTGATAAAGAAGAATTTGGTCTTATTGAATCTTGGATAGAATCACTTGAATCTATTATTACGTCTATAGGAGATAAGCAGTTGCATACTTTGCTTTCTAACTTAGATGACTTGACTTATAAAGAATCTATTAATACTACGAGTGTTTTGTCTACTTTACACAACGAAGCTTGGGATAAAATAAATTCTTCTTCTGAAGGAGATGTCGCTCATACTCTTGCGAAGGATGATATTTCTCGAATTCGTGATGCTATGGAAAACAAAAAAGTGTCTCGGATGAAAAAAGCACTTTGGTCTGGGTTTAAGCGGGGTGCTTTCACTGCTGCTCTTGGTGAGCTTTTTGATGGTATTCGTGGAAGAAGTTTTTTTGCAGAATCTATTGGTTTACAAGGTTCTTCTTTGCCTGTTTCTTCAGGTAGTGATTCTGGTTCTTTGCCTCCCGAGAATGTGGTTTCTGAAAAACCATCTGGGTTTGGTAGTAGAGCTACAGATATACATGGTGCATTAACATTAGGGGAAAATGGTGAACCAGATTTAACAGTAGAAGCGGATGCACAAGAAAAAGTGGCTGTAGTAGAACCAACACCAGAAGCGGATGCACAAGAAAAAGTGGCTGTAGTAGAACCAACACCAGAAGC
>JABIEQ010000008.1 GCA_018651085.1 Candidatus Magasanikiibacteriota bacterium
TCGATATTTTTTCACACCATCTTGTCCTGTCCAATCACGTGTTTGAATTCTTCCTTCAGCGTAGAGACGTTTTCCTTTTGTAAGATATTGTCCAGCGACATCAGCAAGTTTTCCCCACACTACACAATTATGAAACTCTGACTGATCTTGTTTTTCACCTTGAGCATTTTTCCATACTCTATTTGTGGCAATAGCAAAACTTGTTACCGTTTTACCGGTTGTTGTCGTTTTTACTTCAGGGTCTCTTGTGAGTCTTCCAAGAAGTGTTGCGCGGTTAAGATCCATATGACGTGTATCTAAAAGGGATTAAACTTTAGCAATATCACTTTCGAGGATTTCGTCGAGTTTTTTATCAATATCCTCCATACTGATACTTGGGGCTTTGGTATTTTTTTCTTCTTTTGGTTTTTCGACAGTTTCTTTTTTCTCTTCTTTTTTCTCTTCTACCTTTTCTTTAGCAACTGCTTTCGCTGGTGCTGTTTCTTTTCTTTCTTCCTTTCGTCTTCCTTGTCCTGTCTTTTTTGTTGTATCAATTTCGTCAATTGTACAAAAAGCTTCTTTACTACTACCTTCTTCTCTTTTTGATGGATCAAACACCGTAATAAGTGCTCGCATCAATTCACCAACAAGACGTAGTTTTTCTTGAATAACTGGCATCTTTCCTGGTTCTACTTTAAATGTACATAGCCGAAAATACCCATATCGGATATGTTTCATTGGATATGCCATACGACTTTTTCCTCGATCTTCAATAACAATCTCAGTTGCTTCTTGTTTTTCAAGGATGTCTTGGACTTTTTGCATTACTGGAGCCACTTCATCTTCTGAGAGTGTTCCTGGTAATACACACAATAGTTCGTAATGTTTCATACCGTTATATTATATCATCCTTTATAATGGGTGTGGTTCGACCTCACAGACCCAGATGAGTGCGCTGATACATCGGTGTTTAGCGTTCATATCTTACCAAAATATGCGATTTTGTCAAGATAATCCTGGTTTTAAGCCAAAAAATAACCGTTTTGTTGATTTTTTAGTATTTTCTCCTTATATAAGGGTTATTACGAATTATGCTATACTATGTATCATATATCTATGATTACTATACCTTTTTACATATTTCTTCTCTTATACCTTCTTTTTGTGGGTGCCTTTGCTATTTTCTTGTTTATCAACCTTTTTCATATCTTTGATAGTGCATCTCTTACCTTAGCAAGTTTCATCTTTACTTTTTTTATTTTTGCACTTACTATCCTTGTTCTCTTTTTTACCTGGGAACTTGTCAGCGCTATCTCCCTTACCGAACCTGTAACCATTTTTGATTCCACTTGGATCTCTCGTGTATTTACTATAGGCTCTTCTTAGGTTGATTTTTTTATGAATATTCATCGCTTAATTAAGCAAAAATCATACGAGCGCATTGTGTACGTTCTTCGACGGCACCCTATTACATTTTTTCCAAATATTTTGTTATTTGTATTTCTTCTGATTATTCCGACAGCACTTGTACTTCTTGTGATTAATCTTTTTCCAGATGTTATTGGTACTGAAGTAGGCACCGCTATTGTAACGCTCATTGCAAGCGCGTTTTATCTGATGATCCTTGTTGTATTTTATACTCAGTTTACTGAATTTTATCTTGATATGTGGGTCGTAACGAATGATAGAATTATTGATGTTGAACAACTTGGTTTATTTGCACGAACTATTTCTGAAGTTGATCTCTTTCGGATTCAAGATGTTACCACAGACGTACATGGCGTGTTTCCTACAATCTTTAAGTACGGTGTTGTGAGTGTGAAGACTGCATCAAACAACCGAAATATCGTATTTTACAACGTCTATAAACCAAATGTTATTAGAGAGCATCTTATTCAACTTGCTCACGAGGACCGGAAATTTCATTATCACAAACCTGCTGAACAATAAACTCTATGCCAGCCCCTTTTTCTTGGTTTTTATCTCTTCCTTTTTTTACCCAACTACTGCTGGTGTATATTATTTGTATTACCTTTGTCACTTTTTTTTGTTTTGGCATTGATAAATTAAAAGCACAATTGTCTTCACGACGAATCTCTGAAAAAACGCTGTGGGCATTATCTTTACTAGGTGGTTCTCTTGGCGCAATTCTAGGCATGTCTTTTTTTCGTCATAAAACAAAAAAAGTTTCTTTTCAATTTGGATTTGCTCTTATTTTACTCGTTCAAATTCTTCTTTTGATACTTCTTGTTCAATAATATATGTACGACATTATTATAGGGCCAGGTTCAGGTGGCCTTGGTCTTTCTTCGTTTATGAATAAGGCTGGATTTACGGTTCTTCTTGATGATCGTGCTGATCATCACATTGGTGGAGACTGTTTAAACTCTGGCTGTACCCCAAGTAAAACGCTTAAATGGTTATATCACTAAAAAAAGAACGACACATTGTCGTTCTTTTTTATTGCGATACTAAGAAGGGGTGATGGTGTGACTATGTGCTCAGCGTGAGCTCCCCCCCCAGGTCTTCTGACCCTATTTGGCCTTGCGAGCCTCGTCCTATGGCATCCGCCAAGAAAGCTCTTGGCGGATGTACGTGACCACTTGACCGTCGATGACGACAAAGTGATACTCCCCACCGAACGTTCTCTGAAGAAACCGGAGGATGGCCCCCGACATAAGGGCCTCCCGATGCTGTCCCATGCCCGTTTCCGTGGGAACAGCATTTTCTTCGTCCCCCTCGAGTACGGCCCTGTGAAACAGGTCCGCAACGAGAGCAACGTTCATTCCCGTTTTTTGAGCAAGACTACTGAGTAGAGCTGTATGCTCGTCTCCGAACTCAGCGTTTCTCCTCAAAAACGTAAAGTTCTCCCTCATTTGCCGTAGAATGGATTCGAGCAGCATGCTCGAAAACTGATCCACCGGCACGAGATTGTCATCGTCCATATTCACCTTCCTTGTCACACCACCTTCTTAATATCTCAATTGTAAAGACATTAGAATATACATTATTCATACTACTTTGTCAAGGTGTACTACCTATTTTTTGCCTCTATTGAGCTTTTTTTCTTTTTTCCACTCTTTTTAACCCTTGTCAACTACCGACATTTCACCTATACTGACTGTTAGCTTTCTTTTCTCAATATATATATTTTTATGTCTTTTCCCCCATTTTTTCAGAAATTTTTTAGTCCATTTACTAAATGGTTTGCTTGGCTTCAACAAGATAACCCTGTTGGTGATGTTGTGCTTTACCCAGAACTTAATACAGATGGAGAAACTAGTGTTAAAGGAGTATATATTGTTGGAGATCTTACTGGGCTTCCATTATTAAAATTTGCGACAACCAAAGCCAAAACACTTGTAGAAAAATTTGGTCCATCTTCTTCTTGGGGAGAAGTAAGTGCTTCATTTCTTTCTTTTTCTGATAATAAAGACACTTCTTTTTCTAACAAAATAAAAGCGCAATATGATCTTGTGATTATTGGTGCCGGCCCTGCTGGAGCCGCTGCTGCTATTGAAGCGAAACGCTTAGGCCTCACGTATGTTGTGTTAGAAGCAAGCGATCGTCCATTTGATACACTTCAAAATTTTCCAAAAGGAAAACCAATGTTTTATGAGCCAGATGATTTAGTGGAACTTAGTCCGCTTACAATGGAAGGGAAAACAAAAGAAGAACTTCTCACTCACCTTTGTGGTATTTTTGACCAACATGATCTTCATGTTGAATATACTCAGAAAGTTGATGCTATTTATACCCTTTCTGGTCGCGGGGAAAATATTATTGTGACAAACACACACGCGTATGCAGCAAGAAAAACTATTTTAGCCATTGGTAAAAGTGGTAATGCGCGGCGCCTTGAGGTACCCGGAGAAGATTTAGCTCATGTGTATAATAAACTCTATGATCCGGCTGAGTTTAAAGGCAACAACATTTTGGTTGTCGGTGGAGGTGACACAGCACTTGAATCGGCAATTTTACTTGCAAAAGCTGGAAACAAGGTGACGATTAGTTATAGAAAACATTCGTTCACAAGACCAAAACCTGGAAACATTAACATGGTGAACACCCTTGTTAAAAGTGGTCAGATTACTCTTTTAATGAATTCACTTGTTCGTGAAATCCGTGAACGTGACGTCACCCTTCATGTGGGTGAAGAAGCACAAACACAGGCATTTCATGCTGTATTTTCTATGATTGGAACACAACTCCCGTATGAATTTTTTAAAAAAAGTGGCATAAAAATTGCAAATGCAAAAACACGGATCACCTGGTGGTGGCTTGCGTTTAGTATTGCATTTATGAACATTGTGTACTTTGGGAAATCATCATATGGCCTTGAAACAGACAATGGTTTTATCCAAGCACTTGGTTCTATTTTTTCTGGAGACTGGGTGAGCGTCAGTACCAAACTTATTGCGTGGCTTAGTGTGCTTACTCTTTTTATTACCGGTGCTGTAGTGCTTCGTGATCTTATTTCTAAATGGTCTTATTATTTTCAGACAAAATGGGCATACATTAAACATGGATACTTCTTTTTTGTTGTGGTCTTTTACTTTTTCATCTTTTTAGGAAGTAAATACTTTCATGTTGATTTGGGTGGACAAGATCCCTTTTTCTGGTATGGGCTTTTATATACAGTGACGATTGGTCTGTTTGGTATTCGCCGCATTACCGTCAGTAAAAAACGATATGTAACAATACAAACACTTACCATCTTTCTTATTCAAGCACTTCCACTCTTTTTTATCCCAAACTATGTCCTTCCATGGTTTAACGATCTTGGTCTTATTACCCCTTGGATTACCGAGCATGTCTTTTTAGGTGGTGAATGGTGGCGATTTGTTGGGTTTATCCTTGCGTGGCCATTATTTTTCTGGAATGTTTTCACAAGTGAACCAAGTGTCTTTTGGCTTATTGTAAGTTTAATCCAAACGTTTGTTATTATTCCATTTATTGTTATTAAATGGGGAAAAGGAGCCTATTGTTCTTGGATTTGTTCATGTGGTGCGATGGCTGAAACCTTGGGAGACGAATACCGCACACTGGCCCCTCATGGTGAACGCGCAAAAAAATGGGATAACGCCGGACAAATTGTACTTCTTGCTATTTTTATTACCACCATCCTTCATATGCTCGGTTGGATTCCAAGTTTATCTGAAGCCCTTCGTGGCGTGAATGAACTTCTTTTGGGTGGATACAAAGTTATTGTTGACACCTTACTTGCAGGTACCATTGGTATTGGTTTGTATTTCTTTTTTAGTGGAAGAGTGTGGTGTCGATTTTATTGTCCGCTTGCAGCACTCATGCATATTTACAATAAGTTTTCTACATGGGGAATTTTGGCTGATAAAAAGAAGTGTATTAGTTGTGGATTATGTACAAAAAGTTGTCACATGGGAATTGATGTTATGGGATTTGCACAACAAGGAAAAACTGTTAACGACGTTGAGTGTGTAAACTGTAGTGCGTGTGTAAATGTATGTCCAACGGGTGTTCTTTCTTTTGGAAAATACAAACGTCTGTGGGGGAAAAAATAACAAAACAAAAGTAGTCTAACATATAGACTACTTTTGTAATGCCCCGACCGTCCTCCTGCGGGTCTGGGGCATCTCCTTTAGCGAAGTGTTGGGTATTTTGAAGATCGTTCCTCATGGCGCTTATGCGCTTGAAGTACGATGAACCCTGAAGCAATCGCTGCGACGAAGGCAACGCCCAGAGACTCTTCAAAACCGTTCTTATAGTACAGCTCAACTCCAAGAACGAAGATCCAGACCACCCAAGCCGGCACCAATGTGCACAGCAGTATGGCTCTTTTTCTTGAGTCAAGAAGTTGCGCCACCAGAGGGATGCACTTCGGGAAGACTCCCGTAAGCATAATCATCCAAACAATGAACCAAACAAGAGCTTTCACACTCCCTCCTTTCTTGTTTTACTCTCTGCTTGTACCATATTTATTCCCATAATGTCAAGATGCTATGACCATTCCTCAACACTCTTTTGGTATCGTGCCTATCTATAAAAAAGAAAATGAACTTTTTTTTCTTTTAGTACAACACAAACATGCTCAGCACTGGTCATTTCCAAAAGGACGCCCTGAACATGATGAAACTCCAGAGGAGAGTGCTACAAGAGAATTTCATGAAGAAACCGGTATTAAAACTGTTGACCTCGTTCCATCACCAACGTTTATTGAACACTATGACTTTCATACACCTGAAGGAACTCATATACAAAAAACAGTCACCTACTTTCTTGGGTTTGTTGATACTATGGATGTTTCTATTCAAGAAGAAGAGATTCGTGGTGCTGTCTGGGGAAATGCAAAAGACACCATGAGCACTCTCACTCACAAAAACACTAAAGATCTATTTACAAAAGTTATAACTCATATTGATACGACGCATGCGTAACTTTTTTTTAACAAATAATACGCCCATCTTTTTAGGAACACTTTTTGTTGGACTGTTTTTTTGTTTATCTCTTTTATCTTCTCCGCTTGATCATAGTTGTCTTTTAGTGTGCACACTATTTTTTCTTTTTGTTATTTATAGTGTGTGGATGTATGCATTAAAAAAACAAGCTCCTCTTTTTAAGCATCTTCTTTTTATTATTATTGTGAGTCTTTCTTCTCAACTTATTCTTTTTTTTCAAGCACCTTATTTTAATGATTTTTTCCGTTACCTTTGGGATGGACACGTCACCTTACAAGGGTTTAATCCATATATCACGACCCCTCTTCAGTTTTTTGTAGACTCTAGCATCATGAACCTTACAGAAGTATGGTATTGGGATCAGCTATATTTTCGCTGGATTTCTGGTGTCTATGGTCCAACAGCACAAATTTTCTTTTTCTTAAGTGCCTTATTTTCTTCATATAGCGCTATAGCTTTAAAATTTCTTTTCTTTCTTTTAAATGTTGGGAGTCTTTACCTTGGTGTTCGTATTCTTGATACACTTTCTAAACCTCGTTTTTTAATTGCTTTTTTTGCACTGAACCCTCTTTGGATTTTTGAAACAATGTCTAGTGGCCACCTTGAAAGTATGATTATCTTCTTTTTGTTTGCTGCTACGTACGCATATCTTCGCTTTCGACCAATCCTTACTGGTGCATTTTTTTCTGCTCTTGTACTCATTAAATTTTTCCCTCTTATTCTTCTCCCCGCTATATTGGTTTCCCGCAGAAGATGGTTTATGATTCTTTTATCTTTTATCCTTTTTTCTGTTCTTTTATATTTTCCTTTTGTATTTGATGCTCACTCTTTTTTTGATGTATTCGCTTCCCTTTCTGCTTTTTCTGAGTCTTGGATATTTACTCCAGGACTGTTTGATGTTTTGTTTTCTTTTCTTACATGGATTTCTTTACCTAAAACTCTTTTGGTTACAAAAATATTATCTACAGTACTCCTTATGTTAAGTGTTTTTATACTGTATTTTTGGCACACAACACCATATAGATCACAATCTCGCTTTTTCATACGTTTGTTTCCTTTTTCTCGTACATGGAAAACACCCTCTTCATTGTTTTCTTTTATCTACGCGACATTCCTTGTCCTTCTTCTTACCTCTTCAGTCGTGTTTTCTTGGTATGCCCTATGGCTTGTGTGTCTACTTCCCTTCATTAAACATAAAACAACGGGTATTGTGTTTTCTTTTGTGAGTATATTCCAATATCTTCTTATTTTTTTCGATGGAGAAACCTACAGATATATGTATGATGGACGTATCTTGTGGTTTCAGCTTCTGTTTTATATCCCAGTGTTTATTGCCCTCTTTTATGATCTTCGAGCACACGCGCTATCTATAAAACATCCTTATTCTTCTTAATATGACCTCTTCACGCGTCCTTGTTTTCTATTCTCGTCTTCCAACCCCTGATATGATAGGAAAGACACGTATTGGAAAACAAATTCATGATCAATCAATTGCAAACACGCTTGGAAAAAGCCTTATTTTTGATATGGCTAAAGAATATATGCCATATAATGAAACAGACTATGATGTTGTCTGGTATTACCGAGGTGATTTATCTTTATTTTCAAAAACCTCTACGCTCCCTGTTACTACTTATATTGAACAAATAGAAGGAGAATTATCTATTGAATATATCCACAAAAAACTTTCAAATACCTACACACAAGTTATTATTGTTGGAAGTGATCTTCCTTTTATTTCTAAAAAAGATATTTATACATCGTTTGCAATTCTTGACACGCATGACGGTGTTATCGTTCCGACGCTTGATGGTGGGTACGGACTTATTGGTATGAATGGGTTTACTGATGTGTATTTACCAATTACAAACTGGACCTCTCACTCAGAAGGCTACCAATTACTTCAAGAAACCATGCAGATTGTAAAAGAAAAGCAATTATCGTTTTGCATTCTTCCCACGGTATTTGATATAGACTTTTTAAGTGATGTGTATCGCTTAAAAGATACTATTTCAGAACAAGACACACTCCTTGCTTCATACCAGCACCTTACCAATACATTTTCTACTCTTTCTACTCACTGGTCATCGTTTCGACCAAAATTATCTATCATTATTCCAACCCTTAATGAGGGGAATCAAATTGTTTCAACGCTTCGTTGCTTTACCCATGTTTTACAATCGATTGAAATTTTACTGGTTGATGCATCAAGTACAGACGACACGGTTCGTCTTGCCCGGCAAACTGCTGACACCCTTTCCGTTCCCGTTCGTATTATTACTCAAACACCAAAAGGACGAGCAACACAAATGAATACCGGGGCCCACCATGCGGCGGGCGACACGCTTCTTTTCTTACACGCCGATACGCATATATCACCTGACTCTATTCATGATCTTATACAATCTCTTACTGATTCTCTTCTTATTGGCGGCGCCTTTCAAATCCGTTTTAGAGAATCGCGCCTGGTATATCGTCTTATTAACTTATATTCAAATGTCCGTGCAAAAATCTTTTGTGTGTTTCACGGTGATCAGGCAATTTTTATACGAAAATCAGTTTTTATGCGTCTTGGTATGTATCCAAAGGTTCCCTTGATGGAAGACGTGATGCTTTCTCACAAAATGTGTGATTCAGGACACGTTCGTCTGCTTTCAAGCACCGTAGATGGATCAGCTCGACGTATTTCTGAAACAGGCATCTTGAAAAGTATCGGTATTTACTTTATGATTAAGATTCTGTACGCCTTTGGTGTACACCCTACTCGTTTAGCCCGCATTTATCAGAAGACTAAACAATCATAGCTATGTCATTTCCTACTCCCTCAACAAACAATCTTGATCGCATCGTTATTTCAATTATTGGAGCTTGTCTAGGAATTATTTTACTCGTCATTTTTTTTGATATTCTCCCTGACTCAGACACCCCTCCTCCATTTGTCCCTATTGATTTTTCTCTTACTGGTGAAGACTCTTTTAATCATGATGCCTGGCAAGATATTTTAAACGAGTACATCGTTGTTACTGACATTGCTCGCATTGATTACACGCGTTTACGAGATCATCATCGCGATCTCAATGATTACCTTACAACGCTTGATGATGCTGATCTATCTATTCTTTCTCGAGAAGAACAACTTGCTTTTCTTATTAATGCATATAATGCTTACACACTTGACCTTGTGGTTGATCATTACCCTACAAAAAGCATCCGTGACATTGGTGGTGGTATTTCTGGTCCATGGGACATGCCACAAGCTAAAATTGCTGGCAATATCTATTCCTTAAACCAACTAGAGCACGAACTATTACGACGTGAATTTAAAGATCCACGCATTCATTTTTCAGTAAACTGTGCATCATATGGATGTCCAGATATTGGTGGCACTGCATTTACATCAATGAATATTGAAGATTTATTAAATGATGGTGCGCGACGATTTTTATCTCACCCACGTGGCTTTATGTATAATAGAGCTGACAATACCATTCGCTTATCTTCTATTTTCAAATGGTTTGCTGATGATTTTTCTTCTCAGGCAACTTTTGAAAACCAACCTGGTGTTACTGATTTATTTAGTGATGAAGAAAAAGAACAAGAGGTCCTTACATTTATTTCAATACACCTTGATGGTGGTGCATTCCTTGATACGTTTACTGGTGACATTACCTATGACTATGATTGGTCCCTAAACGATACGGCAACATCTTCTATCATTCCTTCCCCTAAGTAATACAGTTTTATTCCCTTTAAACATACCGACACCTTCACGGTATGTTTTTTTCTCTAGGAAAACTTTCATTATTCTTTTATACTATAGGCACTAACTTTTTTATTTTTATATGAAGCATTACGACATTATTGTTATTGGTGGTGGTGGTGGAACTAAACTTGTTTCCCCTCCTGCTCGAGCTGGCCTTAAAGTTGCCGTTATTGAAAAAGAAGCACTTGGAGGAACGTGTTTAAATCGTGGTTGTATCCCGTCAAAGATGCTTATTCATCCAGCTGATGTTGCGCACGAAATTGATAATGCTCATTTGTATAATATTACCGTAAAAAAACCATACAAAGTAAACTTTTCTAAACTGGTTAACTCTGTATCCACTCAAGTTGACGGCACATCAGATCGTATTGGTGTGGCATATAAGAAAAACAAAAATATTGATTATTACCATGGAACAGCAACCTTTATTTCTAACGATGTTGTTGATGTAAATGGAAAAAAACTCACGGCTGATAAGATTATTGTGGCCGTGGGGTCTCGCGCTCGTGTTCCTGATATTGAAGGATTGTCTTCCACTCCTTTTATGACAAGTCGCGAAGCTCTTCGACAAAAAAAACAACCCAAAAAACTTATTATCATTGGTGGTGGATACATTGGAGTAGAACTTGGTCATTTTTATGGTGGTATTGGAACGAAAATTGAATTTGTTGTACGAAGTGGATTTGTTGGAAAAGAAGATAAAGATGTGCGAAAAGAATTTACTCGTGTATTTAGTGAAAGACACAAGACTCACTTTAATGTTACGACGAGAAAAGTATCGTATAAAAATGGTATGTTTACCGTCACTATTGAAAACCGTGATACTGGAGAAAAAAAACGTCTTCGTGCTGACGCGCTTCTTGTTGCGGTGGGTATTGTTCCAAACACAAACACCCTTCACTTAGAAAACACAAAGATTAAAACAGATAAACGTGGATTTGTTGTGACGGACAAACGTCTTCAAACAACAGTCAAAAATATTTATGCGATTGGAGATTGTAATGGCCGTTTCTTTTTTCGCCACAGTGTGAATTTTGAAGGCGAATGGTTATATAAGGCTTTATTTTCTCATCCACATAATAAACCTATTTCTTACCCACCGATGCCTCACGCCATATTTTCTAATCCACAAATTGGTGGTGTTGGAGTAACAGAAGATGAATTAGAAAAACAAGGTAAAAAAATAGACAAAGATTATATCGTTGGCATGAATCATTACAAAGATAGTGCTATGGGAGATGCCCTTCGATCTGATCACGGATTTGTAAAACTTCTGTTTGATAAAAAAACGCAAAAACTTATTGGTGCTCACATTATTGGTCCTGAAGCCTCTGATATGATTCACATGTGTATTGCCTTTATTACTATGAAAGCTACACTCACTCATATGCTCGATATGATCTATGTCCACCCAGCATTACCAGAAAATGTGAGAAATGCTTGTAGAGATGCTCGTATGAAATACCCCTCATAGCCCATTTATTCCTCTTTTTTCAGAAAACCACCCAATTGGGTGGTTTTCTATTGACAATATCACCTTTATTTGATACGGTTGGTTTGAGCTCGCTTATCAGGCCCGCTCAAATCGGTGGAAGAACCGCCAAGATATTGCGACCTTCGGGTCACGACGCCTTGGTCAACGACCACCACCCCTGTCCCGGGACGCCTGTTTCTATACCGGTCTCCGTTGTACCCCTCTTCGCCCGCTTGTGTAGGTGGCAGCGTGTTCCGGGACAGGGAACACCATTACTTTTATAAAGAGCACTCAATGTGAGTGCTCTTTTTGTTTGACAAATTCCTAGATGAGCTATACTGTTTATGATAATGAGAGCCCGATTGAGAGGCTTTCTACAGACAAAGGGGTCCATAATGAGCAGAGAACAAGTCGCGAATGCTTGCTTGATGGCTGTAGCTCAGCTTCAGGGGCTGATTGAAGAGCAAGACAGGCTGGTGCGTGAGTTCATCGATCCAGACTCGTTCATGAACGATGGAAGCCTCAAGTTTCGCTTCCCTGGAGCAAACCCTGGCAACCAGGATAACATCGCCTACTTCAAGAAGCAGGCGACGGAAACAATGGAGGCTCTGACTACGTGGCTATGGATGCATGCAGACATCGAAACACAACAAGCGATGCGAGCAAAATACGAAGGCAATGAAGAAGAGAGGGCCACCCACCAACAACAGGCAGACACCTTTAACAGTCGAGCAACCGTCGCATTTCGGCGAGCAAAGGAGGGCAACTTTGGTGCCTACCCCCCGACGATGTGATTCCCACCACAATCCCCACTATCTCTCCAACCAAAACCACCCCGTTTCCCCTTCCTCTGTTTCTTAACTTTATAGGAAACAATGGAAGGAGTACCTTGAGGTGGTTTTTGTATATATAAATGTGTGAGAATAGAGTGCCTCCATGTTCCCTTTGCGAGAGCAACCAAGACCGGGTATAATGGAGACAATCACTTTTATCTTTTTTTATGCCTAGACCAACAACACTTACTACCCGTATTTTTCTTGATAGTGGAAGTCCTGACGACACGCGCTCTACCCTTGATCTCCTTGGGTTTCTCGATGGACAAACCACCAATCCTTCTCTTGTTGCCAAAGCGTTACGTGCAGACAATCCTGATATTGCCCTAAAGCAACAGGAACTTATGGATGCATATAAAGGAATTGTGCAAAATATTTCTCAAATGATCCCACACGGATCTGTCTCAATTGAAGTCTATGGAGATAAAGATACTGTAGCTGAAACCATGATTACCCAAGGACGAGAGATGAATACATGGATCCCTAATGCACATATTAAACTTCCAACAACAAAAGCTGGGCTTGAAGCCGCAAACGTACTTACAGGTGAAGGTGTTCGTGTAAACATGACGCTTATTTTTTCTCAGGCACAAGCTGCTGCTGTTCACGCGGCAACTTTTGGAGCAAAAAAAGGTGATGTGTTTTTATCTCCTTTTGTCGGACGACTTGATGATCGTGGAGAAAATGGCATTGATCTTATTTCTCGCATTTCTGACATGTATAAAAAAGAAGAAAGTCATGTAGAAATATTAACGGCAAGTGTCCGAAATATTGACCACTTTTTAGCATCAATTGCAGCGGGGACAGATATTATTACGTGCCCGAAAAAGATTCTTGATGAATGGGCAGCCAGTAACTTTATTACTCCTGAGGCAACGTACTCATATACAAGAGATGATCTTTCTTCTATACCTGATGCCTCTGTTTCACTTACCCAATCGTGGCAAGAATATAATATCCAACATGATTTAACAGATGCTGGTCTTCAAAAATTTGCTGATGATTGGAATGCTCTTATTGCTTAACTATTTTTTATGCTTACACTTGACCTTACAAACTTATTTACCGTATCACCTGACCACGGTATATCTCAAGAAGATATTACAAAAGAAGAAACACGTATTACACCCTACATTGAAAACATCCATGCTCGTAACCAAGGATTTTATACGGTGATTGATGATACGGATACCGTAACGAAAATAGAATCATTTGCTAAAGAGCGAAAAGGAAAACACAAACACCTTGTTATTCTTGCTATTGGAGGATCTTCATTAGGTACAATTTGTTTAAAGCAATCATTGACCCATCTTTTTTCTCATGAGATTTCTTCTCAAGAACATCCGACGCTCCATATTCTTGATAATATTGATCCAACACTTATCCGTGAAGTACAAGATGTCATTGATTTATCGTCAACCTTATTTATTGTTGTTACAAAATCTGGTGGTACCCCAGAAATATTATCTCAATATTTCTATTTTAGATCACTTTGCGACAAGGCATCTCTTAATGCTACTGATCATTTTGTTTTTGTTACTGACCCTAAAAAAGGATTACTTCGAAAGATTGGTAACGAAGAATCTATCCCAATGTTTGATGTGCCACCAACAGTTGGTGGTCGATTTTCTGTTCAGACACCAGTTGGACTTCTCCCTGCGGCACTTATTGGTATTGATATACGAGACCTTCTTAAAGGATTCCAATCTATGCGTGAAGCCTTTTTATCAACTGAGATTGAGAAAAACCTTCCGTTTCAAATTGCTACGATCCAATATCTTCTTCGAGATAAAGGGAAGGTCATGAATGTTATGATGCCATACGCTCAAAAACTTATCCGCTTTTCTGATTGGTATCGTCAACTGCTTGCTGAAAGTATTGGAAAAGCAAAAAATGAAAAAGGAGAACTTGTGCATACAGGCATTACCCCTATTAATGCGCTTGGTGTGACTGATCAACACTCTCAAAGTCAATTATATAATGAAGGACCGAATGACAAACTTTTCTTTTTTCTTCATGTTGAAAAGTTTGGTGTAGATATATCTATTCCCAACCCTTCTTCAATAGAAGAGGTCTCTTTTCTTGATAATACAACATTTTCTCAACTGCTTCATGCTGAAGAAAGTGCTACAGCAATGTCGTGTACAAAAAATGACAGACCAAATATGACTATTCGTATTTCTTCTGTTGACGAAGAACATCTTGGACAACTATTTATGTTGTTTGAGGGAGCTACGGCATTTTTAGGAGAATTTTATGGAATTAATGCCTTTAATCAACCCGGCGTCGAATTATCTAAGGTGCTTACAAGAGAAGCTCTACTCAATCGATAATCTCTTTTACATATACTAAAACACAACCCATAAAAAGGGTTGTGTTTTTTTATAAAGATATATTATATATACCCTTATTGTTGGGAGCGCTGGGTGTGACGATACTTTGCGCTCCGTATGATTGTTTTGGTGTTAGTCTTTGTCACACCACACCTCCTATGAGGAGCTTCTTTGTCCTTTTGACCATACAAGTAGTACGGCGTACACGACCCCTTCTAGCATGGCAATGACGAAAACCCCGAGGTAGAACCTCACTTGATACATCGTAGGTTTTTGTCCTGCTCGCCCCATTGCGGCCACTTCTTCTTGTATGCGCCATCCCTGAGTCGGGTAGCTTATGAGCCAATCGAAGTGGACCCATACCATACAGACGATGAAGAGTAGAAATGCTATCCCGGCAAACCACTCCTGAATGGTGATCTCCTGGTTGCTTTTCTTTGGCAAAAATGTACTGATAGAGACAAGCAGCATGACTACTGCAATGTCCCACATGCTCACGACGAAAGGTCCGAAGTCAATTTTCCCTATGAAAAAGGGAATGACGAAACAAAGTGCTCCCACCATTGCGGTAACGATACCTAGACGCATTTTTCCTCCATGATTATGCGTGATGGTGTTGATTGCATAGTGTACTCCTGGTTTTTTCTTCTGTCAATTTTACGGTGAGTGTTTTTCTATCCATGGTATACTGCATATTATAGTTATCATTATTTTTTCTATGATTATTCCTTCTATTAAAGACAATCTTACAAAAGATCACGTACATTTTTTAGATACATTTTCTCAATCTTGTCGTCACTCTATTATTTCAATGCTTAAGCAATCTCAAAGTGGTCATCCTGGAGGATCCCTTAGTTGTATTGATTATCTTTCTCTTTTATATTGTTTTATCTTAAGCCAGACAAACGAAAAAATTGTGATTTCTAATGGACACATATCCCCTGCGGTTTATGCTGTCCTTTCTGAACTTGGGTTTGTGTCTAAAAAGAACGTGATTGATACTTTTCGTAAGCATGGTTCTATTTTTGAAGGACATGTGTCTCGACACGTTCCTGGTGTCTGGTATGGAACTGGCCCGCTTGGCACTGGTGTATCAGCAGCAAGTGGTTTTGCTCTTGGAGAAAAACTCAAGCAAAGTGGTGAAACCGTATATGCTCTTATTGGGGATGGTGAATCTCAAGAAGGGCAAGTATATGAAATGATGAACTTTTCTAAAAAATATAATCTTTCTAACTTAGTTGTTTTCATGGATTATAATCAAGTGCAACTGACTGACAGTCTTAAAAAGATTATGCCTGTTGATTTTTCTTCTGTATTTAAAGCTGGTGGTTGGCACGTAATAGAAACTGATGGTCACGATGTTCGCGCTTTGTGGAAAGCACTTCGCCAAGCACATAAACAAACAAAACGCCCAACTATTATTTTAGGACACACTATTATGGGGAAAGGTATCCCCGTCATGGAAAAAACAGGGAAAAAATATCAAGCGGATTGGCATGGAAAAGCTCCAAGCCCTGAATTGGCTGACACGATACTGTCGGCTCTTACTCTTACAAAAGAACAACAGATCCTTCTTGATTCTTTTCGTGCATGCATTACAACTAAGCCTGAAAAACCTCAATTCCCTACACTTTTATCTTCTGTTCGTGTAAAGCAAGGTGTTCCTCGTGTATACAAAGTAGATGAGCTTACTGATTGTAGATCTGCTTACGGACACGCGTTACTTGATCTTGCAAAGAAAAATACCTCTGTTGTTGCCCTTACCGCTGATTTATCTGGATCTGTAAAAACAGCAGGAGTTAAAAAGGCATTACCAAACCAACATATCGAATGTGGTGTTGCAGAACAACAAATGGTGTCTCTTTCTGGCGGCCTTAGTTTAGATGGGTTTATTCCGTATTGCTCTACATTTGGGGCCTTTATGACAAGTCGCGCAAAAGATCAAGCAAGAGTGAATGACCTTAATATGTGTAATGTAAAAATGGTTGCAACGCATTGCGGACTATCAGTTGGAAAAGATGGACCAACACACCAAGCGATCGATGACGCTGGCTCAATGCTTGGTTTATTTAACACCATGCCAATTGAACCTGCTGATCCAAATCATTGTGACCGCATGATTAGATATATTGCTAGTCATTATGGAAATTTTTATGTCCGTATGGGAAGACACAAAATTCCTGTACTTACAAAAGTAAATGGCACTCCCTTTTTTCCTAAAGACTATACGTATGTATACGGAAAAATGGAAACACTCAGAAAAGGGACTGATGTTACTATTGTTGCTATTGGAGCCACAGTTATTGAAGCCTACCGTGCCTGGGCAGAGCTTAAAAAGAAAAAAATCTCTGCTGACATTATTATTGCAAGTTCTATTAAAAAGTTTGATCAGATTGTTCTTCGATCAATTAAAAAAACCCAGAAACTTATTACTGTTGAAGACCATAATACATTTTCTGGTCTTGGTGGACAGCTGGCTCGCCATCTTCAACAAAAAGGTGTGCCCCCTCAGAGCCACATTATGCTCGGCGTCGATTCTTACCAACTGTCAGGAACAGCGGCAAACCTTTATCGAGCAGCAGGGATTGATACCACTGCTATTACGCGTGCTGCCATTCGTATACTCAATAAATAAATTATATGGAACTTACTGATTTTGGTCTTATTGGTCTTGGTGTTATGGGGTCAGCTCTGTCACGTAATGTTGAGAGTCGTGGTTACAAGGTTTCTGTCTATAATCGTAATTACAAAAAAACAGAGGCATTTTTAAAAGAATATGCTCATGAACAATTTGTAGGGGCAAAGGACTACAAGACCTTTGTTCGCTCCATTGCTCGTCCTCGAAAAATTATGATTATGGTAAAAGCAGGTGCACCTGTTGATGCTGTTATTACCGATCTTGTTCCTCACCTTCAAAAAGGAGATATTATTATTGATGGAGGAAACTCTCACTATACTGATACTGATCGACGAGTAGCAGCATTGAAAGAAAAAGGCCTACTCTTTCTTGGTTGTGGCGTATCGGGAGGCGAAGAAGGAGCTCTTCGAGGGCCAAGCCTTATGCCAGGTGGAAGTAAACTTGCCTATAAATCAATGAAAAAAATCTTCACTGCTATCGCTGCGGCTGATTTTTCTACTGGTAAATGTGTGAGTTACATTGGTGACGGTGGTGCAGGACATTATGTCAAAATGGTCCATAATGGTATTGAGTATGGTGTCATGCAACTTTTGGCTGAAGCATATGATATGTACACGCATATTTATAAATTAAAGGCCCCACACATAGGAGAAATCTTTTCTCAATTTCAAAAAGGAAAACTTCGATCGTTTCTTCTTCAGATTAGTATTGATGTTTTATTAAAAAAAGATGAATTTACTAAAAAACCACTTATTGATAATATTTTAGATAAAGCAGCACAAAAAGGAACTGGAAAATGGACAAGTACTGACACCCTTTCTCGAGGACTTCCTCTCCCTACAATTACTGAAGCCGTATTTGCGCGCTACGCTTCTGGGGAAAAAGATCGTCGTGTTGTTCTTTCTACACTCTACAAAAAACAACAAAATGCTCCGCTTATGCCTCTTGAAGAGTTTACAGATTTTATGGCTGACGCCCTTTATGCCGCAATTGTGAGTACATATATTCAAGGGTATGATTTAATTGCAAGAACAAGTAAAGAAGAAAAATGGAATGTGAATCTTTCTGAAGTTAGTCGTATTTGGCAAGGAGGATGCATTATCCGCGCTAAACTTCTCCAAGTATTTTTTGATATGTATAAAGGTTCTTCTAAAAAACTGGTTCATCCCTTTGCTGCACCGAGCATTCAACGGATTATGAAAAAAAACACCCTAGCACTCCGACAGATTGCTGCGTTTGCTAGTGAAGCAGGTATTCCGGCAGCTGCATTTAGTACATCTCTTTCTTATTTTGATGCAATGACACGAAAAAGACTCCCTGCAAACTTTATTCAAGGACTTCGTGATTATTTTGGAGCACATACATACGAGAGAATTGATAAAAAAGGATCATTTCATAGTGATTGGACAACATAAAAATCTCCCTGGTGGAAGATTTGGTTGCCGGCGCGCCCTCCTGAGGTACGCGCCGGTTTGTGTTGGTGAATGGCTGTGAACGGCTCCCTTCGCCTACGACTAGGCCTTCTTGAAGGTGCAGTCTACCATCTCTTCTCCCATCCTTCGGAAGGTCATGTGGATATACCCCTCAAGAACAAAACAGGAATAGATGTCCTCCAGGTCTACCTTGAAATCCTTACGGCCACTGACAGCACAGTCATCGAAGATGCTCCACCTGAAGTGTTTTTCCCCGGCACACTGGAGTGTGATGGACCCCTCGATGGGCGAACCTCCGTCTTCACTAGGGTAGGAACAAGTCCAGCCCCGGTTGATCATCGCCAAAGCGCCTCGAAATACCTCTTTCATGACTCCTCTGTAGTTTCCGTTTATGTATAGCCACCTGTTCTTCGCCTGAAGAGCCTATTCATGCTACTATACACGTGTTTTCATGTCAATAATTTTATATGCTTTTTTCTATTACAAATCCATTTGTTTTTACAGTCTTTGGTGCGTCGGGAGATCTTGCTAAACTTAAGATATTTCCAACACTTTATGAGTTAATGCTTCAAAATAGATTTCCTAAAGAATTTTATATTGTTGGTTTTTCTCGCACAAAACTTACGCAATCAGCATTTCGGAAAATATTTAAAGAAAGTGTAGAAAAAAAATTCGGGAAAGATGTAAATACAAAAGTGCTTAACGCTCTTATAAAACATGTCTACTATTTTTCTGGTCAATACACTCAGATAGAAGACTTTATTGCGTTCCGTTTATTTCTTGAAAAGACCACAAAAAAACGAAAGATTGAACACATTGCTTATTTTTCTGTTCCTCCCGTAGTCTTTAAAGATATTGTTAGGAATTTAGGTGAGACGAGACGAAGTAAAAAAGATGATATTCGTCTTATTATTGAAAAACCTTTTGGGGAAGATAAAAAATCAGCGGAAGAATTGTATCACTTTGTTTCTCAATACTTTACGGAAAAACAAGTATACCTTCTTGATCATTACCTTGGTAAAACTTCTGTCCAAAGTATCTTACATCTTCGACGATCAAATAGAATCTTGTCACACATGCTTCATGGAAGTGAAATTGCAAATATTCAGATCACTGCCTTTGAAGATATTGGTGTAGGAGACCGCATTGGCTACTTTGAACAAGTTGGTACGGTTCGTGACATGATTCAGTCTCACTTACTACAAATTCTTGCGCTTATTACGATGAACATTCCAAATCATCTTGATGCTGAAAGTGTCCAACGAGAAAAACATGCTGTCCTTTCGGCTATTGATTGCCCGTGTGATTCTGAAAATATTGTCCTTGGACAATACAAACATTATAGTGACAAAAAAGGTGTTTCTAAAACAACACGGACGGAAACATTTGCTGCGGTGCGATTATTTCTTGACCAAGAAGACTGGTATAAAGTACCGATTTATCTTCGTACAGGTAAAAAACTTCATGAAAAACATACATACGTTGTGGTTGAATTAAAAAAGTTTCCTTTTCAACCAAAGCATGAAGAACCTAACAGACTTATTATTGAACTGCAACCTGATGAGCGTATTCATATTACGCTTGTTAATCTTCATGAAGATGTGCAACAACAACAAGAAATTACTACCACTGATTCAATTGCTTGTAGTATTGAAGGATGTCTCCCAGACCATGGAACACTTCTTCTTGAAGTTATTAAAGGAGAACGCCTCCACTTTTTAAGCTTTCACGAAATAATTTCGGCATGGACTGTTGTTGATCAAATCACTTCTTTATCTCAAAAAAATAAACTCCGTCTTCATCGCTATGAACACGGCTCTATGGGTCCAAAAGCACAACATACACTCCCTAAAAAAGATGGCTTTTCTTGGTACGATATCCACTAGGATTTTTATATATTCATCAAGAAACACAACCTATCCAGGTTGTGTTTCTTTTTGTATATGCTAGACTATATACATGTTTGGTTCCACTACTCCTTGCATTCAGAGATGATGCGAGTTGAAGTTCTACCGTGGATCCCGCCCCTCCTTATGGGAGGTGGCATCAAAACCAGAGAGTGCTCAGAGCACCACCATTCTAGGTTTTGAAAACACCTGATCAGGGGTAGACACCGGCCAGCCTCCACCCTGGAGCTGATCAAGATTTCGTTTTAACCGGCGTCTACCCCTGGTCGCCCCCTTCCTTTTTTGGAACATGTCCTTGTTATCTTGTATACTATATACCGTATTTAACCGGTATTTTTTTATGCATATAAAAACTTTTTCTTCTGAAACTTTGTGGGTAGAAGCTACAACAACCTTGATTACTTCTTGTTTGAATACGTCTACAAATACCCATATTGCTCTAAGTGGTGGATCTACTCCTCTTCCTATATATACCTCCCTTAGAAAAGGTACATACCCCTTTGACAACCTTCACCTATACCTTGTTGATGAACGATATACTTCACTTGAAAGCACTGATTCTAACTATCGATCTATTTTTGATATATTTGTCTCTCGTGTGAAAGGTTTATCTTCTCGATTTCATTTTTTTGACACTAGCATCCCTATAAAAGAAGCTATTACGCAGTATACAAAAATACTTCCCGAGCAATTTGACCTTACTGTTCTTGGCATTGGCCCTGATGGTCACACTGCTTCACTTTTTCCTCACAGTCCTGCATTGTCTGAAATGTCTACTTCTGTTACGCACACAACGACAGATGTTTTTTCTATTCACGACAGATTGACGTTGACTTTTCCCCCTATCCTTAAAAGTAAAAAACTTCTTGTGCTTCTTAGAGGTGAAAATAAAAAAGCCATTTTCGAAAAGCTCGCGGATGATACTATTTCTTCTGATGAGTTTCCAGCAAAGTACCTTCTTACTCACCCTGAGCTTACCATTTATTATTGTTCTTGTTAGTGTCTTATGGATAAACAACACGACAACCTTCTTGTTCTTGACTTTGATCACACCATTTTTAACACAACGAAACTCGTTCATGCATTAAAAAAGAAATTTTTAGAAGAATTTAATATTAATGAAGAGACATTCACCCGTCACAGAAATAAAATAAAAGAATACAACACAGTTATTGATATTAAACATTTTGTTTCGAGCTTTGAAGAACAAGACCCAGCACTTTTATTTTCTACCATGCATGCTATCTTTAAAAAATGTAATGAGGGTTACTTATTTAGCGATGTGCTTCCTTTTCTTGAACGACATAAAAATAATTTTGATATTCTTATCTCTACACATGGGGACTCTGAACTTCAGACAGAAAAAATTATACACTCAAACCTTCCTTCTTACGTACAACATATTATTTCTACAAAAAGTAAGGCTGAAGTACTTGCTCCTTTTGTTGATATGTACACCCATATTTATCTTATAGAAGATAAGGCAAAAAACATTGATGATGTAAAACAAAAACATCCAAATGTGATGACTTACTTTCTGAAACGCCCTGAAGACATGCCCTATGGTAATATTGACTCTGTTTGTAAGTGCAATGACCACACGGTTGAAAACCTGTCTTTTACTATTACATAATTTTATATTCCCCTCTTCTTCTTGATTTTTCTCTTCCTTTCCTATAAGGTGTTTTTATCTACCCCTCACGCTGAGGGACACAGACACCAGGGAGAAGTCCATGTTTTGGTATATTGTCATGTTTATCGTCGGTGTTCTGGTGGCAGTCCTCTGCCCCCATGAGACCATCGAAGAGTACAGCCTCCTCATGTCGGGGCTGGTGGCCACGGCTCTTATCGCCTCGATGCTTGTGCCCTTTGCGGGCTTCACCAAGAAGGAGAAGGCGCTCAAGTGGTGCGTGCAGAACGGGGTCATCCCGATCTTCGGCGTTCTTGCTGTCTACCTCTTTCCCGAGAGCATCACAGCGGAAGAGATTGCGAAGGCAGCTCTCGGCTACATGATCCTCATCGCGTCGATCTCCGTGCACATGGGGTACTGGATGAGCTCGATCCATTCGAGGGCCTACCGGCTCAAGCAGTTCCTGCTGATGATGGAAGGTACAGAGATCCCGAAGACACGAAGGACCATAGCCAGGTGGAACATCGCGGGCCAACAAGACCTGACCGATGGTTTGGTGACGGCTGTCATCGAAGGCCGAGTGGCGGACCTTCAATCTCTTCTCACTCAGGACCGTACGGATCTTGCGGAGGGTGTGATCAAGGAGATGAATCCCTACCGCTGCCGAGAGGAACAATCGAACAGCTACCCGATCGAAAAGCTCTGACGGCTACGAACATGGACTGCCTACGCCGACCTCCTGGTCGGCGTAGATCATGTCCAAACAAAAAAACCCCTGCTGGGGAATTTTTTTTGCTTTATTTTTAATTGTCAGTACTTCTTCCACCGTATTCTCCTGTTTCTGTATTTACGATAATTTGATCACCTTCTTTTACAAAAATTGGTGCATGGATACTTAGTCCATTATCTAATTCTATTTCTTTTGTTACATTTCCACTTGCGGTATCTCCCTTTACTGCTGGAGGAGCAACCTTTACGGCATAAATAACTTTTTTTGGAAGCTGAATTGCTACCGGATTTTCTTCATGTGTTGATACAATGACATCGAGCCCTTCTTTTAGATACTTTCCTTCATCTGCTATTACATCTTCACTTATTTCTACCGTTTCATATGTTTCTTTATCCATAAAAGAATACGTACCGATACCTTTATATAGATATTGCATGGTTTTTTTATATACCTCGACGATATCTACGTTTTCTCCACTTTTGTAAGTAATTTCAATCGTTTTTCCAGCAGCGATATCCTTCATTTTTGTTTTAGTGAAAGCAACACCTTTTCCTGGATTTACAAATTTAAAATCTTTTACAACGTAGAGATGATTACTGTGTCTAATCACAGCACCTTTTTTTATTTCTGCTGTTTCTGCCATATGATGCTTAGTTAAATATTTTTGACATAGGTAACACTAACACGTCATCGATGTTTTTACAACTAGTATAGTGTTGTACTAATCGATCTACTCCCAGTGCAATCCCTGCACAAGCTGGTAATTGCCCAACTGCATCTATAAAATCATTATCTACCTCGTAGGTCTCTTTTTGTTCTTCTTTTCGTTGTTGCTGCTCTTTTTTTAATCGCTGTTTTTGTTCTTCCTTATCAGTCAATTCACTAAAGGCATTCGCAATCTCCACTCCATCAATATATAATTCAAATCGTTCTGCATATAATGGATCCTCTTTTGATATCCTTGCAAGTGATGCCATCTGTTTTGGGTAATGATGGATAATAAGAAAGGGTGTCTCTCTTATCTTTGGCTCTATTTCATTTAAAAAAATTCTATAAAACATCGCCTCGTATGTTTCTTTTTCATCTACAGTATACCCTTTTTGCTTACACAGTGCGAAGATTGCTTCTGTCGTTTGATACATATCAAGATTCACTCCTATGTACTGTTTCCAAAGATCCCTCATGTGCAATCTCTTCCAAGATACCTCTTTTATTTTTTTATGTACTTTTTTTTCTATATGTATATACATTTTTTCACAATCATCCATTAGAGCATGAAAGTCCACCTCTTTTCTATACCACTCAAGCATGGTGAATTCTGGATTATGATCACCACCAAAACTTTCGTTATTTCTAAAACATTTTCCAAGAGAAAATACATTAGTGTACCCTGCAGCAAGAACCTTTTTTAAGGCATATTCTGGTGATGTGTGTAAATACCCTTGATACTCTTTATTTCGTTCATCTTTAACAATGACTTCCATTGGAGAAAGATTTGGTTCTTGGCCAGGATGACGGACAATAAGCGGTACCTCCACTTCAAGAAATCCCTTTTCCCAAAAGAATTCACGAATTGCTCGCACGATATCGGCTCGTAAGGATAAAATGTTCTTTTGTTTTTGTATATGAAATATTTGAGACATATGGAGTTGTTACCCTAGCAAAATTGTGCTATTATGGCAACACGCTTTTGACCTAGAAAAAGGCTTTATACAGGTCCTTTGGTTGACAAAAGCCTGTATTTTCTTTACACTACTGGAGATTCAATGCGGATGTCGTATAATGGTTATTATCTCGGCCTTCCAAGCCGATGATGCCGGTTCGATTCCGGTCATCCGCTCTAGAGGAACATGTTCTCATTATATTAGTAGATATTGCGGGGTGGAGCAGTCAGGCAGCTCGTTGGGCTCATAACCCAAAGGTCGTGGGTTCGAATCCCGCCCCCGCTACAGTAGTTCTTTATAAGCGGTAGTAGCTCAGTTGGTAGAGCGCGTCCTTGCCAAGGATGAGGTCGCCAGTTCAAATCTGGTCTACCGCTCTGGAATATGATATACTTTGTGTATCACTTTCCATTAAGTGGTCTATTGGGTGTACACACCCATTTATGACTCTCTGTATGGCTACACAAAAACCACCTTCTTAACCAGGGTGGTTTTTGTATACCTTGAAATGTGGATAATTTGTACACAAAAAGCAGCTAGATAAACTAGCTGCTTTTATTTTTACACTATTTGTTTTTTTCTTACTCGGTAACTTGATACGTTTTCTCCACACCGACTACTTCGCCGGATAATGGATTTATTGTTATAACTTTTGATATACCAAGATATTCATGTACTGTTAATATTCTTATTTGATCAAACATATCTGTTTCTATCTCCACTCCTTGAAATCTGTTTGGTACATCCACACCAAAGTCACTCATAATTTCTCCGCTTGTTGGATGTACTCTCCAGATACGCGCATCTCCTGATTCATGTACCCAGAATATTCTATTAAGTACATCACCATTGTTCCATCCGATTTCTAAATCCTTTGCAACAAATCCTTCTGGAGAATTATATGTGTATTGGTTTGCAATGGCATTTCCTACCACGTGCCATACCTCTATATCTCCATTTTCTAACTGCCAGAGAACACGCCACGTATTTTTTTCGTCAGAAACAAAACTTATTACTTCTGCATTTTCACTTGGTGGAGATAATGTATTTACCTTTCTTACGCGACCACTTTTTCTTAATTGTTGAATTTCGAGTGTTCCATCATTATGCTGCCAAGCAACAACTGGTCGTCCTCTAAAATCAAGAGCAAGATCTTTTGCTACCCGATCAGGAGTTGTTTGTAATCGTACAAATCGTTGTTTGTTACCGTCTGATCGTTGGCGCCATAACCCAGTACTTCCGTCTTCATGTTTCCACATTGTCCACCAAAAATAGTCTGGTTCCATCCAATCTACTTCAACATCTATTGCAGTAAATCCAGCAAATGGCCCATAACGCATGTCTATGAGTTGTTCAACCTCATCAATATCGTAATCAAATAACATTGTCCACAATGATTCTGTAGCATGCTCGAAAAGAATGCTGTTAAATGGACCAAGGACAGTGAAAATTGATGGTGCCCATGTTGGTGGTGTTCTTTCTGGAAGTGGTCCAGCTTGTTCTACTAAAAATTGCCACTGTGCATCATTTTCTCTTTTATCCCACCCATGACCAAAGGCATCTGGGTTAGTGGTAAATAGCACAGGAGCCCCTACTCGTTCTAAATCTGCTTGTAATAATACACTTCGATCATAACTCACTACTTGATCGACTCTTGAATGTAAAATGGCCGCCGGAATATCTCTATCCACTAATACAGGGATTGGATACATAAGTTCTTCTTGTGGAATACCCATGATTGATTCAAATAATGCACTTGGAAATGTTTTTACAAGGTCTATAAGATCCCGTAACTCTGTACTTATTGATCCTAAAACTTGCTGGTCGTTTAAGATGTCAACTAATCCTCCTGATTGAGACCAAAATCCAGTAATATCTTCTGAACACATTGCCACATAATAGGCAAAGACAGCCCCTTGAGAGTGCCCTGCAGCAAAAATATGTGAATTTACGATGTTATGCTCTTGTTTTAGTGTATTTACTATTCCTTCAACCAAATTAATGTCCCCTGATGTACACCTATTTATTAACGGTTGTTGCATTTCGGCAATCTCCCATCTTTTTCCAGTGAGATCATAATTTTGAAATACGGTTTGTTGTCCAACAAAAGGGATATCTACCACAAAATCATGTGAGGGTGGGGTGAGAGAGTCTGGCGCTATTACAATAAATCCTTCTTGATCTGCTAATTGTTGTAGATCGTAATTATTCATTGCACCTCGTGCATTTCCACGATGACCATGAAAAATGAATAGTACTGGGTATGCTTGATTTTCATCATACCCATCTGGTTGATACTCAATAAAATCTCGGTTTACCCCATCAACGACAATGCTTCGTTCTGTCTCTATACCTGCAGCACCAACGGGTATTGTATATAAAATTAGTACTGCGATGACACTCAATACTATCCACCTCCAAGAGGTTATTACACTGTTTATCCTTTCCATAGGGTTGTATCTATTATTTTTTTACGTTGTCAGTATATCACATCTGTTTTTTGTTAAAAATATTGGGTACATAAAAAAATACGACTCCGGTATTACCGAAGTCGTTGTGTTTGTTATGCGTGACGTTTCGTCCTATCAGAATCAATCGTAAGGACTCATCAGTCCCGATTTAATCGGGAGACGTCGGCGGAACACTGGGGAAGTGTTCCGCGAACTCCTTGTCCTGCTTGGGAAGCAGGGTTCTCTGCCTTCTCGAGCGTTGCGCTCGAACGGGATGCAGAGAAGACCGGTCAGAAGTAGCGCCCCCACCTTATCAGGAGGTGGGATCTTCCAGCACCAACGGCGCATCAGTGGGCTTCAGGTTCCGTCGGTACCAATCCGCAATGGCGTAGACTACGGGGCAACTGTCCGGCAGCCCCCAAACATTCATACCCGAGCTGGATGCACGTTGCCGCTCACGCTCACGGACAAGAGCCAACCGCAAGGTGGCAACATCCGCATAGTACGTGGGGAAGGAATGCATGCTCCAGTTGTGACTGGTATCCTCACCATACTGAACCTGAACCCTCAGTAGTGAATCTATCGGCCCCGTCGCAGCCAAATAGCCATTAGGGGCTTCACCACCAGGCAGGAAAACCTCGTGAGCAAGCTCGGGGATGTTCTCCAGGGACACTCGATGAAGCTCTGCGTGATGCTCATCGAGCCATTCGATGGCACAAGTCGGAGTGCAGAAAATCCGCTCCCGCTTACCATGTCCGTCAAGAGTCCTGTGCAAGTGGTCCGTCGGGATATCGTCGTCTTCGAAGTACCAGTGGGCATCGAAGGCCAAAGGTTGCCCGGATGGCGCGTTCCCAAGCTCGTACCACTCCATCGCACGATGCAGCAAGCCACATTGCTCGCAACGCTCGTGACCATTGGGCTTAACCCAGTACCCCTTCGCATCGAAGTTGATGGGGTACCACGGAAACCCTGGGGGGGTCTGCCGTACGAGGTGCACCAGAAAGCAGTTATTACTGCAGGCGATGCCACCGAACGGAAGGTCGACATCAGAGATATCGCACTCAACGCAGGCTTCCGGTCCCTCGGGGGTATAACCCCAAAACACCGGGTCACGCTGATCAACATTGGAGGCCTTGATGCAGGCGACCGAGCAGAAGTGCATGACCGGCTTACGGTCCTCTCCCAAGATTGGAAGAAACTCTCGGTCGACCAGCGGATTCATCGTGACACCACAGTGGACACAGGTGTTGCACCCAATGGACTCTCCATTGGTGGCGAAGAGCATGCCCCAAGGAGCCGTACCCGGCACCTTGGTCATGTAATGCTCAAGGGGCCACCGAGCCAATTCATCGCGGAGCCCGGTGTTATCCCGGATCCACAAGAGCTCGGCTACCGTGAAGGTGGTCAGTAAGTCAACCAGATTAGCCCAACTGAGGGGCCACGCCCCCGTCGCGGGGTCACAATTCTTCCAGTACTCGATAAGGGCGACGATGGGGGCGGTGTTGATGATCATTATATCTCTCCTTGGCGCCTAAGATAGGGGCCTGTTGTAGTTTTCATGGATAACAACTGCGGGGAGAGGGTCTCCCGGCATGCAGTTACCCATGAGAATCAATGAAAAGAGGTTTCCCTTTTAAAGAACGAACGATGAAATATAACATAAAAACATGGTTTTGTCAATAAGAGTACACTTACCAGACGGCTAACAGATTGTGTATGAAAAAATGGTCTCTACTAATGCAACTGAGAGAGGTTAGAGTCCTTTAATGCGAAGTAAAGGGAATGGCTTAAATAAGCCCTTTTTATTTCAAAAATTTGGTACCAAAATACAACCTGTAGAACCCAAAAGCAGCGCTAAATTTAGCGCTGCTTTTTGTGTTAAGGACTTTCTGTCCTTTAATGTCGGAGTGAAAGGACTCGAACCTTCGACCCCTGCGTCCCAAACGCAGTGCTCTAGCCAACTGAGCTACACTCCGATACCTGTGCCGGGGGGCAGAATTGAACTGCCGACACGAGGATTTTCCACTTTGGCTTAGATTTCTCTAAGGATTGGACTATCTCATCACCCTTTAGATTAAAGGGGCTGGGCGCTATTGTGGAATTATTGTTGGGACTCATCCACTAGTCTCTACACCTTCCTTGACACTTAAACCCATCAAGGCTCGGCTCGGGATTACCATGGTCAAAAGACTTTAGACTTCCCCGAATTCACCCAGTTTTTCTCATTCCGATTTACATCGAAAGGGACCGAAAATCAGTCCACTGCTCTACCACTGAGCTACCCCGGCTTTTTCAGTTTCAAGTCTAAACTTCTACTTAACTGAAGCTTATCTTAAACTGTACATTCCACATCATACCTAATTTATTTATGAATGTCAACATATATAGCATAAAGTGGCCAGCAAAAATTTACATACAAAAAATCATTATCACATCATCATACAATGTCCATATGATAACTACAAACTACTTTAAGCAAAATTGTAAACTACGCTAAAAACAACTATACTGCAAAAAGAACGGTTAGCTTCTGATCGTGTATAAAATATGGAAATTAAGTGGTATAAAGACTTTAAACCTGTTGATACCTTAAAGACGGACACTAGGCACTAACAATTCTATAATTCCACTTACATGAATATAGAAATGAAAAAATTTATTGATCAGCAAGCACTATATATAACCAAAATAATGTATAAATACCTTGGAGAAGATAATACAGAATATGACTTTTACAAAGCTAGTCATTATAGCATTGGTCCAGAAGGACACAGATACCGAAGTATTGTAAGTCTGGAAATTTATAAATTACTTGGTGGTGATCCAGAAAAATACGAAAAGACTATAGCTGGCCTAGAATATATTCATCATTCGTCTCTTATCCTTGATGATCTTCCGTGTATGGATGATTCTCAAATGCGAAAAAGTAAACAGACTACCCACTTAGCCTTTGGTGAATCAACTGCTGTTTTATCGGCTCTTCACCTCTACGAGCGAGGTCGCATGATGTTGTGTGAAAATGCTAAGGAACACTTAGCTGATAAAGATTTTATCAAATTCCAACAATTTTTAAGCAAAAATCTTATTAAGCTATTTGCTGGACAAGAACTTGATTTAAAAAAAAATACAAAAAAAATACAATTGGAGCAAATGATGGAAAACAAAAACCGAATATTTCACCTGGCGTGTACGATTCCATCCTTTTTATTAGACAAAAAATATTTTCAGAAATTTAGCTATATCGGTCAACAGCTGTCTATTGGCTACCAATACTTTGATGACTTAAGAGATCTTCAACCTAGCTTCATTACTGGGAAGCCCCCCAAACAAGATCTGGGAAAGTATACATCTTTGTATCAATACGGAGAAAAAAATCTCTACAAAAAATTAGAAACTACCAAAAAAAATGTTTTGGAAACACTCTTATCCATTCATATGAAAAATGATATAATACCCTTAATTAATCATATTCTCACCCAACCTTCTTAGTCTATGTATATAATAAATTCGAAGGATAAAAGAAAAAAAATTAAGAGTTCTATAGCTATTGCCTTATATGTCGCATTCATGGTAATAGCAGCTATTCTATTTCATAAATTTGTTGATAGGGATAGTCTGCAAATGATTACCGAAAATAGTGGCTACCTGGGTTTGGTCATATATTTTTTGATTGAAGTTGTATATGTCACATTTACACCACTGCTTAACTCAGCTATTTTAATTATCTCTGGATATCTCTTTGGTGGACATACAGGCTTTATCATAAATTTTACAGCAACAACATTCGGGTTGTTCCTAATTGTATTTTTGGTAAAAAAATATGGACGCCCAATGCTGAAACGCTTAGTATCAGAAAGATTTTATAACAAATTTGACCATATAGTCCAAAAAGTGGGGCCGATCACACTACTCATTGTATATGTTTTACCCCTCACCCCTGATGATGAACTCACGTATATTATCGCTGCCGGACCAATTGGGATTAAGAGATTTATTCTACCAATTATACTAGGTACACTCGCGAAAGCAGCGTATAGTTATATTGGGGACAAAGGAACCGAAGGAATTCTGATCGCTACTTATGCCCGGATAATTCTCCTCATTATAGGTGTAGTGATGATTGGTACCCAAGAATATATTCTCCTTAGAATAAAACGACGCGAAACATATATAACACCCGTAGAATAGCCCACTTACGCCTCAAATTTATCTGTAAACAAAAAAGAACTCGTATAATTACTACGGTTCTTTTTTTGTTTTTTCAAAATTTGTGGACTCGAGGAGAGTCGAACTCCTGACCTCCGCAGTGCAAATGCGGCGCTCTACCAACTAAGCTACGAGCCCATAACATGCGAAAAAAAGTATATCAATTCTACCATCTTTTGTCAACATACTACTTATTTTGTTGCGTAGAGAATCTTAAGGTCATTTCCTTTTTTTGTTCGCGCTTTAGAGTACCAAAAGTCCGCTTTGTCCATGGTTTTTTTGTAACAATGTCTGCAATCCAATGCCCACCTAAAAGATGCGGCATCATAACGTAATCTGCCCCAGCTGCGTATAAATCTTCTACTTGCGCACTATGGAATAGATTTCCAATAATATATGGTTTTTGTTTATTTTCTTTTCTTATATGCCTTATGAGTGTTATTTGATCATCTGCTTCCGGAATAGTAGAAATAATAAGCTTTGCCTTTTTTAATGGCAATTCATTTAAAAACTCTACATCAGCAACATCACCAAAGTAAGCATGGATACCTCTTCCCTTTAAACTCTTAATTACCTCTGGATTATAATCAACCACGGCAAATGTTTTTTTACTGTTTACCAATGTTTCACATATCTTCCACCCAATTCTATGATACCCAATGACGATAACGTCGTATGTCTTTTCTTTATCTTCTTTTTGTTGCCTACTGTCTTTTCCAAAAATAGATAATATTGGTTTTAATACTTTATATAGCTTTTCATTATACGAGATGGTGTATGAAGAAATGAAAATGGTAATCAAAGCTACCATTGTAAAAATGGTAATGTCATTTGTGCTTACAATGCCAGCTTGCTGCCCGGTAAATAATAATATGAATCCAAATTCACTTACTTGCGCAGCTGTTGATCCAATGAGTAAACTATTTCTTCTTGTAAATTTTGTAAGCCTAAACAAAATATATAAAATGAGTGGATTTCCAATTAAAATAAATGCAGAAAGAATCAATCCAGGTACAATAATGTCCGGAATATTCGCAACACCCAATTGACTCCCCAAAATAATGAAAAAGATTACGATAAAAAAATCTCGTAGTGGTTTGATTCGACTACTAATCTCTAAACTATATGGCGAAGAACCTAGAGATATACCAGCAATAACAGCCCCTATCTCTAAACCAAACCCAAACCAGTGTACCAAACTTGCAATACCAAAACACCAAGCGACGGTAAACAAAAATAAAAATTCTGCAGATTTGGCTACTCTATTTAAGAGTGGTGGCAATACTACTTTTGCTAAGAAGTAGACAATAGACGCAACAATTACTCCTTTTATAAATAATGAACTAATTGAAGTAACTAATGAATCCCCTAACCCTGTTGTTTTTATCATTATCATGATAAAAATTGCAATCAAATCTTGCACTAAAAGGAGTCCAATCGTGTACCGCCCGTATACGGTTTCTAAATCCTTTTTATCTGAAAGGAGTTTTATAATGATGATTGTACTTGAAAAAGTCATTGCAACGGCCAAATACAGGGAATGTATACCACTGAATCCCAATGCATTTAAAATTAGCCACCCAAATGTTGCCGTAAATAAAACCTGCCCCACCCCCGCAATCATGGCAACTCGTCCAACTTTTTTTATATAACTAAAGTTGAGACTAAGTCCCACTACAAATAACAGTAGTACCACTCCTAACTCTGCGAAGGCATCAAAGGATCCATGTCCACTACTAATTACATTTAAAAATAATGGTCCGGCAATAATACCGGCAATGATATACGCAATCATTAACGGTTGACGCAACAATCGGATAACGAAGGCAATACTTACTGTTAAACCAAGAAGGACACTTATTTGTAAAAATATATTATCAACCACAGGTTCGTGTATTTATGTATAGTAAAATTATTTACAGTATACCAAATAATACGCGACCATCCCAATTATATTTTATCTTTATACTTCTTTTTTATATACCATCCGGCACCAATAATGAGTATGAGCACGATTACAGGTTTTGTGTACTTACTTTCTTGTTGTTTTGTTCCTTTTAATCCTGGCACTGTTGATGTTGATGTTGATGTTTGTCTTTTATTCTCTTTTATAACGATGTCTTCTACAACCCTTGGTACAATCTGGAAATCATCTTTATACTTTTGTACAATCCCGATAACTTCTATCTTGTCTCCTTTTGAAACTTTTACATTTTTATGCCTTTTTAAGGATACGGCTATTTCTGCTTTACCACTTGCTACATATATAAAACTACTTTGTGTTTCTATTACCTCTCCTTCTAACCGTACTAACTTACCACTATATTCTTTGTCTAGAAGGATGTCATTAATATCCTCTGGTGCTTGGTAATTTCCTGACTCTACTATTTGAATGTCTTCTTTTATTTTTGTTTTTATTCTTTTTTCTGTCTGTATCTCTGACAATTCTCCCTTTACGTTGATAATATCCCCTAAAGATATTTCTGGAAAATCTTTGGCATGCATATATACTTGCAAGGCTCCTGAATCATCTTGGATATAGAAATATTGTGCACTTAGAACTCCTGGTAGAACGGTAACAATCCCATTCGTTTTTACAAAAGTTCCTTTCTTTTCTTTTTTTATGTCATCTATTACTCCTTGTTTCTCCTTTGTTTTTATAACTAGTTCTTTTTCTTTGCTAACTAAAGCCACTTTTAATGAATTCTTTTCTCCTGGTGTAGGCGTTTCTGTCGAGGTCCATTCTTCATTCCACCATATATGAGATACCCCTTCAGCAACATCGTGATATGAGACTTCTTTTAGAATGTTCCCTTTTTTATCCAAAAGACGAACCTTATCACTCGTATTGTTAAGAGCAATACCCGTTTCCTTTTGATAAAATACGAGATACTCTCTTATACCAAGTATGGTTCCTTCTTTCACTGAATATGGAAATGATCCACCGTCAGCATCATCAAGTTGCAAATAAGAGATATCAATTTCTTCATCTGTTGGATTATAAATTTCAATGAACTCCCTATCATCCTTTCCTATAGGATTAGGGATGAACTCAGATATGTGCACTTCTTCTATTTTTTCGTCTTTTTCTTCTATTTGGACTTCTTCTTTTACAATTATTTCTTTCTTTATGTCTTTTACTCTTATATCTACATAAGCTTTTGATATTCCAAAGTGTTTATCGGTAACCTTTAGCTCAACAGTGTATAATCCTTCTGTTTCAAAACTGTACGTTAACTTGTTTCCTTCTCCAATTCTTTTTTTCTCTATGTACCAATGAAATAACATGGTATCACCATCAAAATCTATTGTTTGACTTGCATCGAATGTTAGAGCTTCCTTTATTTCCACTTCTCCTTTGTATTCAACATTTATTTCAGGAGGAGTGTTAATAAAAATCTTCTCTTTTATTTTTACCTCTTTTATAATTACTTGTACTTCTTGTTTTTCTTCTACTTTATCTTCTAAAATTGGTATTTGTTTTGGTGTTTCTACTACTTCTTCTTGTATAACTTGTTCTGTATTTTCTTCTATGGTTTTTTCTATTGGTATTTGTGTACTATTTATTTTTCCAACACTATTTCCTGACTCATGTTGGTGCCAATTTTCTGTTGTATAGTCTGTCCAGAAGATATCACTTCTTTCAAGTGATGTATCTGGTGCAGGAATGTATGTAAAAACTTCTACAAATTCACCTGTGTCATCTTTTAATCCAATTTCCTCCCCTTTCTCATTTAATGTACTCCAGGCACTATCAAATAAAGTGGTTTGTTCTAATGGATATACGGACTCGAAGGTGTCGTTATTTTGAGTAATTACAGCATATTCCCCAGATTCTAAAATGGAATCTTCCCCATGTATTAATGATATTTTATGGTTGGTTTTATTTTCCCAAAATGACCACCCTCCAATATCAATACTGGTACCAGTGACGTTCACAACTTCTATCCATTCTTGCCCTGATTTTTCATATGCACCAATTTCACTTATAACAACACTTAACGTCTCCTCCCCGTGAAGTGGTTGATGATCTACCACCACTCCAAGTATGATCACGACACATATTACCAATGCGCGATATTTGTTGTTCATATTTGTATTTATTTTTTTGTGTTTATTTTTCTTTTCTTGACCATACCATGCATGTTTTTTTATGCGCAACTAAATCGCTGTTTTTGGTATGTTTTTAAACAAAAGTTAAAAAAACACCCATTTTTTGGGTGTTTTTTTCTTCTTTTTTTATTGTTATGTACTTACATGAAAATACATTACGTCACCATCTTTTACAATGTAATCTTTTCCAACAAGTTGCATTTGTCCTTTTTCTCTTACTCCATTCCATCCACCATTTTCAACAAATTTTTCACAATTTGCAACGTCTGCTTTTATGAACCCTTTTATAAAGTCAGTGTGAATCACACCAGCAGCATCTGGGGCAAACGTATTTTTCTCTACAGTCCAAGCTCTTGTTTCTTGTTCTCCTGAAGTAAAATATGTAACAAGATCTAGCAGCTTATACCCAGCAACAATCATTTTGTCTAGACCAGTCTCTAACACTCCTAACTCTTGAAGGTATTCTTTTGCTTCTTCATCAGATAGTGATACCAATTCAGCTTCTAATCGACCACAAACATAAATGTGTGGCACACCTTCTTCTACAATTGTTGCTTCTCCTTCTTCTTTTCCACCTGGCTCATCAATATTTATCACATACATCATCGGCTTCATAGTGAGAAGATGTAAGTCTCTTACTATTTTCTGTTCTTCCTCGGTATATTCTAATGTTCTGGCCATGTTTCCAGCATCAAGGTGCTTGTTAAGCTTTTCAAGAACAGCTACTTCTAGCTCAACTTCTTTTACCTTTGCTCCTTTTGTCTGTTTTTTCGTTTTTTCTAATCGCTTTGATACTGTTTGCCAATCAGCAAGTACTAATTCAAGATTAATAATAGCAGCATCATCTTTTGGATCAACTCTGTCGTGTACATGCGTAATGTTTTTGTCTTTAAACGATCGGGCTACGTGTGCTATAGCATCTACTTCACGAATATGAGAGAGGAATTTATTTCCAAGCCCCTCACCTTCTGACGCTCCTTTTACAAGCCCTGCAATATCTACAAATTCAATCGCTGTTGGGATAAGTTTTTTTGATTTTGTTACCTCTGAAAGATCTTGTACTCGTTTATCTGGAACTTCAACAATTCCAACGTTTGGTTCGATGGTACAAAATGGATAATTTTGTGCATCGGCTTGCTTACTCTTAGTAAGAGCATTAAACAATGTTGACTTTCCAACATTTGGCAACCCAACGATTCCAATTGAAAGCATATATTATGGCCAATAAGTATTATATGGTTCTCTTATAAATATTTTTATACGTTGGGGACATTACTTTATCGGTATAGGCCGCTAAATGTAGCATATGTTAGCCTCTTTTACAAGAACAACGGCCATCTATAAAGAGTTGTTAGGCCCTTTAGCAAAAAGTTTCATATATATAAAATTTGTCCTACTAAATATACTGTGTATAAAAAGATAGGGGTAAGCCTATCTTTATTATACAATATGTAGCTAATGTAATTAGCTTTATTCAGCAGGAGTAGCTTCTGGAGCAGCTTCTGGAGCAGCTTCTGGAGTAGCTTCTGGTGTAGCTTCTGTAGCAGGCGCTTCTGGAGCAGCAGGTGCTTCTGGTGTAGCGTCGCCCATTGGTGTAGTATCTTCCATAGAATAGTATTAGTGAATTAATATGGAACCTGTATACAGTATCATAGGACTTTTCTCTGCGTCAATAAGGTAAATTTTTTTTCTGTGTACAATATGTGGAAAGATAGTGTGTACATATGTGGACTCTACGGGATTCGAACCCATGATCTCCGCCATGCCATGGCGGCGCGTTAACCAACTACGCTAAGAGCCCTTCATAAGGAATGCCTATTTATTGTACGACACAATTTTAGTTTACTTTTTAGGCCTTCTAGTTTAAACAAAATGTTTAAACGGCACCAATCCCCCCTCAACAAGTAAAGGGGGACTAAACAGACCACTAGCATAACCCTTGAGCTAAACAAATAAACAGGGTAGACTATAGGCGACTACCCAAAATCCACATGTTACGAAGACGCACCCCCAGTCTTATGTTTAAGGATGGGTAGCTCTTCCATAAGCAAAGTCTTCGTACTTTGTGGATAATGGGTAGTCAAGGGCTACCTTTTTTTATTTGTCTAAAAATATATGGAAGAAAAGAAGAAGTGGGGGAATCAAGACAGCTTTCTCGTTGGATATCTTGTTGGAGCCGTACAAGTCTTTCTGACTATATGGTGGCTTTCTTAAATATATTTATCCTCTTCCTTAATTTAAATAGTGTTGTATACTAGTTATATAGCTATTTTATAAATATTAAAAAACCAGTTTAAATTAAATTAAACTGGAATTAGTTGACTTTTGTTTGTTTTTTGGGTAAGATCTACACCCTTTTTACAAAGTGTTTTTTCTCATCTAATAGTGCCACCGATCAGACTTGAACTGATATCAATGCCTTCGTGTGGCGTGACGATTTACTAGATCGTTGCTTTATCCAGTTAAGCTACGGTGACACGATTAGATGAGAAAGTATACTTATGAAAAAAACAGATACTAAAAATGAGATTAAAGATTTGGAATATGTTGATCCTTATCTTCTTGAAGGTCCCGGAACCCAAATTCGCGACTTGTTTGCTTTATTCCCTGTACCTCGGGGAGCGACGTTTTTAACTCTCCGTGAATCTTTTCATAATCTTCAATCTTCTTCTGCAAAAGCAGAAAAAAACGTTTCGCATGTTTAGGTGATAATACATACCTACGAGCTATTGTATTACTCATTGTATTAAACACAAACTGTTCTTCATCAAACTCTACATTCGCTCCTGTAAGATAGTACAAAATTTGATCGATTTGCATATTTGGTTTCTCTTGAACCATATTTTTTTACTAAAAATAAAAAACGCTTTTTAGGGAAACTAATCGAGAAGGAGAGAAATAATCTCTGCTTCCCCTAAACTAATAGAGAAATCACCAACTGACTTCTCGAAGAGCTTTCCTAAAAAGCGTTTAAATACTTGTATTGTTTTATTATTTTGTTGTATTAAAACTCATTTTCAGTTTCCCACTTATCCCCCACACAGGATTCAGCTATGTAAGTTTACCATATTTTTTTCTCTGCAACTACAAACAATGGCCGATTCTGTGGATAACTGCTATACTCTTCTTATATGGATCAAAGAAAACAATTCCACAACCTTCTACACAAAGCTATCTTGTCAGGCGTTGAAGAATCAGATGAAAGATCGGAACATCCGAGTTCCGAGCATTGTAAAAGAAAACCCTCTCGTCTACGTAGGCTTGTAGATACTTTTTCGAGACAACGCGATGCGTAGAACGTATCGCGTTTTTTAGAAAGCTCCAGAAGCCTTCTAATCTATTCGTTGTTACAGATCCTCGAACATATTCTCTGTTGCTGTGGTTCACGGTATGATGAACGTATCGTTGGTCTAGATTATTATAGACACCAGCCTCATCTGTACAGACTTCTGATCCTCTAGCGATTATCTTCCAGATATACGCACCTAATGTATATCTCTGTGTATTAGGAACAACCACTGCAAACACATCTCCCTCCCTTTTCAAGATACCAAATACTGGTATTTTTTTCTTTGGATTCTTTTTGTTTCTACTTATATATCGTCGCTGCTTCCCTCCAACATAGGTCTCATCTAGTTCAAACACCCCTTCAGATTTTTCCATGTTCTGTTTCATAAGATCTCGTATCTTATGCCCTATTCTCCATGCTGTCTTATAGGTTACCCCTAACTGACGCTGTAACTCGGCTGCCGGCACTCCATGCCTAGATTGACTGAAAAGATACATCGCAAAAAACCACAGCCTTAGGGATGTGGTAGAATTCTTGAAAATTGTCTTTGAAAGTGGGTTCACCTGATGTCCGCATGAACAGGCATAGGATTTACGTCCTTTTACCCTGTAAAACGTCTTTTTGGCACAGAGTGGACACACATAGTCACGATAACGTACATTAAATATATAATCGAGACAGACATCATCATCAGGGAATTCCCTTTCAAAGTCGATTATGCTGTATTTCATAGCACCCAGATATTGATCAATATCTAGGTTCATTATATTGTACGACGCTATTTCTTGTCAAATCGTGGTATACTTGTCTCTAAGGGATAGGTCTGGTTTAAACTAGAATATTTCTATTAATAAAAGTGTAGACTAGTCTACACTTTTATGTTTAGTGTCCCCACTACGAGTCGAACGTAGATCTAGAACTTAGGAGGTTCTTGTTCTATCCATTGAACTACGGGGACATTACTACAAAAGAAAATTTTCACTGTTTTATACTTGATGAAGAGGAGGAACTCCAATTGATCGCCCAACATCCCAAGCTAAATCAAAAAGTCCTTTTAACAGTGTTGTAAGAATTGTACTCTCTATTATCATCCCGGCTTGTCCTGGTCGAGGGATGATAGTGACCATGGCTTTATCCTCAAACACACTAAGCATTCCACCAAACCCGACAATCCCAGGAAGTTTACTTGGATCAATCCAACGGCATTGTGCAAATTGTTCCTCGTGAAACATTTCTTTAAACCGTTCTCTTGCTATGGGGGTGTCGAGAACTAGGGAACGTTCCTTTATTTGTTTTTTCTTTCTTATCCTTGCACATCCTGAAACAAAATCTTTTATCTCTCCTATTTCAAAACTATCCAAATCAAGTATTGAAATAACCTCTGTTGTTGACTCAAGGGATTGAAGATACAGTGTTTTTATACCTTCGACTCCTTCTTGATACTGTACAACCGGTTTGTCAGCAATCTTATACAAAGAAAGGAGATTTGGCAAGCGCTGCTCAGCCTCTTTTAGTTTTCTTTCCCAGTTTTCTTTTCTTTCTTCTACAAACCGTACGACATTGCTGGGGTGTTCTGCGACATATTGTTTCTTTTTTGTTCCTTGTGAAACATTTTTTACTAGTCCATAGGTACAAAGCTTTTCTAACACGTGATACCCGAGTGTTCTTGTTATATCTGCTTTGTTTGTAATCTCCGTTACGCTAGATGGTCCCAAATGCAATAGAGCGAGGTATATTTTTGCCTCGCTTTCGTCTAGTCCAAATTGTTCTAGTTCTTGTTCCATATGGGTATGAGTAGGGTAGCCCGTTTTATACTATTTGTCAATCTTAATTTACAATATTTTTTCTTTTCTTTTTTTATGCTTATTTTAGATTAAA
>JABIEQ010000009.1 GCA_018651085.1 Candidatus Magasanikiibacteriota bacterium
ACACCGTTTCCACAAATACGAGGATTTTCTGTTGATCTTGGAATATTTGATCCAATAGACGTACATCCTGCGGTACAATATTCTGATAGATTTCCTACTGTTTCAAAATGGGTAATATCTGCTACTTCAGCATTTTGAGTACTCCAATTCCATCCATATGCTAAGGGATCTAGTTCTTGTCCGAATGGACTACACTCATCAGGTGCTCCATGAGGAGTTGCCTTATAGCTTGTTTTTTGTCCAATTTCTATAGCATTAAATGGATTTGGTTCAATTCGTACTCTATCAACGGCACAAAAACCATCTTCTGCTTTTACTCTGAATTTCCAAGATGTTGACGTCACCGCACTTCCAATCCGGAGCGGCTCAAGTTGTTCTATTGCTCTTATCGTTGGTAATACTCGTGCAAGGTACCACGTATTTTCTTGAAACTGTCCTCGAGGTCTTACTCTATATTGAAACGGATCGTCAGCTAATACTTCATCAAGTTGTACAGGTTCATCATTAATTTCTTCTTCATTACAAAATTCATTTGCACATTCATTTATAACAAGCCCTTCGTGTGTATTTCCATACGTGCTTATTGCCATAGCGCGGTTAAAGGCAATTCCAATGACAGCATTTGAACATGCCTCTACACAGTTTGGCCAAAAATCCACGACTCTTGGTTCTTCAAGATTAATAACGAGTGGGCTCACCCCATTAATCCGTTCGATAGTTTCATTATTGTTTTCGTCAGTTTGTCTTACTATTGTTTCTGCCGTAATGTCTACTGCTTCTGGAGCAGTATGTCTTAGGGCTGTGACAGTTGCTCTATCATTTTGGTGTCCATCTCCTACAGCTTTTGTACTGTATGCTCGATTATCTTCTCCACCTGTTGGTCCCCAACTCCAGTTGTATTGATCCACATCTAGGGCAATACACTGTTCATCAGCTCTTCCCCATACATAGTAATATAATGGATGTGCTTCTCTATTTTGCGCATCAATAATAAATCGAGGATCATGCAATGTCCCAAGTGCTCGCGCAATATAACTTGAGGGTTGGATACCTGCTCCAGCTAGATTACATGTTCTTGCATTTGTTTTAAACACAAAACAATAGGCAGTATCATTACCACAAGAACGTCTTTCAATTAACGGTTGATTACTTTCTACCCATTGCCCAAATAAAAATTCTTGTTCTTGAGATACGATACCTCTTCCAAGTTCTACTTGATACCATGTGTTTGCATCAAATACCGTTCCCTCTTGATGACTTATAAATAACGCATCAGCTGGAAATGTCTCAGGTATTTCTAAATTTGGTGTGAGTTCCCTTTCACTACAATCTGGTTCGTCTTCTTGACCACAACTATACACTGCAACATTATTTCTTAACGAATTTTCGTTCATCTCTTTTGTAAACTGCACAGTAATCTGAGCGTTTCTACAGACACTTTGACTTGAATGTCCTACCCATGGACTTGGTGACGGAAGTTGAACTGGTTCATCTCCATTTAATGGTGAATTATCACATCGTTCAATTACATCTGGCGCTGTAAATATTTTCCCTGTGGTAAATCGCCATACATACCCAGCTTCACGTGTTTGTCCTTCACAAATATAGTCTTCGGGTTTCCAGAGTCCTTGATCAGGTCCTTCCGCACAACAGTGGTATCCGTCTTGTGGTGGTACACCATCTTCGGTACATGATCCTACTTCATAATTTATTCCGTTACTCACTTGATTTCCTACTTGTACTTTAATTGGCCCAGTGCTCATTGAATTTCCTTGTTCATTTGCTGGAAGAAGTACATCTATTTGTACGTTTCCTGTCCTTTCTTGAATCACAGCACCATTATTTGGTGGCACCGTATCATTTTCTGAAGAAAGCCATGTTGCAACATCTTGCCTATCTGCTCCACGCCAAAAGAAGTGCACACTCGCATTATTTGCAAAGTTTGCTCCACGAATACGTATTGGATCGGCACCTTCAGCAAGTGGTGCTGGTCCCGAAGCCGGGTCAAGTGCACAAATACTTGGTTTTGGTTCTCCCTCTACAACGGTAAGAGCATCTTGCCCATCACTATATACACTGTCTGCTCGTTGAACTAATAGTGCATATTCACGTATTTGGGCAGTGTTTGGTACACCAACAATAATTTGATTTGTTCGCCACGTTGCTCCCCCACAGTTTGGTAAATCAATATCAAGCACGATACATGTATTGTCTTGATTTCTTTCTTCTGCACATCGTCGGACTTCTTCAGCAGAACTTCCTAAATATACAAATCCCGGTGTATTTCCAAACCGCTCACCATGAATTGTGATATAACTTCTTTTCGTTGTTTCATCAGGATCTATTTCTGTAATGATTGGTGTTAGATCTCCATCTTCGTCTGAAAGTACTACAAATGGCACTCCGTTACTTTGTTCTCCATTTACGGTCACTTGCACAGCGATTCTTCCTCCATTTAGATTATCTGGTACCCGTGTTTGTGCAAATGATAGAGAATCTTCATCTCTAATATCTGTAATAATTGAAGGCACGCCACCAAAGGTAACACTGTTTTCATTTAAATTATCACTAAACCCTTGTCCAATTGCTTGAACCCTTGTCCCTGCTGGGGCTACGCTTATATGTGTATCGAGTGTTTCTACTCGACATAACCCTGGTCTTTGTGTCGTATTTTTTGTAAATTTCCCTTGATTTGGGCCTGGTTTTGGTCCATGATCATTTGTTGAACTATCTCGGAGTGTCTCGTCGTTTGCCCTTGTGATACGAATACTTGCTTCGTCACCTGGCACAAAATAGCTTCCTACGGGACTTATTTCTCCTAATTCTACGTTTCTAAAATATGTTCCATTATTATTATTCCCTGATTCGTCAGCGAAGGTTGTGCCTTCACGCTCATCAAGTGGCCAATATCCAACAAGTCCTGCAGTATTCTCGTCGGTAAATGTGTGAGCAATGTGTGCGTTGATTTCAGCTCCAGAAAGCGCTCTATTATAAATACGTAGTTCGTCTACTGACCCGTCAAAAAAGTCATGACTTTGATTTCTTGCACCGATAATAATTGGGGCATCTGTATCTGGTATACCCGCATTAAATGGAAGACGTCGGACTTCTTCCCCGTCGACATATAATACAATGTTATTTCTATCTGTTGTAAGTACAACATGACGCCATTCTCCAAAATCGGCATTTACTCCAGCTTTTGAAATGTTTACAAGACCATTATCATCTTTCCATGTTCTTCCTAAAATAAGAGAATTAGGGTTCACAACACCAATAGCAAATACGCCCTCTTTTCTGATGACGTTTGATCCTACCTGATTTGGAAGGGTTGATTTCACCCAAAACTCAACACTCAGTGCTTCTGTTGGACTTAGAATATCTGCATCAGGAATTATGGCGTAGGTACTTCTTTCTAAACTAAATTTTGGTGCAAAACTAAATCGTTCAGGCACTTCTGTCACTACAATATTGTCTCCCCATGCTCCTCCACATTGTGATGGTAATACGGCAGGAACCCAAGCATCTTCTTCAGTAAATGTTCCGTCTCCTGTAATATCAACTCCAAATTCTACTTGTCCTGGATTTGTTCCAAAATATTGACCAAGAATACTCACCCAGTTCCCTGCTGCTCCGTCCCATGGACTCACATCAGTAATCATTGGAAATGGCACACATTGCCCTTCGTTACATACTTGTGATTGGCATTGCCAATTCTCTTGACATTGTCCATCGTCAACAAGACATTCATCGAAGTCTTCATTGTTCTCGTCATCACATTGTGACCCTACTACAGTAAATGCCGCAGTCTTCACTGATTCATTGTGATCTATGTCATATGCCGTTACTTCTACAATATAATGGTGCAAAGATTCAAAACTATTTCCAACAACTAACCCGTATTCAACATCAAACGGTACTGATGATCCATTATCAATGTCAGGTCCACCATACCATTCTGTAACCGTATCATTTTGATCTTCTTCATCATATACACGAATATGAACATATGATGTTCCAGCGGTAAATTCTCTATTATTTGAAACAAAATCTGTCACTTGTGTTCGTATTGGGTAGAGTCTTCCACGTGGAAGTACAATAGTGTCTCCATCCTGATTGTTAATCAATACATCTTCAATAACTGGTGCATCAACATCAATGATGTCTTCTGTATTTACCGTAAACCTTGAAACGTTTGGATAATCTCCACAATCTGTATCAATTTCTAATTCTCTTTCGTCATCTTCTTCACTTCTTACACTTGGATCAACTGTAATAGTATAGACTCCAGGATCAAGACATGTTTGATCAGCAATACACGCTTCGTCAGCACTAAATATCGCTTCAATCACTTTTCCACCGTCAAGAAGCCGCCCTGTTACAGGAATTGTTTCATTTCCTCTGGTTACTTGAAGTGCACTATCAAAATCAGTGTCTTCATGTACTCGCCAACTAAACACTGCCCGCATGACAATATTATTCATGTCAGTTGGGTCAATTGGGTTTCCTGGTGTACTTGGTGTAATACTTGTTATAACGAAATGATCTTCTTCACAGAGCTGTTCTCGACAGAAAAATTCGTGTTGTCTAAAATATTCGTCGTCTTCACAATTTTGTCTTGGGTCTTCCTCTTCATCTACTACCTCTCCTCCTCGTACAGCCCCACCAAGAGTATTAATAACAAATTGAGTAATTGCTAATGAAGAAAAGATAATAGCAAGTCCAATAACAGCATTTAAAATGATTTTTTTTGCTCTTGCCACACGGTCTTCGTTCCCTGCTGCAGTCATGTAGACCACTCCACCATAAATGATAAGAGAAATCACAACAATACCAAGTAAGCTTAATGCTACACGAAGAATTCTTGCAATAACGACTCTAATATCTGTTCCTGTAAGTTCAATTGTCTGATCAACTTGATCTACCCCAAACTGATCAACTTGTGCAAACACTGCATCTCCTAAAAACATGACACCAATAACAATCAGAAGACTTGTTATAAGTCCTACGACAAATGGCATCCATTGTTTACGAGTAGATCTATGCATACATTATCGTACGGAGATATTTTCTAAAAAGTCGATACAAGTAGTGATGTCTGGTTGGAGTAAATTTATGCCGTCTTGTCCAGGATTTGTTGTCTGCACACACCCTGTATCTGTATTTGGGTCAAGTGTCACCGGCACACAATTTTCGTTTTCTCCTACAACACATGTTGGTGAACTTTCTCCTTGGGCATCTCTGTTTTCTACGTCAACTACAGGACCTTGCCCTGGATACAGACAATTTTGTGTTACATTTTTTACCGTACTAGATACACTTGTAAAGTAATATAAATCTCTATTCCCCGGCCCAAACTCACGATGTTCTAACCGAAGCACTGTTTTATCATTTTCCCCTTCTCCTACATTGGCAGCACGAAGATAAAACCATGGTTCTTCAAGACCATCAACACCAAAAGGATATTCATGAAGATTTACAGCCCCTAGACTTCGGTACCACATTGCATCATTAAAGGTCATTCGTAATGGCGCATCTCCTCGAATACCACTGGCATCAAGTGCTGGCGTTACTGATTCTACGTATGGTGCGGTTCTATCAATTTCATTTCGAACACGAAATTGCCATAATACATTATCTGGGGCATCTTCCTCTTCTCCTATTAATCGAGGGTTTCCTGCTACAGGTGGTTTTCCTTCACGTACACCAATCTCTCCAGCATCAAGAGCATTGTCTGAGAGATCTACGACACCACTAAATGGGATAGCAGAGAATGAATTTTCTGGTTGCGTATCAGCAGTTCTAATAAGTGCACTATAATCGTCGACACATCCTTCTTCTACACAAGACACAGGCAAACAATAAATAATATCCCCACAACTATTTTGCCCACAGGCTTCACTTCCAATAAACTCAACGGTTCTGTATCCATTTGTTATTCTCCACTCCCCAGTTACAGCAGGATCATGAAAAATAAGATGCGTAAATGAGTTATCTTCTCCATTTATGATCCCTTGTAGTGCTAAAGGATCCATGGCTTCAGTAAATGTCACTTGGACGATACTATTTCTTGGTACGGTTCTACTATTTGGATAGATAGATTCTACTCGTGGTGGTTCAAAATCAGCGATCGTGTCGGTATCAAAATACCATTCATAAAATGGTGTAAATTGTCCCTCGAAGATACTAACATCGTCTCCATCTTGATCTCGTCTTTTTTTAATAATGTTCTCAGTTAACCGCACGTTATACCGGACAGCTTCTTGATCGTTTCCAAGAAGATTAAATGGTTTAAATACAAAGGTAAATGCTTCTTGGTCTTCTCCTTCTAATGTTGTGAGGGCTGCTCCTCTTATCGCTTCTTGATTATTTTCTTCTTCATCAGTTAATACGGTAATTTGTACTGCTTCCGTATTCAGATGATCACAATGAATCTCCCAAGAAAAAGGATCCTGATTTTCTAGACAATCTCCAAAGATGCCATTTCCGTTGGTGTCATTAATAATACTTTCTTGATCAATTGCCTCAACAAATGATACGACAATTTTTGTATTTCTTTTTACATCTGTTTGGCGTCGTAATGGATAATGATCACGAACCACTCTTCCTAGTGATCCACTTGCTCGAAATGATTCTGTTCCCGGTGGCCTCACTGCTGTTATTCCTGGTCTTCCAGAGACTGCTCCTCCAAGTCTTACAATAATAAATTGGGTAATTGCTAAGGAAGAAAAAATGATAGCAAGTCCTATCGCTGCATTTATAAGCACTTTTTTTCCTTGTAATACTCTGGCTTCATTTCCAGCGGATGTCATGATTATTGCCCCACCATAAATCACTAAACTAATGGCAATAATTCCTAAGAGTGTTAGGGCAACGCGAATGATTCTTGCAACGACTAGACGGATGTCTGTTCCTGTTAATTCAATTGTTTGATCCACTTGATCTACTCCAAATTGATCAACTGCTCCAACATCCTGTACACCAAATAAAAAAACAACCACAAAAAAACTCACAATGAGTATTCCTATGGTTGTTTTTCTTTTGTTGAGATGACCAATCCAAGAAGGCATGGGACCTGGATTATGGTTTATATTGTATAATCTATTGCAACTGTTTTTGTACTTGTTCTTTGACACGATTTCCGTTGGCTTGTCCTTTTACTTTTCCCATGACAGTCCCCATTACGGCTCCCATCATACTCATTCCTTCGGCATTCATGTCTTGAATGGTACTTTGCACAATTGCTTGCAATTCTTCGTCAGAGAGCTGCGCTGGAGCATATGCTTCAAGGACAGCAATCTCTTGGTTGGTTTTTTCTACTAAATCATTTCTTTCACCGCTTAAAAAATCTTTCTTTGCGTCATTTAGTTGTTTGATTTGTCTTAGTACTATCGTCTGCACTTGTTCATCACTCATTTCTTCTTTCGTATCAATCTCTTCATTCTTAATAGCTGAAATAAGCATACCAAGCACAGAACGAGCCATGGTATCTTTTTCCTTCATGGCTCGTATTCTGTTTTCTTGTATTGTTTGTTTAAGACTCATAGAGTGCTTATCTTCTTCTTCGCCCTTTACGAGCATTTTTGTCGTCAGCAGGAAGTCGTCCAATTTTTTGTAGGTACAACTTCTTTGAGTACTTTTGCATCTTGCTTACAGTACTTTCTCTTTGCTGATTTTTACTCTTTTTCTTTTGAAAGGTTTTCACTTTTCGTGCTTCCAAAATTCTTCCAGATTTAATCCATCGTTGCTTTACGCGACGCATAAATCCTTCAAAAGATTCTCCTTTTCGTCGTTTATTATCTGACACAGTTTTTTTCACCTCCCGGTGAGTTATTAGTGAATAAATGAATATTTGTATATTACACACTTTTCGGGGATTTGTCAATCGCTTTTTTCTCTATTATTTCCCTTTCTTTAGTATTTTTTCGAGTTCTTTTCCTAATTTCTTCTGATCAACAATTTCTTGAATTCCAGACTCCATGTCTCTAATGATTACAGCACCATCTAAAAGCTCTTTTTGACCTAAGATAACGGCATGCGTTACCCCATACTTGTTCGCTAATTCTAACTGTGCTTTTAATGATGTTTTTGCAAGATTGTGTTGCACAACAATTCCCTCGCGACGGAGTCCTTCGATCATACCAAGCGCACGCCGACGTGATTGTTCTCCTAATTGTGCAAAGAAAATCTTTGAATCATTTCCACCAACAAGCTCTCTTCCATCATCTTTTGCCCGTAAAATTCTCATAATTCTTTCAAGCCCCAATGCGAATCCAGCAGCAGGAGTTGGCTGTCCACCAAGTTCTTCAATCAATCCATCGTAGCGTCCACCACCACCAAGTGCACTTTGAGAACCGGTTTCACCTTCTTCTACGTAAAACTCAAATACAGTGTCTGTATAATAATCAAGTCCACGTACAAGTGTTGGCTTTAATGCATATGGCACACCAGCTTCATCTAGATATTCTAGTACTTGCATGAAATATGTTCGTGATTTCTCACTTAACCAATCAAGAATTTGTGGTGCTTCTTCTACAATTGGAATATCTTGTTCTTCTTTTGAGTCAAGAATCCGTAATGGATTTTTGGTCAGTCTCTTTTTTGATAAATCTGAAAGATAACTTCGTTTACTTCGAAAATATCCAACAAGTTCAATCAGATATCGTTCTCTGTCTTCAACTGTTCCAATACTGTTTATGTATACTGTTGTTTCAATACCAAGGTCTCGAATAAAATTATATCCAAGTGCAATAACTTCTGCATCTACCACTGGAGATCGTTCTCCAATACTTTCTGCACCAAATTGGTGAAACTCGCGGTATCTTCCAGCTTGAGGTCTATCATAACGAAACATTGGTCCGCAATACCAAACTTTTGAAGGTTGTGGTGTTGAGTGCAGACCGTGTTCAATGTATGCTCTTGCGATTGATGCCGTTGCTTCTGGTCTTAATGCAATCTTTCCACCATCACGATCTTCAAACACATACATTTCTTTATCTACTACGTCAGTTCCTTTTCCAATTGAGCGCACAAACAATGCCGCTTCCTCAACGATTGGTGTTTCTATGTATTGATATTCATACGCAGCACTAATCTCATCTGCTTTTTTGTACATGCGTCGCCAATATGATTCATCTTTTGGCAATAGATCTTTCATTCCTCTTAATGATCTCGGTGTTTTTTTTCTTGGCTTTTTTGGTACCTCTGCTTTTCCCTTACCTTTTGCTGCCTTTGGTGCTGCTTTACTTGGTTTTGCTGCAGCTTTTTTTACTGGTGCTTTTTTTCTCGGTGACATATATTTCTTTTTTCTTACGAAGGCTATGTATTAAAGTCCGTACTCTGGAGTATCAAAGAAGCTGATTCGATGGAGTGGCAATCCTCGAAACCATGTTTTTCCTACAATGGCTTCACGCTTTATTGCGCCAAACCGTCTTGAGTCAAGACTTGCGTTTCTATTGTCTCCAAGGACGAAAAATTCTCCCGGCTCTAGTGTCACTCGTGTTGACCCTGTTGTTTTTACATTTACAAGGTAACTTTCATGTAATTCGGTCCACTCTGGAGAGTCTGCGCTTGAAACAAACACTTTGCCGTCCGTTACACGGACGACTTCCCCAGGAAGACCAATCACTCGTTTAAGATAAAATTCATCTGGATTTATTGGTGAAACGAATACGATAACATCCCCTCTGTCTGGATCACTAAACCGGTAACTTAATTCGTCGATAATAAGGTACTCCCCATTTTCATACGTTGGGAACATTGATTTTCCTTCTACAGAAAATGGTTTAAATAGGAATGTTCTGATAACAAAAATCGTAATCCCAGCAAGGACTACAATCTTAATAACTTCAAGAAAAAAAAGAGCAGCCTTATTCAATTTGCTCTGTTGTTTTTTCATTTGTTCTTCTTGATTTTTTTTGTTCATGTATGCTGTTCAAAATAACAAAATTTTGTTTACTATACCCGTTTTTTCACTAAAAAGCAAGCCGTCCCCCTCTGCTTATATACTACGTTTTTTAGAGACCTTTACTTTCTTATTAAAAAAGACTCATCCTTGAGTCGCATACCAAAATAGTTCAAATTAGTTTTGATGGATATGTATCAATTCCTCTTTATACGGTTATATCTTTACCACATATATATGGTAAAGTCAACCTCTTTATACTAAAAAACAACCCCATCTAGGTTGTTTTTACTGTGGGCAATCCAGGAATCGAACCTGGGACCTCAACATTATCAGTGTTGCGCTCTAACCAACTGAGCTAATTGCCCTTTTTTATCTGTATACGGTCAGTGTGGGCCCGAGAAGAGTCGAACTTCTGACCTCTTGCATGTCGAGCAAGCGCTCTAACCAACTGAGCTACGAACCCTTTCTAAGCAAGAACACTATACCTGTTTTTTTCTTTTTTGGCAAGCCTACCTATATCCATATATAAAAAAACACCCAGGACTGTCCTGAGCGTTTTTACGTATAATCTTAGATATTCATCACACCATCAACAGCACTTGTGTCGATATCTTCTGGTGGTTTCTCTGGTGCTGGTGTGGGTGTTGATGATTCTGGCTTTCGGTTCATCCCACGTTGTGATCCTTCTGGTTCAACAATTTTGAGGTTTACTCTTGAATTGTTTTTTGAACCAACAGTCTTCAAAAGGGTTCGCACTGCTTGCGCAGTTCGTCCTTGACGACCAATCACGTATGGCATGTCACTTGGGTCTACTTCTAGAGTAAATAGTACTCCCATTTCGTCTACTTTTCTTTCAAGTTTCACTTTATCTGGATTGTTAACAATCGCTTTGATAAGAAAATCTAGAAATTCCTGATCTTTAAGTTCTGACATACTTTCAATACGAATTATGTTTTCAATAAACTGTCGACAATGTGAGTTCCCTCACCAGTTACTCATGCAATAAGCATAGTATACAAGGAGGGCTTTGTCAACACAAAAGTCGCCCAAAAGCGACTGTTGTTGATAATTATTCTTTGGCTTCTTTTGCTTCTTCTTTTGGTGTTTCTTCCACTGGTGCTTCAGCCTTCTTTTCTTCCTCTTTAGGAGCATCTTCAGCGGGTGCTTCTACTACTTCAGCAGGAGCTTCTTTTTCTGCCTTGGCTGCAGCAGCTTCTTCAGCTGCTTTTGCTTTAGCTTCTTCTTCAGCTTGTTTCTTTGCTTCAGCTTTCGCTTTTTTGTCTTCTTCAGCCTTTGCTTTTTTATCAGTAAGTTTTGCTCCACGCTTTTTTGTAATAGCAACTGACTTTTTCTTCTTCTTGTCTTCTATTACTCCAGCTTTTACAAGCAAATTATATACAGTGTTTGATGGTTGCGCACCATTTCCAATCCAATACTTGATTCTATCTTCCTCAAGTATTAATTTTTTATCAGTACTTACAGGATCGTATTTCCCTAAGATTTCAAGACTTCTTCCTTGAGTGTCTTTTGCTCTTTCTGAAATAACCAATCTATATACTGGGTTGTTTTTGCGCCCAATTCGTTGTAGACGAATACGTAACATAGTCCTTTTTCTTTTATATAAAAATTATTTCATTTTCTCTATTGTTGTAAACACAGAAAATGGCGTAATTTCGTGACGGGCCTATTATAGCGGATTACCCTTTTCCTGTCAACCATCGGCCTTTTGTGCCATATCCAAGTTTACGCTGAGAAGCTGACTGATTCCATCTCTTCCCATAGTTACCCCATATAATGCGTCAGCAGCATGCATTGTTGCTCGATTATGTGTAATAAGGATAAACTGTGATGTTTTAGCTAATTCTTGCAAAATATTGGTAAATCTCAGTGAGTTTGCTTCATCAAGAGCTGCTTCTACCTCGTCTAATACGACAAATGGTGAAGGATTTGTTCGCAAAATGGCACAGATAAGAGCAATTGAGGTCATTGTCCGCTCTCCTCCTGAAAGAGACCTGATATTGGTGATCTTTTTTCCTGGTGGGCAGGCAATAATATCTATACCTGTGAGTATCTTTGCAACCTTTTTCTCATTTTTTTCTTCTTCTAGGTCTTCTTCAAGATCTTCTTCACCATAGACTTCTACGAGATCGGCCTTTCCTCCTTCAAAAAGGAGAGAGAAATATCTGGCGAACTCTTCTCTTATGGCTTTAAAGGCTTTTTTTCGTTTTTTCTTCATCACACTATCAAGTTCTTCAATCAAACTATCAAGATCTTTCATGGCCTTTTTCAAATCATACAGTTGTCCATCTAATCCGTCGTGGCGTTCTTTTGTTTCTTTATGCTCTTGAATTACTTCTTCATCAATACCACCAATAAGGCTTAATTTGTATTTCAGCTTTTGAATTGTTGATTGAACAACTTCTAATTCATCGAGAGCTAACACTTCGTCCCCTTTTTTTATAATAGATTCTGCACTCGTATGCATTTCTTGAAACACCTCTCCAATGAGATCTTCTTGTTTGGTTTCAAACTTTGCAAGAGAAATTTCTTTAATATTTTTTTCTTGGACAATTTTATTTAAGTTACCTTGTTGATATTGCATGGCATCTTGAAGAGAAAATACTCTTTTCTTCTTTTGTTCTTCTTCTTCGTTAAATCTAGCGACCTGTTCGGTGGCTTGTTCCACTTCTTTTATGATGTCATTTATTTTTTGTTCAAGCAATCCTTTTTTGTCTGATACATCTTTCATGCTGACACTATACTCCTCTGGACTCATGTCTGTTAGTGACAGCTCTTGCTTAAGGTTAGCAATCTCTGCTTCTTTTTCTCGCTCTTTCCCTTCAGCAAGCGCTACGGTATGTTTTGTTACATCAAGTTGAGAGAGTGCACTTCGTGTTTCTTCTTGTAACGAATCAAATGTTTTTTCTAAGCTTTGTAGTTCTTGGTTTTTTTCTCTAATATGTGATTCTAATTCTTCTGCGTTATGGTCTTCAATACTCACGCCAGTGTGTGCAAAACTTAATCCTGTACTTTTTCTTTTTCTATATCCTCCCTTTATACTTCCGCTTGTTTCTAATATATCTCCATCAACCGTTACCATCCGTACTTTTCCAATACCCACTTTTCTTGCGATATCAATATCTTCTACAATAAGTGTTCCTCCAAATACGTATGAAAAAATAGTTTCTAGTGACTCTTTAAATTCAATAAGATCAATGGCAAGTCCATGTACCCCCGTTTTCCCTAAACACGCATAAATGTCTTGTGAGACAAACCGTGGCCGCATTTTATTTAATGGCAAAAATGTTGCATAGCCTAATCGATATTCACGAAGGTATTCGACACATCGCTTTGCTATTTCGTCATTTTCTACAACAAGGGACGATAAATGTGATCCTGCTGCAACATCCATGGCTAACTGAAATTGCTTATCAACCCTTCCAAGTTGTGCAACAGCTCCATATACTTTCCCGAATCGTTGTCTTTCTTCAAGGATAGCTTGCACGGCACGAATACCCGTAAATTGGTACATGTGCTCGTTTGTCTTTGCTCGCAACATACGTTGCTCTAGTGTTGCAATGGTATTTTTTAGTTCTGCTTTTTCAAAACCAATATTTTCTAATCGTCCTTTTTTCTCATGAAGTTCTTGTTGCAATGTCTTTATTCCTTGATCAAGTGCTTCTTTTTCTCTTTTTGATCCTTCGTATTCATCATTGAGTTGATTAATTTTTTGTTCTAACCACCCAATATTTTGTTTCCCTGCTTTAGAGTACTCTGTTTGTAATCGTCCATCTAAAATTGCTCGATCTCTTTCTAGTTCATTTTTTCTTTTTACTATATCTTGATGAACTCTTTGCAGTTCTTGAAAAATATGTTGACGTGACTCTGCTTGAGCGAGTCTTGAAAGTTCTGTTTGAATTATTTTTAATTGATCTTCTTCTTTTTTAAAGGAAGCCTCAATACTGTGTAGTTCTTCTTTTAATGATTCTATGTGACTTTGATTGTGAGTGTAGAGGGTTCTATAGTAACTTTCTTGCATTTCTTGTAGTTGTACCTCAATTCCTTGTCGTTCTTCGAGTTTTTTCACTTGTCTTGTTAATGTCTTTAAGCGCGGTGCAATCTCTTGGAGTAAGAGCGTTGCTTCTTTCATGTGCTCTTTTGTTCTGTTTAACTTTAGTGCTGCTTGATGTCGTTTAATTTGAAATTCTTTGATTCCTGAGGCTTCATCAAAAAACTGTTTTCTTTCAGTTGCTGATTGTAAAATAAGTTTATCAATCATGCCTTGCCCTACGACAGAATATGATCCATGACCAAACTGTGCCTTTGCAAGAAGAATTTGTAAATCAAGAAGACGCACAGGGGCGCCGTTTATAAGGTATTCACTTTCACCAGAACGGTATAAGCGTCTTGTAATCACAAGTTCACTGTAATCAATGGGGACACCTCCATCATTATTATCTACCGTTAATGATACACTGGCCATTCCCATTTTTCCTTTTGATACTGATCCAGCAAAAATAATATCTGCGCTTTTTTTACCGCGCAGTTGTTTCATGCTTTGTTCCCCTAACACCCAACGAATGGCATCTGATACATTACTTTTTCCACTTCCATTTGGCCCGACAATTGCAGTAATGCTGTTGATACTCCCTTTTGGAGGAAGAAAGCTGATAGTTGTTTTTTTGGCAAATGACTTAAATCCGTGTATGTCAACCTGCTTTAGATACATAGTGCTCTTAATTTCCTATACGATCTATACGTGCTGTGCTACAATATGCAAATATATGTGGAGAGTATATCATGCCTTGACAATAGGCTTCAACTATCCTATACTCTAAAGCTTATAATTTTACATATGCCACACCGCGTTGCTACAGACATCTACAAAGCCGTTATGGCGGCAAAACACATCCTTCTTATCCCTCATGCAAATCCTGATGGAGATGCTTTGGGTTCGGTGGCCTCTTTTATGCAATTTTTGCGATCAATTGATAAAGATCATACCACATTTTGTAGTACAGAGATTTCTTCTCGTATGCATTTTTTACCCCATATTCAATACATTATTCATGAAAAAGAACAACTTCTGGCTCATGAGTACGATGTTGTGATTGTTTTTGATTCAGGAGACCTCCGTTATGCTGGAGTTGATACATACCTTAAAACGATGGACCCTCAACCCATGGTGATTAATATTGATCACCATGTAACAAATGAAATGTATGGGGAGCTTAATATGGTCCACACACAAGCATCTTCAACAACACAAATTCTTTACGACTTTTTTACCTATAATGAAATCCCAATTGATCCAGATATGGCCACGTGCCTTTTGACAGGTCTTATCACTGATACTGATAACTTTACGAATGCTGCGACATCAATTTTATCTCTTAATATTTCAAGTGAGCTTATTCGAAAAGGCGCAAACCTTAATTTGATTAAGGGATGGGTTTTTAAAGATAAATCTATTGATGCCTTGAAACTTTGGGGAACGATGCTTTCTCGTTTTGAAAAACACGTAGAGCTTGATATTGTTTATACGTATCTTAAACTTGACGATTTACAAGAACATCATGTTACCCAAGAACAGACAGAAGGTATGGCAAATTTTTTAAATAATATTGAAGACGGAAAAGTTGGTCTTATTGTACAAGAACTTGAGAATGGGAAAATTAAAGGAAGTTTTAGAACAACTCATGATGATGTTGACGTTGGTGCTATGGCCGTCTCTTTAGGTGGTGGTGGACACAAAAAAGCTGCTGGGTTTACGATTGATGGTCCACTTTCAACGGCACTTTCTCATATTTTTGATACGCTATTATCTCTTGACAAAATAACCTAATTCACCCACACTATATTCTTCACAGTGTGTTTCCACCCTGCTATACTACACTGTAGTATTTTTTATTCCCTTTTTGATTATTTTATGCCGCATATGACCCCAAGAGTGCAACACCTTATTCCAACGGTTATTGAAAAAACAAGCTATGGCGAACGAGCATATGATATTTACTCTCGTCTATTAAAAGATCGCATTATCTTTTTAGGAAGTGCTATTGACGACGGAGTTGCAAATACCATCATTGCCCAATTTCTTTTTCTTGAAAATCAAGATCCTGATAAAGATATTAAATTATATATTAACTCTCCTGGTGGATCAGTTACTGCTGGTATGGCGATTTATGACACCATGCAATATATTAAGTCTGATGTATCGACAACATGTATTGGTATTGCTGCAAGTATGGCATCGGTATTATTGGCCGCAGGAGCACCACAAAAGCGATTTTGTTTACCAAATAGTGAAGTGATGATTCATCAAGTGATGGGTGGTACCCAAGGACAAGCAAGTGATATTCAAATCCATGCTGAACGAATTATTAAAATGAAGGCAAATTTAAATGAAATTCTTGCAAAACATAGTGGGCAAACAATTGCCCAAGTAGAAAAAGATAGTGACCGTGATTACTTTATGAGTGCAAAGGAAGCTGTGAGT
>JABIEQ010000010.1 GCA_018651085.1 Candidatus Magasanikiibacteriota bacterium
GATGCACAAAAATACGGAGACACTCCATAAAACCATTCACAGTCAATTCGCAGAAAATACAAAAGTTATCCAAGGGATTACAACACACAGTGCAAAGATGATCGCAAGCATTACAGAAAAACTGACGAGCCTTGATAAAACAAACCAACAAGTTGTAGGATTCTCTGAACAGCTCCATAACCTTGAGCGTGTGCTTACAAACCAAAAAAAGCGTGGGGCACTAGGGGAGGCGGGCCTACAGTTAATTTTAGAAAACATGCTCCCACCGACAGTATTCTCTATGCAATATAAATTTGAGGATGGTGACATTGTTGATGCTGCTATTTTTGCAAAAGATGGCATCATCCCTATTGATGCGAAGTTTTCTCTTGATAATTATCGTCGCCTTATAGATGAAGAAGACCCTGCACGTCGAGCTATCCTTGAAAAAGACTTTTCTCGAGACCTTAAGCTTCGTATTGATGAAACAAGTAAATATATAAAACCCAAGCACGGTACGCTTGATTTTGCTTTTATGTTTATCCCCGCTGAAGCGATTTATTATGATCTTCTAGTAAGTGAAGTTGGGGCAGTGAAGGTAAATACAAGGAACCTCATCGATTATGCCTTTCATGAAAGAAAGGTTATTATCGTATCACCAACGACATTTGCAGCATATCTTCAAACAATTCTTCAAGGCTTAAGATCTCTTAAGATTGAAGAAAGCGCTAAAAGTATCCGTAAACATGTCCATTTGCTTCAAAAACATCTTAAATCATACGAAGACTTCATGAAAAGACTTGGAAATAGCATGAAAACAACAGTAAATCACTATAATAATGCGTATAAAGAATTTGGGAAGATCGATAAGGACATCGTACGTATTACTGATGGAGAACGTATGATTGATCCTGAACAGATAGATGCCCCACAGCTTGATGCTTGACAAATAGGGGGTATTTGGCTATACTAATCCCGCTCTTAATTTTACAGTATTGATTATCTCTTTTTAGATATGCCAATTAAAAACAATGCAAAAAAAGCTCTTCGTCAATCAATGAAACGAAAAGTTCAAAACGATGTAGTGAAAAAGGCGTACAAACTCGCCGTTAAGACTGCAAAAAAAGCTGTTGCTCAAGGTGAAAAAGATATTACAGAAAAAGTTCGCCTTGCACAAAAAACTCTTGATAAAGCTGCAAAACGTGGCGTTATCAAAAAAGGAAAAGCTTCAAGACTTATCTCTAGACTCATGAACAAAGTTCAAGCAGTCGCAAAATAAAAAAACTCCGGTCTTACCGGGATTTTTTTTATGATGTTTGCTTAGCAAGTTTTCCAATAAACAAATCAAGTAATGTTCTCAGGTCTCCTTGACCTGTTTTTGTTTTTTTATCAAGAAGAAGAAGGTCACTGTGCACTTTTTCTAACTCTTCTAATTTATATTGCTTTACCATTGGCATGGTTTTTTTAACTACAAATGGATGAAGGCCCATGGCTTTTGCTAACGTTCCTCCCGTTTGAAAAGACTCACTTATTGAAGCATCTTTTAACTCTAAAAGAATTTTAAACTGCCTTGCTACCATTGCAAACACGTAATGTGCATCTTTTCCTTGCGTGTATTGTTCTTCTATCATATGAAAAACCTTTTTAGGTTTTTTCTGTACAATGGCATCAACTAAATTGAAAATATTGTCGTCTGCTTTTTCATCAACAAATAATAATACATCGCTTGGTGTAATTTCTTCATTGTTTTTAAATGCAATGAGCTGATCAATAAGCGTGTTTAATCTCCAAGTGTCAGATCCTAAATGACGCGATAAGTCTTGAGCTGCGCTCCTTGCAATCTGTCCGCCCCTTCTTTTTACTGTGTCGATAATCCAAGCATCAAGTTTTGTTCCTGAAAGTTCTTCAAATCCTTGGGCAAATTTTTCTTTTCCTAAACGAGCAAACAATTCTTTTGCGACTTTTGTTCTAAACTTATCATTTCCTTCCCAGAAAACAAGAATTGTGTCATCTGGAAATGATTGTGCTTCAATTCTATCAAGAATTATTTGCGCAAGTTCTTTTTGTTTTGATATTAAAAGATTCTCAATAACAACCATTCGCTTTTCCGCAAGAAAGGGGATTGCTAGCATTTGCTCTTGCACCTTTGCCGGAGTTTCAGTTACACAATCTACCATAACGGTATTATACCCTTGCGGATCTCTATCTTCTTTAAACTTCGTAATCATCTTTTTTAATTGTGCTCGACTGCGGAAAGTATCTTTCCCGTATAGAAATAAAATCATATCCTGATACTTAGTATTGATAGATTCATTTTAGTACGTGTATCGTACTTACGCAAGTCGCCGTTTATGTTGCTCCCATAAAAGCTCAAAATGAACCCTAAACGTTTGTGCCATGTCTTCGTCATTAATCTGTACAAATATTTTTTTACTTGGCAAACTAATCAATGTTTTATTTCCATATATAAGAAATGCGGCAAGAGTTACCGTCCCTGGCTCCATCCATTGTATTTGCGTATGATCTAAATTTTCTAAACGTGGCCCTACTTCTCGTGCTTTATTATTTAAAAGAATTCTTGTGTGTATGTTCTTCTTTGCACGCTTTTCATGAAACTCAACTAACATATCTGCGAAATCCTTTCCGAAATTAGGAATACCCATAACAACAAGTTCTTCGCCCTCTTTAAGTGTTAGTAATATGTCTCCAAACGCGGCATAAAAACCTTCATTCCCATGTAAGGTATTTGTTTTTTGATTCCAAAGATGTTTAAAATATGTTTTAAACCCATCTACTACCTCTATACTTTTCAAACTAAAGGTTAGCGGGTTGTCACTTAAAATACTCAAATCTAGTTGGTCTCCAAAAAATGCCATGAGCATAGGAGTCCTAATATTTGAAGGTAAATATTTTGCCTCAATGTTATCAAGGCCATTTCTCCATTGAACCTCTTCTTGGTCTGCTGATCTATCAAATAAAAATTTAATATTTACCCCTTTCTCGCTTAATTTTTTATTCCATTTTTTCCAATACGAAGAAAGAACTGGCATCGTACTTAATTTTGATCCACCAAGAATATAGACGGTTTCACCTTTATCAAGTGCGTATGCTTTTGCTCGAAGTTGTTTTAGGCTTTCAATACCTTCATGAATACTTACTTCTCTTGGAGCTTCAATTTGCTTTTGCTTAAGTTTTTCAATAACATCAGCGGCAGTTTGCTTTCTTTTTTCTATTTCTTCCATAAGCACTTCCGGTGCGTTAGCACTAAACTCAGCAACACCTTTTTTCATAGTCTTACTCACGAGCCCACGAAAAATAAGATCTTCAAGTGACGTATACACAAGATTTCTATGCAAACCCGTTATATCTATAATTTCACCTGCTCGTGCTTTTCCTAAATCAAAAAGTGTTAAATAGACATGGCCCTCATTTTTACTAAATCCTAATTCTTCAAGTTTATCTTTTATCATATTATCATTATTAATGTGACAATACTACTATACTGTATTAAGCCTTTTTTGTACATTTCTATCTTTTTGGTCAATATTTTTATGACTGAATTTTACCTAAGTTAAGCTTAAAATACTTGACTAGTCTCTTTTTTTATGATATTATGAGCTCGTCAAGCTTGATAACCGGCCAAACCCGGCCAGAACTGCAGGAACTATTGTGAAGACCTTTACCCCTGTCCTTATCATCATCTCAGCTCTTTTTATCAACACTACGACAGAGGCTCAGATCGTTCAGACCTACATTACGACTGTTACCCCCATTTCCTACGATGGGACGTGGTCTAAAACGACCATCAGCACAGGGGGAGCCGCCATTCTTGTTCCCCTCGGGGAGGAAGGATGGTTCTTTCGTGGTTTACTAGGGGGAGGTGCGTTCTTGCAAGGCAACTCCAAACCCAGCGTGCCCGTAGCCCAAGGCTTTGGACTCCTTGGCTATAAACTCACTAAGGAATTTGTTTTCCTTGGTGGAGGTGGCATGAACGCCTTATTTCTTCCTACTGGAGACACCAAAATTGTCATGACAGGGGTTAGTGGGGTAGGATGGGCTGTGAATAGACGTCTCCTCCTTGCAGGAGTGATGGCATTTACGCCAGATGGTTTTGCCCCTGGAGTACAACTTACGATCAATCTATTTTAGGAGGTCTGGTTATCTTTGGAACTGACCACCCCCGCTACCGGCGGCGCACACCGGAACCCTCTTGTTAGGCCTAAGAAGAGAATAAAAGATCACCTCGATGAGGTGATCTTTTATTCTCTAAATTTTTTATTTTAAGTTCCCCCAACTTTTTCCGATTTCGTATTCTACAACAACGGGCACTTTGAGTTCAACAACGGCTACCATGATGTCATGCAACTCTTTTGCTACGGATTCTTCTAATCCTTTTTTCACTTCAAGAACGAGTTCGTCATGAACTTGCAAAAGAATTTTCACATCCTCTTTTTTATATGTCTTTTTAATATGCTTATGCATATTAATCATGGCAATTTTTGTAATGTCTGCTAACGTTCCTTGAATTGGCATGTTAATCGCCATACGCTCTCCTGACGCACGTACCTGAAAATTTCCTGCTTGTAGCTCAGGGACATACCGACGCCTTCCAAAGAGCGTCTCAACGTATCCAGTCTCTTTTGCTTTTTCTAATGTGTCATCAAGAAACTTTTTAACTCGAGAAAATGATTCAAAATATTTTTTAATGAATTCTCGAGCAACAGCTTGAGAAAGTTTTGTTCTTTGCGCAAGACCAAACGCTCCCATACCATAAAGTACGCCAAAGTTTACTTCTTTTGCCGAACGACGCTGATCTTTTGTTACGTCTTCAAGTTTTACTCCATGAATAAATGCTGCGGTAGCTTTATGAATGTCTTCACCGTTTTGAAAAATGGCCATCATGTTTTTATCTTCAGCCATTGATGCCACGATACGTAATTCCATTTGTGAATAATCAGCAGCAATGAGTATGTATCCTTCTTCTGCAACAAAAGCATCGCGAACTTTTTTTCCTTGTGTTGTTCTAATTGGAATATTTTGTAAGTTTGGATCTGAACTTGATAGACGACCAGTTGAAGCAACGGTTTGATTAAACGTTGTGTGAATGCGCCCTGTTTTTTTATTAATCAATGTTGGCAATACATCAACATACGTATTTTGTAGTTTTGAAAGTTCACGAAATGATTCAATCATTGCAATGATCTCGTGTTGATCACGAAGTTTTTCTAATTCACTCGCTGCAGTTGAATATCCCGTCTTCCCTTTTTTAATTCCTTCTGTTGGTAACTCCATTTTTTCAAATAGCACTTCTCGTAATTGCATGGAAGACGCTACATTAAACTCTTCTCCAGATTCCTTCCAAATCTTTTGAGTAATGTCCTTAAGGTCTTTTGCTATTTGGGTTGACTGCTCTTTTAATGCCTTTGTATCGAGTGCAATCCCATGTAATTCTGCTTGGGCAAGTGCTGGAATAAGCGCCATTTCCATATCTTCAAATAACTTGAGGTTCTCAGCTTCTTTTAATGATTTTTCTTGCTTTTTCTTTATCTCAAGTACTCGTTGTAGTTCACCGGCAATGAGTGTTGGGTCTACTCCAAACAAACTTGTTTGATCACCTCCGTCTACCATTGTTTCACCTAATTCTCGAAGCACGATGTCTTTTAAATTATGTGCACGTGTACTTGCATCAATAATGTATGAAGCAACCATGACATCAAAAATTTTTGCTGCTATGTTTTTATTGTTCCACAACAATGCCCGCACAAGTTGTTTTAAGTTATGTCCAACAATGGTTTTCTTTTCATTCGTAAATAAACTGAACAATGTATCATTATCTTTTTTACTTATCTTTTTTACCTCAACATAATACGAATTCTTGTACGTTACAAAAACAAACCCTAAAAGGTCGCTTTCAAATACACTTGTACCACTAAGTACTTCTTTACACCCCCATTCTTTTTCAGCATTAAGTTCCTGAAAAAAAACAGCACTGTTTTTCTCGTTTACAATAGTTATTTTTTTACTTCGTGCTTTTGTTTTTTTATTTCCGCTATGTTCGCTTTGTTCAACTCCAGGTATTCTTTTTACTAACGAATAAAAACCAAATGATCGAAATAGATCTGTGACTTTTTTCACATCAAACTCATGCGCCACACATTTTGCTAATGTAAACTTCAGTTCTTTTACCTCGGTATGAATCGTTGCAAGCTCTTGGCTCATAAATGCATTGTCTTCACTTGCTTCAAGTTTTTCAATGATCCCTTTTTTAAATTCAGTATGTAAACGAGAGTCTTTGTCTTTTAGTTGTTTATAAATTTCTTCAAGACCACCAATCTCATTAATAAGTTTTGTCGCTCCTTTATCACCAATACCTTTAACTCCAGGAATGTTATCTGAACTATCTCCTTTTATTGATTTGTAGGTTACCACCATGTTTGGCCCAAAGGTAAACTTTTCGATAACTTTTTGTTCATCATATAATTCAAACTCAGATACCCCTCTTTTTAAAAGATATACATGTGTGTCTTCATCAACTAATTGTAAGAGATCTTTATCTCCAGTTACAATGACAAATTCAATATCTTCTTTGTTCTTTTTTACTTTTTTTGCAAGCGTACCAATAACATCATCAGCTTCAAACCCTTTTTGTTCGTAAATGGGAATATTAAACGCTTCAACAAGGTCGTGAGCAAGTGGAATTTGATCATAAAGATCCTGATCTGATTTTACCCGTGTTGCTTTATAGTCTTCATAAATTTCATCTCGAAAAGTTCCTCCAGGCATATCAAATGTCACTGCAAGGTATGTGGGTTTAATATCACTCAATATTTTCAATAGCATTAAGGCAAATCCGTACACGGCATTTACCACTGTTCCGTCTTTTGCGGTAAGTGGTGGCAGTGCGTGATACGCCCTATGAACAATAGCGTTCCCGTCAATAATGACAAATCGTGGTTTTTCTGATGTAGACATAGATATAGGGAAAATATTTTTTCACCATATCCATGGTCACCTCGTCTCCTCCAAACGACGAGGTGGTCCATGCACAGTGCACAGGAGATGAACAAAGACTCCCTACGTGAGCTTCTTTTCTCTCTCCATGATGTCTTCTAACAAAGAGACCGCCTGATCAGCGGCATATCTGCCGATCTCCCCGAATAGCCCTCCTCTTGAGTGTTCCTTTCGCAGGCGCCGAGCTTGGCGCCACCTGCTAAACCAGATCCACCCGATCCCGGGTGTTGCGGCGCACAGGGCACCGCCGATGGCGAGGGGCAGGATCATGGGGCCGTTGAAGACTCCGGAAAGCCCGAAGACCGTCACCGCAATCTGCATTGCGATGAGCATGACGCCGATCACTGGTGCGAGCACCAGTAACACCTGCCATCTTCTTGCTCGTGCTTCTGCCTTTTTCAGCTCCGCTCTGTCCTCGTTGGTTACCGTCGTCGCCAATGCCGTACTCATAGGGTCCTCCTGTGTGTTGTGCATCTCCCTAGTTTGTACGTTCTATGGTACATGGAAGTCACAGGTACGTAAATAGGGAGAGATCTTGAGTAATTCTCTCTATTATGGTACATTGGACACGCTTGATTTTGCATTTGGTACGGTAGCCAAGTGGTAAGGCAGGGGTCTGCAAAACCTCTATTCGTGGGTTCGATTCCCGCCCGTACCTCCAAAGTAAAAAGCTCCCTCAATTGAGGGAGCTTTTTAGTATATATTTATTTTAGAAAATTTCCATTACTAACCTTTGTGCACCAAAGGTTACAGCTTCTGCACGAGACTTATCAGCATCAATTTTTCCGTTTTCTCCAAGTTCTGCCTTATAAAAGTCTACACGGTATTGTCCGTTATACTTTTTGTTCATCTTATCTCGTACGGTAAACACTTTATCTCCATAGATATCAGGAAATCGTACTTTTGTTCCGATAGCAAGCATGTTTGTTGCAATGGTATCTTCTAACCCATTTTCTTCAAACTGTTCACAAAGGTTAAATGACTCAAAGTACGGGAGACATGGGTTTCCCCAGTTTTGCCAAGTATCAGAAGAATACGCTGTTGAAATAACTGTCACAATTCTTCGTGGTTCCCTTGTTCCTGCTTCGGGAAAGGCAATGTCTTCAACCTGATAGACTCCTTTAAGAGAATCTACTTTGTTTGAAATTTCTGCGTGTACTACGGTATACGTCCCTGAGGCAACGAGAATAGCAATAAGTGTTGCTATTGTAATCACTGACTTAGAGAGGTTTCGGTAAATTTTGCTAAATAAAGCCTTTTTTAGGCGTTTCGAGGGTAAATCATCAATCATAGAATGAATATAATTGTACATGATTACCATTTTCTTTTGAAGTGTAGCTGTTGATATCTTCATAAACAGATATTGATTACCTTGTGTTTTATAACAAAATACTATACCATAAATAGGACCTTTTGTCAATAGTTTTAACCCCTTTTTTAGCTTAACAAAGCCAAAATTTTATGCCTCGATCACCCCGTGGTGGACGCTCATATGGGTATGTTAATACCCCGCCTGATCACTCCCCTAAAAAGCGAAAAAAAATACAGAAAAATCAATCAACACCTTTAAAGAAAAAAAGAAATACTTCTTCTCGTTCTTTTGTTCCTCTATTACTCCTTCCTCTTCGTCTACTTGGGTGGCTATTAGTCCGTTTTTTTGGATTTTTTGCTCAGGTGCTCCGTAAAAAAGGAGGAATGAAACAACTTTTTAAATATGGAGTGTTGAGCATGGTACTCCTTTTTGTACTAGCAGTAGTCTCAACCATTTGGATTGGGCGCAATCTCCCAGACCCTGATAGGTTATCTGATAGACCAGTTGCTCAAAGTACAAAAATATATGACCGAACAGGCGACCATTTGTTATACGAAATTTTTGCTGATGAGAAACGAACGCTGGTGTCTTTAGAAGAAATACCTCAAGAACTTATTGATGCCGTCATTTCGACAGAAGACACTGCTTTTTATGAACATCGTGGTGTACGACCACTTAGTATTGCTCGATCTATTGTGTATGGCCTTGTAGGGAAAGGGCGTATTGGTGGAGGAGCATCAACACTTACACAACAACTTGTAAAAAATGCCATTCTTACAAATGAACGAAAAATAACAAGAAAGGTAAAAGAAATACTGTTATCTGTTCGACTAGAACAAAAATATACAAAAGATCAGATTTTACAAATTTACTTTAATGAAATTCCATACGGATCAACAAACTATGGTGTGCAATCTGCTGCTCAAAGTTATTTTGGAAAAGATGTATCTAAACTCACCCTTCAAGAATCAGCGACACTTGCAGGCCTTCCAAGAGCTCCGTCAACATATCTTGGTAATCCTGAAGCATTAAAAAAACGACGAGACTTTGTCTTGTTTCGTATGGCGGCTGAAGGAAAAATAACAGAAGCCCAAAAAGTCGCTGCCCAAGCTGAACCACTAACGCTCTCTCGTTCGTTTAGTAATATCAAAGCGCCTCATTTTGTTTTGTATGTAAAAAAACAATTAGCTAAACTTTATGGTGAGCAACTTGTTGAAACCGGTGGACTGAAAGTTATCACATCACTTGATTGGGACAAACAACAAATTGCTGAGCAAACCATTGAAGACTTAACAGAATCAACACTCACTACAGCAGGAGCAGATAATGCAGCCTTACTTGCCCTTGATCCAAGAAACGGACATATTTTGAGTCTGGTTGGTTCTCGAGATTTTTATGACGATGAGATTGATGGGCAGTTTAATGTGATTACTCTTGGATTACGCCAACCAGGATCAAGCATCAAACCAATTATTTATGCCGCAGCATTTGAAAAAGGGTATACCCCTGAGACAGTATTGTTTGATACTCGAACAAACTTTGCACCAAATGCGCGCGCGTATACACCTGAAAATTATGATCTTCAGGAACGTGGTCCAGTAACTATGAGACAAGCGCTTCAAGGATCATTAAATATTCCGGCAGTAAAAACACAATACCTTGTTGGGAACAATGCTGTCGGAGACTTTTTGTCTCGTTTAAATTACACCACTCTTGATACAGATAGACTAGGACTTTCTCTTGTCCTTGGTGGAGGAGAAGTAAAACCCATGGAACATATTTCTTCGTTTGCCATTCTTGCAAACAATGGAAAAAATGTTACGCCAGTAAGTATTTTAAAAGTTGAAGATAACCAAGGCGCTATTCTTCAAGAATGGAAAGCAACACGAGCACAACAAGTAATTGATAACGATATTATCGCAACAATTACAAATGTGCTTCAAGACGATGAGGCTCGTGCATATTTATTTGGTGCAGGCGGTGTGCTGACACTCCCAGGAAGACCCGTTGCGGCAAAGACAGGAACAACAAATAATTATAAAGACGCTTGGACTGTTGGATACACTCCAAGTCTGGTTACAGGTGTGTGGGCAGGAAACACAAATAATAAATCAATGACGGTTGGATTTGGGGGAAGTCGAGTAGCGGCACCTATTTGGCAAAAATTCATGACAGAGGCGCTAAAAGATACCAAGGTTGAATCTTTCCCAACACCACCAGCTAATGACGCTGAGAAGCCCGTTTTACGCGGCTCACAAGGTGGTGGCATTACATTGAAGATCGATAAAGTTACTAATAAACTTGCAACGACTTCAACGCCACCACAATATATTGTTGAGCGAACATATATTCCACCTCATTCTATTTTGCATTACGTTAAAAAAGATGATCCTCGTGGAAGCGTTCCAAAAGATCCTAATGATGATTTTCAATATCACATTTGGGAAGCGTCTATTCAAGACTGGATAAAAAGAAAACAAGAAGAAGACGAAACATGGGAAGTAAGCTTTGACGAACCTCCAACAGAATATGATGATGTCCACTCTCTTGAACTTATACCAACTCTTAAAGTGGTGTTCCCTGCACCAAGCAGTACCGTATCAGGAGACATTCTTAACACCGATATTCGAGTGAGTGCCCCTCGTGGTATTACTCGAGTTATTTATAGGGTTGATCAAAAGTATGTTGGTGTTGTGCGCGAACATCCGTTTAACCTTGTGTATGAGACCGGTGGCTTATCTGACGGAGAACATATACTGACCATTATTGTTGAAGACGATATTGGAAATAGCATTCGAGAAACAGTTCCTTTCACTTTTCTTAAACAAAAAGATCCTGAACAGAAAAAAGAAGACCTATAAAAAAAGACCTCCGATATACGGAGGTCTTTTTTTGTATCATCATTACTGACGAATAGGCATGACTATGTATAAGTAATCTTCACGATTGTGTGGACGAAGCATACAGGGAGCATCACTACTATTCAAAAGAAAATCTCCTTTTTCTTCAAACTGAGATAATCCATCAAGGACATACCGATGATTCAATAAAATGGAATTTTCTTCTCCAGTTATTTCTACATCTACTTCTGAGGCATGTTCACCTGTTTGTGTACTTGTTGACGAGACACCAATTGAACTGTTTTCCACGTTTAAATCAAACGACACGGCGTTTACCCCCATGGTTGTAAACAAACTTGCTGCTTTGATTTTTTTCTTTACGATGTCAACGGGAAATGTTGCTGTTGTTTTAAAGCTTTCAGGAATAATTTGAACATAATCTGGGTAGGTTCCATCAATAATGCGTGATGTCATCTGTATTCCCTGAAAAAGCATCGCAATTTGATTATCACTAATATGTAATTCAACAGTCATGTCTCCCTCCATACCTTTTTGTGAAGAAATCAGTCTTGCCATTTCATACACGGTTTTAGCAGGGATAATACAAGTTACCGTATCAACTCCTCCAGCAAGGGACACTTTCTTTTCTGCGAGACGGTATGAATCCGTAGCAGCTAAAATTAAACCACTGTATCGTTCTGTTTTAAATCCCATGTACACACCAGAAAGTTCTGGTCGTATTTCATTTTTAGCGGCAGCAAAGACCACACTAGAAAGCGCATCTCTAAATGGTGCTGCACTGAGGGTAAATGTTTGAGCTTCTTGGATTGCAGGGATAACAGGATATTCGTCAGCGGGGATGCCTTTTATTTTTGTACTTGAGCTTCCGCTTTTTACAAGGAGTTCATTTCCTTTAAGTGTTACGTCGACTTGTTCACTACCAAGAAGGTTTACATAATCTGTAAGCGTTTTTGCTGGAACAGTAAACGATCCTGTTTGTTCTATTTTTCCTCTGAGTGTTGTTTGTACGGCTATCTCTAGATTTGTACTAATAACTTCAATATGCGCTTCGTGCGCTTTTATTAAAATATTAGTGAGTATAGGGAGGTTCACTTGTTTCCCTGCAATACCACTTACTACGGTAAGTGCATGTGCTAAGTTTTCTTTGGTACACGTAAATTTCATATACACAGGTTGCTTAAAGGTCTTTTCCTTTTCTTTTTATATATTAAATAGTAGTAGTAGTAAGGGAGTGGAAAAGTAGGATAACTGTTTTTTTCTTTCCTTCACCCAGCCAATAAATGAACTTATCCCCTTGTTTGCTGACTGTTATATGATTGGCATTTGTCTGTGGGTATGTTTTTTTCTTATTTTTTTGTGTGTGTATAAGTCGATGTTTTTCCACATGTGATGTCTTTGTTTATTGATGTTGCCCACATAGTTATACGTAGGATTATCCGCGAAAGATTACACAGTGCGCGCTCTTTGCTTTATAAGTTCTAGCTCTTCACGCATTTTTGCACTCTCTTTTATAGCATTTTGAATCTTTGTGTGTGCATGCATTGCTGTTGTATGATCTCTTCCTCCGAGTTCTTGTCCAATTGCAGGATACGACATCTTCAGTTCGTCTCGAAGAAGGAACATCGCGATTTGTCTTGGAAGTGATAATCTTTTTTCTCTACTTTTTCCTCTAATGTCTTCAAGGGTAATGTCGTAAAACTTTACAATAAGTGCTATAAGTTCTTTTGGTGTAAGGATCTTTTTAAGACTTGTACTTTCAAAGCTTGCAAGTATAGAGTTTACCGTCTCTTTGCTTGGTGATATATTTTTTAGTTCATGATATGCAATCACCTTGTTTAGTGCGCCTTCAAGTTCTCTAATATTACTTTTTACTTTTTCTGCAATGATTTGAATAATATTTTCTGTTAAACCATAATTTTTTTCTTGGCATTTTGATTGGAGAATGGCAGCTCTTGTTTCTAGGTCAGGTGCTGAAATGTCTGCAATCATACCCCATTCAAATCTGCTTCGTAGACGATCTTCAAGTGCAGGGATAGCTTTTGGTGGTCGATCACTTGTAAGGACGACTTGTCTTCCGTGTTGGTGAAGTTCGTTAAAGGTGTGAAAAAATTCTTCTTGAGTTTGTTCTTTTCCTCCTATAAATTGAATGTCATCAATTAAGAGCAGATCAACATTTCTATATCGTTCTTTAAATTCTTTTGCACGCCCTTCTTTTACAGAAGACACAAATTCATTGGTGAACTTTTCTGAACTCACGTAGAGAATTTTTGTGTTTGGGTTTTCTGTAAGCATTTGGTCAGCAATGGCTTGAAGCAAATGCGTTTTTCCAAGTCCTACCCCACCGTATATAAATAATGGGTTATAAGCGTCTCCTGGGCGATTTGCAACGGCTTTTGCAGCTGCGTGTGCTAATTCATTTTGTTTCCCTACAATAAAGGTTGCAAAAGTATACTTTTTATTTAACCCAAACTGTGATGCTGATAACGTTGAGCGTTGATTTCCTGGATTTCGTTGGTATTGATATCCTTGTGGTTGTTGTGCTGCTGGTTGTGTTGGGGCTGATGTTGCTCGAATAGGGGCACTTATAACAGCTTCTTGTTCTTCGACGTGTTTGATGTTTCCTACGTTGTACTCTACCTTCTTAATAGGTTTTGATGTTACTCGTTCAAGAGATTTTACAACGTCAGAGTGGTATTTCTTTTGGAGCCAGCTTTGTGTAAAGGTATTTGGTACAATTATGATAACGTTTCCTTCAGTATATTCACTAATACCGGTGTGTTTAAACCAGGTGGTGAAGTTTGCTTTAGAAATAGAGAGTTCAAACTCGGCGAGAACAGCTTGCCAGATTTCATGATTGGTCATAGATATGTGGAAAAAAGGAAGAAATTAGAGGTGAAATATGTGTGTAACCTCATTTTAGCACAAAACCTTTTTCTAAAAAATTGCTTTACTTAGCCAAAAGTTAGTAATATGGGGATAAGTTGTGCACAGTGTGGATAAGTGTCTCTTCGTTTGTGGTCATTCTTGTTTATGTGTAGGGCTTTTTTATTTTTTCGGAAAGGTTTGTCTGTCTTTTTGTTTTTTTTATTTTTTCCTTTGTTAAGAGAAAACCTTGACATATTTCCTCTTTTTCGTTATAGTGATATCGCTTTACAAGTGAGGTCGTGTCGCAAGAGTTATTTGTGATAAAGATCTCCATTTTTTAATATAAAGCGTTGCCGACTATTCTATTTTTGTAATATATGCCTAAAAGAACATTTCAACCAAATCAACGTCGTCGTCGTAAAAAACACGGATTTCGTAAACGAATGGGTACGAAACAAGGGAAAGTGATATTAAAAAGACGTCGTGTTCGTGGACGTGATACGTTAACCGCTTCATGTGGACTTAGCCTAAAGCAACGTCGAAAGACTGGGCGCAAAAAAGGGCGAGTAAAGATTACCAAAAAATTTCATTCAAAACGACGAGTGAAAAAAGCGGTAAAGATGGCTGCAAAAGCAAAGAAATCATAATCAACGTAAAGAGCCTCGAAAAAACGGGGCTCTTTTGTTATACTTTTTACTAGTATGGTACCAAGACAATATCGACTTAAACATAAAAAGGATTTTGATGCACTGTTTTCAGTGGGTCGTTTTGTTGGTGGTGATTGTGTACAGTTGAAAATATGGAAAATTAATTCGGAGACATTTCCAAAACGGAAGTACACGACAGATGATTTGAAAATTGGTTTTGTTGTCAGTGTTAAGGTACATAAACGAGCGGTTATCCGTAATCGTATGAAACGTCGTATGCGAGAGGTTGTGCGCCTTATGTTAAAAGAACAGGCTCTGTTACCTGGATATTTAATTGCCGTTATGGCAAAGCCACAGATTGTTGATGCAACGTATGACGAAATTTCTGAATCAATTACTGCGGTGTTTCAAAAAGCTGGAATCGTAGTGTTATAAATATATGCGTGTATTTCAACGGCTTCTTTTTTTTCCACGATATGTTTTTATGATATCTGTGAGGTTATATCAATTATTGTTTTCTCCTGACCATAGTTTTTGGGCAAAAGATGCGTTTCCTGAAGGGTATTGTAAATTTTATCCGACGTGCAGTGAGTATGGTCATCAGGTATTTTTTAAATACGGTGTATTTCGTGGCGGTATAAAAACCGTGTGGCGAATTTTACGGTGTAATCCATGGTCAGCGGGTGGTATTGATAAACCGTAAGTGTATGAAAAACATTTTCGTACGGGTTCTTCCAAGATCTTCTAAAGAGGAAGTTGTTGGGTTTATGGCTAACGGTGTATTAAAAGTGAAGTTGACGACTCCACCAGTTGATGGGAAAGCGAATGAAAAACTTATTGATCTTCTTTCCTCATATTATAGTGTACATCGTTCTGCTGTCAGTATTGTCTCTGGTCATACGAGTAAAAATAAACACGTTTCTATAGAAGAGTAATAAAAAAGCCTCGTAAGAACGAGGCTTTTTTTATTTACTTTTTTGGTGGCGCATCACATGTGTGATCGGCGCTTCCTAAAATTTGTTCTTTTAGGTACTTCATGACTGCTTTGTTTTGAAGTTGTGTTGCTATGGTTTCACGAACCTCTTTTCTTTTAAGATTTTCAAGATATCCAGCATTGTCTTTGTATGTTTCTTCAAGCATGCTAATTTCTTTATCTATCGCATCTTTGGTTGCTGTGATTTCTTGTTCTTTTGCAATGTGGCGAGAAAGAAGTGCTGCTTTTGCTCTTTTTTCTGCTTGTGTTGTAAAGTCTTCAAGAAGATCTTTTTCAGTCTTTTTAATGTCTTGAAGATATTGTTCAAGTGTTACCCCGTTTTTTTCGAGATCGCGAGTAAGCTCGTAAAACATTTTTTGTTTTTCATGATCACTCAGAACTTTCGGTATGTCGTCAAAGCTAGATTTTTCTACCAGTGTTTCGAGTATTTCGATCTCTGCTTTTTCTTCTGCTTTATGAAGCGCTTCGTGCTCCATGTTTGAACGAATGATTTTTTTAAGTGCATCAACATTGTCTTGTCCAATTTCTTTTGCAAAGGCATCATTAAGTTCTGGGAGTGTTCTTTCAAATACTTCTTTTATTTGTACTGAAAATCCAACTGATTTTCCAGCAAGCATTTTTTGATAATGATCTTTTGGAAAATCAAGAGAAAATATTTTTTCTTCTCCCTTTTTTGCTCCAAGTAATTGATCATTAAATCCTGGAATGTAATGTTTTTCACCAAGGTATACTTGGTAGTCTTTTGCTTGTCCGCCTTCAACAGGAACGTTATCAATTGACATCAACATGTCGATAATCAATTTATCTTCTTTTGTTGCTGCTTTGTCTGTTACTACTTCTGATGCACGCATACCACGAAGGGCATCAATAGTTTCAATAACTTTTTCGTCTTCAACAGGTTTTGGTTTCTTTTCTACTTTTATCTTTGTAAGATCTGCAATCTTTACCTTTGGTAATAGTGCAACAATTGCTTTATAGACAATGTCATTACCTGGTACAAGTGTTTCTACATCAACTTGTGGCATACCAATAACGTCGAGGTTTTCTTTTTTCAATGCCTCTGGGTATGTTTTTTGGATAAGTGTTTCTAGTGCTTCTTGATAAATGCGCATTTCTCCAACTTCTTTTTCTACCTTTTCGTAGGGCGCTTTTCCTTTTCTAAAACCTTTAATATCTACCTTGTCTGCAATTCTTTTTGCTGCTTCTTGTAGGTAGGGTTCGTATTCTTCTTTTGTAATTACGATAGTAAGTTCAACTTGTGACTTTTCTTGTTTTTTGAGTGTGTGTTTCATAAAGTATGTTACGGTTATACATTTCCTCAGGATAGCGGATATGTTGGCATTTGTCAATGGCACTTTAGGGAAGGTGTGCTTATTTTTTTTGGCTTAAATAAGTCTTTTTTTCTCTTTTTACTCTGTTTAATCTGCATTGTATGTGCTACTATGATCATATTGACAGGACCTCATTATTATGAGATTCTGTTTTATTACCTCACATATTATGAAGCACGTCGGCTATCAATTTATCTTACGTCTTGTTCGAGGATGTATCTATATAAAACGAAGTATTGTATATGCTTTTGGGTTTTTGGTTGCTCGATTAGGTTGGGTAGGAAAACTGTATAGAGAAACCCTTGGTGTCCGATTGTATAGAGTCCATTTTAGTATAAAGAGACTCTGGCAGCGTATTCGTGTTCCTTGGGCTCATCAAACTGTGGGATGGTTAGGACGAAGAAGCACATTACAAATTGTGCTTTTTGGAGTGCTTCTCGTTGTGGTGTACCCACATAGTACACTGTATACCTATAATGATACTGCTGTTCCTGGACGAGATACAGTTCTTTATGCGTTAGTTGGTCCTGGGGACTTTGATGATGTTACGGTTGACGAAATTATTGCAGAAGGTATTGCAGCAAATACTGAAATTCCTGTGTATAGGCAAGGGGCTGTCGTGTCTGAAATACCTTTTTCTGGAAATGATCAGGGACGTATTGTCGGTATACAAGAAATTGCTGGGGTGAGTGCTGGTGGTGGCGCTGTGATAAAGCCGAGTATTTTACCTGGGTCAACACTGCCAACGCCAACAGCGTCAGGATCTTCAATTCGTAAGCGATCAGACATTGTTGAATATGTTGTTCGGCCTGGAGATGTTATTGGTGCGATTGCAGAGGCGTATGGTATTAGTGTGCAAACAATATTAGTATCAAATAATTTAACTCCTCGATCATACATTCGTCCGGGACAAGCATTGTCTATTTTACCGTTTGATGGGGTGTTACATACAGTGAAATCTGGTGACACGGTTGGGAAGATTGCGAAGATTTATGATGCAGAACAAGATCGTATTATTAGTGCAAATAAATTAAAAAATGACGGATCAGATATTGTTGTTAATGAAGATTTGCTTATTCCTGGTGGTGTGAAACCACAGCCTCGTCAAGTGTATAGTCGTTCAACAGCAATTAGAAATATTGCTGCGCCTCCTCCATCTGTGAGTGCACCGGCTGGATCAGGGTATATTTGGCCTTCAGCAGCGCGTATTGTAACGCAGTATTCTCATTGGCGTCATGTGGGAGCAGACATTGGTGGACCAATAGGCACGGCTATTTACGCTGCTCGGGCAGGGGTTGTCTCTAAATCACAGTGTGGGTGGAATTATGGATATGGATGTCATATTATTGTTGATCATGGTGGTGGTGTGCAAACGCTCTACGCTCATGCAAGTCAACTTAATGTAAATGTTGGTGAACCGGTGTCTCAAGGGCAGGTAATTATGCTTATGGGGTCAACGGGTAATTCAACTGGATCGCATTTACACTTTGAGGTACGTATTAATGGGCAACGACAAAATCCATTTAGGTTTATTCGGTAATAGTTACATGGGGATAAAAAAACTACGGATATATCCGTAGTTTTCTGTTGTTTTTTATTTAAGAACCTTCTTCTGGATTGATACCTTGTTTTTCATAAAAGAGTAGGGCTGCACGGGAGTGTCGGAGCTGTGCTTCATCAAGACCTACTTTTAAACCGTCAGTAGTGTCATATTGGATACAGGCAAATACGGTTCCAATATATATGATGATTAAGGCTGGCCAGAAATGCCAAGGGGTTACAAAGATTAACGTGGTTATCATAAGAGATAGTGCGATGGAAAATGCTGAGAATATCCAGAAGGTTATGGTCATGGCAAGAGTAAGTAGATTTTTTGGTATTCCGCCGAAGGAAACAGCAAACCATGCTCCTCCAAGGAACATCACTGGTGCTGCAAGTCCGATTGCAACAGTATTGAGGTCATTAATTTGGCCACTTATAAATCCTAAGATTGCCAGACTTAATGTAATTACATTAATCCATAGTATCTGACGATGTTTCATGATGTTTTCAAGGACGAAGTTTGTTTGGTGCTTTTTGATGTTTGTGGAAAAGAATTTTTTTAAGATTATATAGCGTAGTAGGTAATAGAATGGGTCTATTTTTTGAAGTTGCATAAACCAGTCTTTTATTAATTTCTTTTTTCATTTATGAGAATAAGGATTGCCCCTACAACAATGAGTATATCAGCTATATTTATAACAGACGTTATAATACGGAGGTAATCAATAGTAATACTAAATAAAAATCGATCAATAAGGTTTGATACTGCCCCTGCAATAACAAGACATGTTCCGAGTAAAAGAAGTGGTGTGTTTTTTTTCTTATGGAGTATGAATGTTATACCTCCTAAAAGGATTATTGGGGTAATGATAATAAGTAGTGCGTTTGGTACAGGAATTTCAAAGGCAATACCGGGGTTTGGGAGGTATTCCCAGCCAAGCCATGGTTCTATAAGGTACCAAGATCCTTTTGGGTTTGCTCTTGCTAGTGATTTTAGTGTTTGATCAAGAAATAATAAAAACCCGCTTGTGATGATGTACCAGATTAAGCGGGTTTTTGTTGATGTTATTGTGTGAAGTTTATGATTCATCCGTAAGGGTTTTTTTGCAACTTACGCAAGACCCTGATGTTGCACGAGCGCGTAGGCGTTCTTTTGAGATTGGCTGATCACAATACTTACAAATACCATAGGTACCCTCTTTTAATCGATCTAGAGCCTTTTTCACGTCTCGTAGAGACTTCTCTAATGTCATCTCAAGTGGTTTGTTTACAGTGTATTGTTCTACTTCTTGAATATTGTCGTCTTCTTTATCTCCGTATTCTGGGAATGTTGCATTAAAGTCCCCTGCAACGTGAGGGTTTTTCTTTGTAAATTGTCCCAATTCTTTTTCTAGACGGCTTTTGTCTTCTGTGAGTGTGTCTGTCATCTCTTTGAGGAAAGTCTTTTCAAAAGGATTCTTAGTCATACAGATATAGGGTTACAATATGGCTAGTAGTATATATAATTCTTTTTTTCTTTTCAAGTTGTGTGAGGGTTTACAGTTTTTTGTATATAAAAAAGAGACGCCTATGGCGTCTCTCGAAGACTCTTTGGGAGTACTAGACTCCTATCTATCTACCTCAATCATTATTTGGGGCAAATACATAGGAGCATAGCAACTTGCTACCAAAGACTCGTAAGCTCCTCTACCGCTTGCAATGGTGTAAAATCCCGACAGCACATATAAACATACTGTATAAGTGGGAAGGCACCTAAGTTTTGGGCTTTCCTCTTTAATCCACTCGTGTTTAACGTTTTATGTTTGTTTTATTTGTAGTGGAGTGGGATCAGTAAAAGGGGGGGCCCAAAAGAGAAGCAGTAGATGAGTCTACACGCTCATTACACTAGGTGTAAGAGTGTGGCTACATCCAGGTTGTTGAATGATCTGTATATATAATAACACTTTTTTGCTAGGTTGTCAATGGTGTGAGTTGCTTTTTGCCTATGTGTAGCCTTTTTTTTCTTTATTTTTGGCATTTAAAAAAAGTATAGACTAGTCTATACTTTCATTTATTTGGTTGATTTATCCCCATTTTAGGGGAGTTTTACACAGAGTTATCCACAATGTATAGATTAGTCTATACAAATAGCCGATATATACTGTGAATATATCGTGTATAGCTTCTTTTGTTCCTGTTTATTTCTTGGGGATAGCTCTTTTTTCTCTTGTTTTCCACAGTCTTAGGTGGTTTTACACAGATTTATCCCCTTTTGTAGAGAGTAGTGTATACAAACAGAGTTTTGCTCTTTTTTTATTGGAGGTATTTTTGTATACTATTGATATCTATTTTTATATGTCTATTCGATTTTTTTTGGCGACAAAGGCTTTTATCTCTTATCAAGGGCAAATTCTGGTTCTTCGTGAATCCCCCTCTTATGAAGATACGAGCAATACTGGTTTTTATGATGTGGTCGGCGGTCGGTTAGATCCCGGAGAACACTTCGGTGATGCCCTTACTAGAGAGGTATACGAGGAAACTGGATTAAAAGTAACGATGGGTCGTCCCTTTTTTGTGAATGAGTGGAGACCTGTGGTTCGAGGAGAACAATGGCACATCGTAGGTATATTTTTTGCCTGTGAGGCTGATAATCAGACTGTTGTGCTAAGTAAGGACCACGATGATTATAAATGGATTGATCCTAAAGAGTATAAACAAGAACACATTATAGAAAATTTGTCCTTTGCCTTTGATGCATATCTTACTCGTTAGCCTGTCTTATGTCTGAATCCCCTTTGTATGAGCCTGTCCATACACAGCACCCTGTTCGAACAGGAGTGCTTTTTGTTGTGGTTAGCATTTTTGTTGTAGCTATTGTGATAGCTTTTTGGTGGTGGCAGTCTTATGGATTTACCTTTTCTCGTGCTACAGATCTACGACAAGATATTTTGTTACAAGAGGAAGATGATACATTCGCTCGTTTACTTGATGGTAAATCAGTGGAATCTCCACAGATTCAAGATGTGCTTGAGGGGATTCCCGATATATCTGACATGCAATATGTGTTAACTCCAAACAGTGGATGGGAAACATATTTTCCATCTAATGCTCCGACACTGTTGTTAGGAAAAACTCGTTCAGAGGTTCGACAAACATTAGGAGAGCCTCCTGTATTGCTACGTCAACATACAAATGAATCAATTGAAGAAGATTGGGTGTATTTTCCATACCTGAATGATCCTACTGGGCTTTATATAGATTTTTCTTCTGGTATTGTTATAAGTAGTAAACTTGATGAGTATAGTGGTTTAAGTAGTCTTGGTGTGGTAGATACATCAGAAGTTGCAGCTGATTACCCTTCGTCTTTTGATGCTGTGCTTGATTTTGGAGCTGAAAGAACCGTTAGCTCAACATTTTTTAGTCTTTCACCTTCTAGTATTACTGATGTGAAAAAATTTGTGGGTGATGGAACTCGCATTCATGAGTTTACTGTTATACAAACGAGAGAAGTTGATTTAAATCGTAGTGTTGGTGGGAGTATTGAACGACTGTATGTCTCTGTGTCCTTTTACGAAGTTGAAGGAGATGTAGTTTATGAAACAGTATTGTTTGATCCGCAAATTGCTGCATTACAAATTGAAAATGTATCAGTAAACAATGGGAAAATGGTTGTGTCTGTGTCTGATTATGAAGACTATGATGATGTTAGTAACAGCACTGTGTTTCGATATACATATGTCCTTTCTTTTTTGGAACAAGAAGTATTATTTATAGAAAAAAAAGGATAATGTTTCTTTTTTCTATTGACAAACGGTGATTTTTTTGCTATACTGTGTGTAGAGTTGTACAAAAACCGTTGCAACTTTCAAAAATAAATACACACATAAAAAACAATTCATATGATCTCATGCTTGGAGGGTTCTCACACCCAAACATCTCATTTTTCTTTTATTTATCGTTGTCTGTTTGCAGGAATTGTATTTTCAATTGCTGTTTTTTTATTTTTACCTGGTATTTCTTTCGCTGCTGAAGAAGATTTTTCTGATGCTGTTATAGAAGATGCTATTATTGATCATGAAGACTTGGGGGTTGAAGCGCCAACAGTTCTCCCTGATCAAAAAGTACGATATGGATTTAAACGATTTGGCCGATTTTTTCAAAAAACACTCGCTACTGGCGAAAAGAAACAAGAACTTATTGAACAATTCGCTAATCAAGAACTTGCAGATGCCTCTTTGCTTCTTGAACAAAAAAATACTGAAGGGCGTGCTGTTAATGCTGCTGTAAAGGCTATTAAACGGGCACAAAAACAATTAGAGAACGTTGAAGTGAAAAATCCAGAGGCTGCAGGAAAGTTTCTTGGACATGAAGTAGTTCGTCAAAAAGTATATGATCGTGTTCAAAGACAGTTACTTGATCATGCTCCTGCTGATGTAATTGATGATGCCTTTGAAAGCATTGTTAATGCTAAAAAAGAAGCTGCAGAGTACGCAGCTCAAACACTTGGTTCAATTGAAGATCAAGAAGGACTACTTGAAGAAGTAGGACTTGTACTTGAAGATGCAAAAGGAAGTTCACTTAATGCATTTAAACAAGCTGAAGCGTTACAGTTTTTTGAAGATCATGCCTCTAAAAATAGGCGTGATTTTTTTGATAAAGCAAAAAAACGTACTCTTGAACGGTTTGCTGAAAATATTCATGATGAGTTTGTAGGGGGAAATCGTGATATCGTTGATAGGTTTGAGCAGTATGCAAAAGAAATTCCAGGAGACGAGACAATCCATCTTGAAATTTTTGATACGTTGAAAACTGGTCTTGAAGAATATGATTTTCCAGAAGAAGTGCGAGGGAAAATTGAACAATGGAAAGATATTTCTGCAAGACGTCATGAACAGGATGCTGAACGTGCGGAAGACCGGTTTGGTGATGATATTGCACATAAAATTTATGAGCGTCGTTTAGAACGTTTCTCTGACTTAGGTAAAGAAGAAGTAGATGTGTCACGATTTCGTGTGCTTGAAGAACTTCGAACGAGAACTTCTGGAGAAGAAGGAAGAGTACATGCTGTGGTGCAAGCAGAGCATAAAAAAATGGCAGCAAAATTTAAAGCACAATTTACAGATGAAGGATCACAAAAACTTGCCGATAAGTTTCTTGAACTTTCTAAAAATCCTGATCCAACATCATTTGCTATTATTAAAGAGCTTGAAAAACAGTTAACTCCAGAACAACGAAAATTTGTTGATGCACTTGACCAACAATTAAAGCATGAACTTGTGCAACAACGAGCAGAACATGGGGCTTTGTTTGAAGATAAGTTTTTTTCTAATCTTCCTGAACATCAAGATATTTTGCAAGGGTTAGAACGAGATTTTCGTGATCATCGTGAAGACTTTTTAGGACCAGCTGACTTATTTGCTTCTTTTGATGGACAAGAACCTCTTCCATTTGTTCAACGACCAGGGCAACTTGATCAATTTTTTCAAAAAGCATCTTTTGATCAGCAAGTTCGTATTCGACGTGAGCTTGAATCAATTGATGATCCTGAAGCATTTGATCATTTTCAAGGAAAGTTTGAAGGATTTGAAAATATTCCACCTGAATTTCAATTTTTACAAGGTACTTTTGATGTGAAACGTCGTCAAATTGAAGAACGTCGTCTTCAAGATAAAGAGGAAGAACATTCAAGAGATACTGAACAAGCTTTTGAAGTTCTTGAAGAAGAATATCGTCAAAAAATTGAGGGTGTTTTAGAAAAAGATCGTGAAGCTTTTGAACGTCAATTTAATGAAAAACGTAATAACTTGAAGGAACGAGAATTAAAGAATAGACAAGAGTTGTTTGAAGAACGAATTGGAGATAGATCATCATTTGATCCATTTTGTGATGAACGTTGTCAAAAAGAGGAAGAACTTTTTATTAGACAACGGTTTGAACAAAATATTGATAATGATAGACGTCGTTTTGAAGAGGATCAAGATTTTTTTAGACTAGAAAGAGAGAGCCTTGGAGATTTTAATCGGTTATCTGATCAAGATAATGCTTTATTTGAAACACGAAAACGTGATGGTACTGAAGGTCCAATTGTTGATCGTCATCAGATTATTAATATCCGAAAATCACCGTCGTCCTCTAGAGGTAGATTAGATCAAAGAGATTCAGATCGACATCTCAACTCAGAGTTTGAGCCACCTCGTGATTTTTCAAATCTTCCTTCTAAATCGGAGCTTGAAAGACGGGGTGAATTTAAACAACCAACAGTTGAAGATCGCCGTGATGAATTTAAACAACCGAGGTTTGAAGATCGTCGCGATGAATTTAAACCAAAAGAACCATTAAGTAATGGTGATACTCGTTCAAAGGTAGATTTTAATTTACCTGTGAACCCTCCAAAATTTGAACATAATACCACTGAAAACAAAGATCTTTTTGAAAGAGAGAAGCTAGAAGACGTTAATAGGCCCGACTTTGGAGATTCGTTTAAAGGATTTTAATTATCTTTTGCTACGTTCATTATAATGAACGTAGCTTTTTTTATGTCAGTCGAACATAACCCTAAATACATTCATCATGCTGATCCTGTTGATACTTCTTTAATACGTGAAGGGGTGTTTGGTTTGGAAGATGGTATGGTTTCAACACTTGGGGCTGTTACTGGTATTGCAACAGCCACGCAAGATTATTTTACGGTTATTTTAGCCGGGTGCGTTGTTATTTCAGTTGAATCCATTGCTATGGCCGTTGGTTCATACCTTTCAAGTAAGTCTGAAAAAGAGATTGATGAGCGCATGCTTTTTGAAGAGAAACAAGAGATTGCAAAATTTCCTCAGGAAGAACGAGAAGAGTTATATGAAATGTATGTTCAAGAAGAATGGCCAAAAGAACTTGCTCATAATATGGCTGATGCTGCGTCAGCTAATCCAAAAATAATGCTTCAAGAAATGGCATATAGAGAACTTCAGATTATTCCGGATAACTTAGAGCGTCCACTCCATAATGCTGTTATTATGGGAATTTCATATGTTATAGGTGGATCTATTCCTCTTATCCCGTATCTATTTTCCAGGGATATTTCATTTATTCTCCCTATTTCTATTGGGTTTACTCTTGTTGCTTTATTTGGTCTTGGTGCGCTTACCACAAAATTCTCTAAACGATCTTGGTGGAAAGCTGGTCTTGAAATGTTTGCTCTTGCGAGTGCTGCCGCTTTTATTGGATATGCTGTGGGGCAAGGTATTGATAAAGTATTTGGGCTTGGGTAATAGTTTTAATGTATATAAAAAAGAGACTAGTATATACTAGTCTCTTTTATTAAATAAATGGTCAAAAATGGCATGTTGTTGGTCAGCGATATCTTTGTGTTTTATATACACTCCACCAGGAAGTTCTCCTACACTTAAAAATATGACAACATCTTCGTAGATGTATGAAGCGGTATTTGTTTTAAAATCTTTTAGGGTTTTTCTTTCTCGGAGGTGCTCTGTTTTTTGTAGTGTGTTTGTCGGTTCTTTTTTTAAAGAACTTGGGCAGTCTTCTCCTCTAATAAGTTTTACAGTAATATTTTTTTTTGCTCTTTTTTCTAGATGTGCATGAAATATGGTACTAATTTCTTCGTTTTCCATGTACACGGAGTATGATTTTAATTCTTTTGGTTCATCAAGGATTATTTTTTCTAGAACTTGTCTGATTCCTTGTATGCCTGGATAATTTTTAAAAAATGGGTCATTATTAATTTTACTGTAAGCTGCTTCAAGTGTTCCAAAGTGTTCTTCGAGTTTTTTTTCTGTCTCTATTAATGCTTTTCTTTTTTTGTAGAGAAATTCTTTGAGATTTTCAGGATGGGTAATAGTGTAGTGGAGCACTTTTTTTTGTGGATTTTTATAGATGAGCGTATGCTCTTCTAGCCAATCACAAATATTATAGATAGTCCCTTTTTTAAGGGATGTTTTTTTTACGATGTTTGCAACCGTTAATTCTTTGTGTTCAAAAATAGTCGTGTACACACGTATTTGTTCTTGTTGCAATCCAAGAGTTTGTAATGTTTCAATAATTTCTTTTTTCATGTCTTTTTGACAAAAAATAGATGATACTGCTTCTAGTTTATCATTTTGTCAGTGTTTTTTGAAATATTTTGTGGATAACCCACTGTTTTGTCTGTTTATATTTGACTAAAATTAACCTATGTATAGCTAATTTTATTAATATTTCAAATCTATTTGACAAAAAGACAGTTCTTTTTCATACTAAAGAGGCGCTATTTTGGTAGAGCACTATACTTTATGAAGGGTTTTTGTTGAATATTGTCGTCGATATATGAAAGGACTGTATGTCTCACAACAAGATGTGTTAGGGCTTTTTCTTCAAAAGCCCCTTCATGAGGTTGATGTTCGTGAACTTGAGCGCACGCTGGCAACACTTCGTGGTCATGTTGCTCACATAAAAAAACATTGTTGTGAATTTTGGTGTGCAGAGTGTCATGCAAAGGGGTGGTGGGAAGAGGATCTTTTTATTCTTCAAGATGCTAAAAGACGTGTTCTTCAAGAATTACTTTCTCGTTTTTAATTTTTTTCCCATTTCCAAATACTTCTTCCAATATGTTGTCCAGCTCTTCTATATAAAAGGCTTTCACTATCTTTTGTTAAGGGTATGTTGGTAAAACCAAGTTGTTCAATGTCATTTTTACAATTAATAGTGATCCATTCGTTGTGAAAGTGAAACTGTGGCACTATAAAAATAATTATTCCTCCTGGTTTTACGATGCGGTGAAATTGTTTGAATGTTTTTACAAATAATTGGCGAAGTTCTTTAGCTTGTTTTGTGAGGAGTTGTTTTCCTTCTTTTCCCGTCAGGGGCTTTCCCATATATGGTTCTGAAACGATTGCATCAATAGTATTTTCTGCAATTTTTTTTGTTTTTGTGGTTGCGTCATGTTGAAATATAGTAACTGTTGCATTCGTATCTACCTGCTCTTCTAACCATGACATGTTTGCTTCTGAATCCCTTACCGCTCTTATAGAGATATCTGTTCCTATAATATGTTGTATACCAGAAGACAATGCTTCCATGAGGACTGTCCCTGATCCACAAAAAGCATCAAGGAGTGTTTCATTGGGTTGTATCTCTGATAGGTTGATAAGGATTTTTGCAAGTTTGGGTGGAAGCATGCCGCTTTTATCGTCACTTCGTGGTCGTCCATAGTCTCTTTTTGCAAAATCTTCAAACGGTTGAATTGCGCGTGTAACAAAAAGCGTGTCTTTTATGTTTAACAAGTCTCCTTGTTTTCTAATAAGACTATTATTTTTAATCGTAGCTGTATTTTTAGCTTCAATAAAACGGACAGATCGGCCGAGTGCTTTTAGTTCTTTTTTGACTTGAAGGGCAAAAGGTTTTGCTCCTTCTCCTGATAAAGAAAAGTGAATTTTCCCTTCAGGAGTTGTTTGTTGTAGATATTCTATGATCCGATCTTGTATAGATCCCTCTGTTTTTGGAATGGCTTCTGAAATTTTTTTTGTTCCACCAAGCTTTGCCATTATTTGAGGGGTATCAAGTATTCTTTTTGTTGAAACAATAATATATTGCTTGGTTTCTTTTTCTATTGTCGCGTCGTATTCTTCTTTTGAAAGGGTAAAGAGAATTTCCGCTATAGAGATATGTGGTTGATGTCCAAGTTCGAAGTAGTAAGTGGGCATATGTTAATCGTTTGGGACCTGTTTATTAAGGTGGGTATAAGCAAGAAGGGTCGCTTTTCTCCCTCGAGGTGTTCTTTCAAGCATTCCTGTCTGAAGAAGGTATGGTTCATATATTGTTTCAAGTGTATCCATATCTTCTGCCACAGCTGCCGCAATAGTGCTTAGTCCTACAGGTCCTCCTTGAAACTTTTCAATAATCGTCTCCAGGATGAGATAATCTACCGCATCAAGCCCCTCTGTGTCAACCTGAAGAGTCGTAAGAGCTTCATGTGCGATGTCTTTGGTAATTGTTCCATTGTGGCGTACGTCAGCATGGTCTCGTACGCGTCGTAAGAGCCTATTAGCGACTCTTGGCGTCTTTCTTGACCTATGAGCAATGGTTTCCTCAGCACCGCCTTCAAGCGGCGTATTAAGGATAAGAGCGTTTGTCTTTATGATTGTCTCAATATGACTGTTTTCGTAGAATTTGAAGTGGAAAACATGGCCAAAACGGTCTCGAAGTGGTCCTGAGATTAGATTCATCTTAGTTGTGGCCCCAATAAGGGTAAATGGTTCAAGGGACATACGTAATGTTCGTGCTGTAGGTCCTTTTCCAACAATGATATCAAGAGCAAAGTCTTCCATTGCACTATAGAGTACTTCTTCAATAGTTTTGTTCATTCGATGGATTTCATCGATGAATAGGACATCTCCGTACTCAAGGTTCGAAAGGATAGCCGCAAGATCTCCAACACGTTCTAGTGCTGGTCCTGCTGTTATTCTAATGTGTGCATCCATTTCTTTTGCAATAATGTGTGCGAGTGTTGTTTTCCCAAGGCCGGGATTTCCATATAATAGTACATGCTCAATTGGTTCTTTTCTTTTTTCTGCTGCTTGCATGGCGATATCAAGAGGCTCTTTGATGTGTTGTTGCCCAATAAACCCCTCAAGTGTCTTTGGGCGAAGGGTTCGTTCAATCTTTTTTTCTTCTTCTTTCTCTTCTTGATCGGGATTTACGATTCTTTCTGTGTGTTGTGAGGTATTTATTGGATTCATAGTGGTCGGTAGTATACATGTCGATTTATCTTATCTCAAGAAATATATTGTTTTTTTTGCGTGGGTTTCTTTTTTGTGTATACGAGTGGGGATGGTGATTGGGAACGAATGTGGATAACTTATTGGTTTGTATATTTTATGGCTCTTTTAAGAGAAAAATGCATTTGTGGTCCGTATGAAACTTGTGTGGTATAATAATACTCGTTCGATCATTACCTTACTAAACACAATATATAGTGGTTTAAATATATTTGAACCACAATATATTGTGTTCAACATATTTCTGTTGAATGCGGTTGCGCTGGGTTTTGGCGTTTTTTTTATCCTTTTATTTATTTTCTGCCTTGTCATATGTCACCAACTACGTTTTTACAAAAAATTCGTAAACGAAACGGAGCGATTGTCGATTTTTCTTCTGAGAAGGTCATGAAAGCCATGAAAAAAGCATTTTTAGAAGTGCGTGGTGGCGTTGATGAATTAAAAATGGCGAGCATGTCTGAACATGTTATTCGTCATCTTGAAAAATCTTTTGGTGAGGATGCTGTGCCTTCAGTTGAACATGTACAAAACACTGTTGAGAGTGTATTGATGGAAGAAGGGTACTATGATGTTGCAAAAGCGTACATCATTTATCGGTATCAACATGAAAAAGAACGAGCACAAAAGAAACAAGAGGTGATAGAGAAAATTGAACAAGATGGATTGTTCGTTACGAAACGTAATGGACAACGAGAACGATTTTCTGATGAAAAATTAAGAGAGTATCTTACGCGATTTATTGGTGGATTTGAAAATGTTATTGATGTTGAAATGCTTGTAAAGCAATGTCGAGTAGAATTATTTGAACATATTACAACAAAGGAAATTTCTCAGGCACTAGCTCTTGTTACTCGCGCATGTATTGAACAAGATCCTGCGTATTCAAAGGTAGCCGCTCGTATTGTGCTTGATATGCTCTATAAAGATGCTATTAGTGGTGAATTAGAGTATGAACGCTTTGAAGAACAATACAGAGCAGCATTTAAAACATATATTTATAAAGGTGTTGAGCTTGGTCGTCTTGATCCACGGATGCTTGTGTTTCCACTTGACGAGTTAGCTGCTCGCATGGATATTGCTCGGGATGATTTATTTGATTACATTGGTATTCAGACGTTGTGTGATCGATATTTTGTTCGAGACCCAAATACAGGTCAACTGTTTGAAACACCGCAATTTTTCTTTATGCGTATTGCGATGGGGCACGCAATTTTAGAAAAAGATAAACTTGAAACGACGACAAAATTTTATGAAATCATGTCTACTCTTCGATACATGAGTTCAACACCAACATTGTTTCATGCTGGTCTTACGAATCCACAGCTTAGTTCATGTTATTTAACGACAGTAGAAGATGATTTACAGCATATCTTTAAATGTCTTGGAGATAATGCTCAAATGTCTAAATGGTCAGGTGGACTTGGAAATGATTGGACTAACCTTCGTGGAACTGGTGCACAAATTAAAACAACGGCTGTTGAGTCTCAAGGTGTTATTCCATTTTTAAAGATTGCGAACGATGTGACTGTTGCTATTAACAGAAGTGGAAAACGCCGTGGGGCAACGTGTGCGTATCTTGAAACATGGCACATTGATATTGAAGATTTTATTGAGCTTCGTCGAAACACTGGAGATGAACGGAGAAGAACTCATGACATGAATACATCAAATTGGATTCCTGATTTGTTTATGAAGCGTGTGAGAGAAGATGGTCAATGGACATTATTTTCTCCCGATGAAACTCCTGATTTACATCATATTTATGGTTCAGCTTTTGAAGAACAATATATTCGGTACGAACAAATGGCAAAAGAGGGACGAATTCGTTTGTTTAAGACGATAAAGGCAAAAGATTTGTGGCGGAAAATGATTTCAATGTTATATGAAACAGGACATCCATGGATTACTTTTAAAGATCCGTGTAATGTTCGTTCACCACAAGATCATGCTGGTGTTATTCATAGTTCAAATTTGTGTACAGAAATTACGCTTAACACTTCTTCTGAAGAAACTGCGGTATGTAATTTAGGATCGTTAAACCTTGATCGACTAGTAGTAAACGGTGTGCTTGACGAAGGACTTGTTAAAGACACCGTGAAGACTGCAATGCGGATGCTTGATAATGTTATTGATATTAACTTTTATCCGACAAAAGAAGGGAAGAAATCAAATATGCGACATCGTCCAGTTGGGCTTGGTGTTCGTGGGTTTCAAGATGCTTTGTATTTACAAGGAATTAATTTTACGTCAGACGAGTGTGTTGAATTCGCTGATTCGAGTATGGAAATGATTTCGTACTATACGATTCTTGCTTCAAGTGATCTTGCTCGTCAACGAGGGGCATATAGATCATTTAGAGGATCAAAATGGGATCGTGGTATTTTGCCACTTGATACATTAGATTTGTTAGAAAAAGAGCGTGGAGAGAAGATTCACGTGTCTCGTACGAGTCGATATGATTGGAATGAAGTGCGATCATCGATTAAAAAGCATGGTATGCGTAATTCAAACTGTATTGCCGTTGCGCCAAGTGCTTCTACTGCAACATTGTGTGGATGTTTCCCAACGATTGAACCTATCTATAAAAATTTATACGTTAAATCAAATATGAGTGGGGAATTCACGGTTATTAATAAGTATCTTGTTGAAGATTTGAAGAAATTGAATTTGTGGAATGCTGAAATGGTTTCTCAACTTAAACAACATGATGGAAGTGTGGAACACATTACTGTTATCCCACAAAATTTACGAGAGAAATATAAAGAAGTATTTGAAGTTGGTCCACAATGGCTTATCAAAGCAGCCGCTCATCGTGGTAAATGGGTTGATCAGAGTCAATCATTGAATGTCTTTTATAAAGGAAGTTCAGGGAAAGAATTATCTGACATTTATTTTTACGCATGGTCTATGGGACTTAAAACCACCTATTACCTTCGGACTATGGCTGCGTCACATGTAGAAAAAAGTACTGTGAATCTTAATGTTGCTGGTGAAAGTAATGCTTCTAGTAGATTGATGGCAACGACTGGACCTGTGAAAGCTTGTGCTATTGATGATCCTACGTGTGAAGCATGTGAATCATAATTTGTTTTGATAATATATTTTATAGATATGAATAAGGCTGGTATTTTGAACAATTCAACTATTGATCCAAATAAAATTCTCCCGATGCGATATCCCTGGGCGAGAGAATATTATAAAACAGGAGTGAATAATAACTGGGTACCTGAAGAAGTTCCAATGATGGATGATATTGAATTATGGAAAAAATCTCCAGAACGAGGGGGATTGACACCAGAAGAACGACGAATGATCCTCTGGAATTTAGGATTTTTCTCTACTGCTGAAAGTCTGACGGCAAATAATATTGTCTTAGCAGTGTATCGTCATGTGACAAACCCTGAATGTCGTCAATATTTGCTTCGTCAGGCGTTTGAAGAAGCAATTCATACGGACATGTTTATCTATTGTAGTGATTCCTTGGGGCTTGATCCTGATGAAATTTACTCAATGTATGAAAGTGTTCCATCAATTAAAGCAAAGGATGATTTTGTCATTGGTATGACTTCATCAATCATGGATCCAAACTTTAAAACAGATACAACAGAAAATATTCAGAAATTTATCCATGATTTATTTGGGTATTACGTGATTATGGAAGGAGTGTTTTTTTATGCTGGGTTTGCGATGATGTTGCAACTTTTGCGTCAGCAAAAAATGGTTGGTATTGGAGAACAGTTTCAATACACCCTTCGTGACGAATCAGTGCATTTAGCATTTGGGTCTGATCTTATTAATACTATTGTACAAGAAAATTCTGAAGTGTGGACTGATTCATTTAAACAAGATTTAGCTGATAAAATGAAAGTAGCTGTTGATTTAGAAGATGCGTATGCACAAGATTGTTTGCCTCGTGGAATTATGGGAATGAATGCAGAAATTATTAGGCAATATCTCGAGCACATTGCTGACAGACGACTTGAACGTATTGGCTTAGAAAAGATTTATGGTGCTACAAATCCATTTCCTTGGATGAGTGAAATTATGGATCTTAAAAAAGAAAAGAATTTCTTTGAGACGCGTGTCACAGAATACCAAACTGCAGGAAATTTGGACTGGTAACACCTTCTACTTGTCGTGGTTAACAATACCCACCGATTTGGTGGGTATTGTTAATTTATCTAGATCTTGATTTTCTTTGTGTCTCGTGCTAAAGTGACATCACTTTTTCACGGGTCAGTGGTGGAATTGGTATACACGCGAGACTTAAAATCTCGTCCGGTTTCCGGATGCGGGTTCGATTCCCGCCTGACCCACAGTAAAAAAGCCCCATACGGGGCTTTTTTTAGTTTCGTTGTAAATCTTTTTTATAATGTTCTGAGTAGATCGATAGAACAGAAAGGAATAATGCGGCGATAATTGGTCCAATAACAAAGCCTGAGACCCCGAAGACGATGATTCCCCCTAAGGTTGAAAAGAGAATAATTACAGGGTGCATTTGGGTGTCTTTTCCAATTAATGGTGGACGAAGGAGGTTATCTATCATACTTATGACTATGCCTCCAAATAGTAGTATAAGGATACCTTCCCAAGTGTTTCCAAGAGCAAGCATAATGACTCCTGCTGGAAACCAAACAAGAAAAGCACCAATTGCCGGAATGATTGATAAAATAACCATGATTATTGCCCAAACAAAGGCTCCTTCAATACCAGTGATCCAGAAGATGATTCCTCCAAGAGCCCCTTGAATTCCCCCGACAATGAGTGTACTTTTTAGTGTTGCTTTTGTTGTTGATGTAAATTTTTCAAAGAGTTTATGTTCATATTTATCACCAAGAGGGGATAGATATGAGGCTTTTTCAAGTATTGATTTCCCGTCTTTAAGAAAGTAATACAAACAGTAAAACATGATAAAGACCATTGCAATGAATTTGAGTGCCGTTGTTGTGAGATTTTTTATGTTTTCTAAGAGTGTAAAAAATTCTTTTGTATTTTCAAAAATAAAAAGACTTGTTTTTTCTGCAGCTTGATTTGCGTATTCTACCCAGGTTCCTCTGATATTTAAAAGAAGTGGTTCAAGAAAACTTCCCTCAAACCTTGTGGATATAGTATTTACATCTAAAAATGTTTCTGGGTTTGTGGTTACTGTTTGATAGAGGTTAATTGATTGTGTTGTAGTAAGAAATGTAATCAAGGAGAGTGGAATAAAGAGAGTTACGATAATAAGAAGAATAGTTATCATCGTATTTAGGCTTGGAATAGTTATGTATTTTCCTAAAAATTTATACAATGGATAGAACATGACGGCAATTACTGCAGCCCAAAAGATTGGATAAAAGAATGGACGAAATAAATATAGGAGTCCTACTCCGAGTAATCCTAAAATGCTAAAAAAGAAAATTCGTCGCATGGAGTCAAACTTGTTTGATGGTTTTTTTCTTGATGGTGGCATAAAATGAAATTAAAACTTTTTTTCAGTATACCATTTTTATATCAGTAATCGAAGGATGCTCTTTTTACACAATGTTTTCTTTTTTTACAAAGCGCCATCTTCCTGGGGGAAGTGTTCCAATAGTAAGTTTGGCCATTTGTATTCTTTTTAGTCCTGTGATGCTATATCCAAGTCGTCCAAACATTTTACGGACTTGTCTGTTTTTTCCTTCATGAAGAACAACGGTGACAACTGTTCGTTTTCCTCTTATACTTTCATTTGTAATTTTAATTCCTTTTACGCGTTTGTCTCCTAACGTCATTCCTTTTGTTAATATGTCTTTTGCGTCTCTTGTTAGAGGTTTGTCAATTGTCACCTCATATAGCTTTGTATGTTCATACCGTGGATGGGTGAGTTTGTTTGTAAGTTCTCCATCATTTGTAAGAAGTACTAATCCTTCTGAATCTTTGTCGAGGCGTCCTACTGGATATACTCTTTCTTTTACGTCTACACCAAATTTTGGTTTAATGTTATTTTCTTTTACCAGTAGATCTATCACAGAAGCTCCTTGTGCGCTTGTGGTGGTTGTAATGTAATCTACGGGCTTATTAAGAGCAATGTATATGTTTTTCCCTTTCTTAAGGGGTTTTTCTCCAAGTATGTCTACTTCATCTTTTTTGGGGTTTACCTTTGTCCCAAATTTTGTTATTACTTTTCCATTTACTTTTACGCGCCCTGCTTCAATGAGTATCTCTGCTTTTCTTCTTGAACAAATACCGAGGTCTGCAATATGTTTTTGTAGTCGGATAAGGGTCATAGGGGTTGATTAAGTTAGGGTTTTATGGTACATATGGGGTTGGACGCACATTGTTGTGCGAAGGAGATAACATGGACGATAGATTGTCTGGTCTCAACTTTTTTTATGTGAGGGCGCAATTGTCTTCTTGGGGCTTGATCCCTGACGAAGACAGGGAGCGTATCCTTCAAGAAGTGGACGCAGCTCGTCAGGATCCACCTAACCTCGAGGAAGAAGATCCTCAGGGTACGAAGGCTTCTATTTCTGATGGGGATCTCAAGAGGATCCTTGGAGAGCTTCAGGGCCCCTTCAATCAGATGTGGGATGATTGGATACGAGCAACCGCTGAGATGGGAGGGTATGATCTTGACTCCTTGTAGCCTGTGAAGGGAGCACGGGCTTCGGGTACGACGGTAAGGCGACATGCTTTGCCGTCGTCACCTTGCCTATTTTTGTATAGTAATTATTTTTCTCTTTTTTAAGTATTTTTCAATAGTGTTATGAAGCGCGATGTAATGCATCGTGTTTTTATATATCTTTAGTTAACCGTATTTAGTCTTTTTTAGCAATGGGGGTATATATTGACAGTCGTCTTTATCTATGATAATTATTTTTTTAAGGTCCTGTGTGCATGTATGGGGCTTTGTTATTTGTATTTTTTTGTTTGGGTTGATATAGTCTGGGTAGTTTGGGACTTTCATAGGAGGTTCATTGTGGTTAGGAAAAATGGTGTGAAAAGGAAGGGGTTCAAACAAAAAGGGTATGTCGATATTCTTCGCGAAGGTCCGCGAATGTCTGTTGATGGAACCTTTCTTAGAGAAGGAGATAGGAGGAGACTGGGTGTCCGTTGGTTTACTCGCTTTGAGAAGCGAAGTAAGGGGGCTCGAGAAATCTTCGTGATTGAAGAACACCGTGGTAGCAGGGAGAAAAGAGTTCTGCACCAGCTGCTGGTTCATCACGATGGACTCTATCGGGTCTCACGAAGAGGGATCATACTTCTCGAAGAAAGTAACCGCGCTACAGGGTGAGATCTGGGGCGTTAGCGAGGGCTCAGTCTTCGCGTTAGTTATAATAAGTGTATTGTTCTTACTAACGAAAACACCACCCTTATTGGGTGGTGTTTGGTTATGCACGGATGATAGCAAAAGCGATATAGGTAATATATAACAGGACGAAAAGCCACCCTTGCCATCGTTTGAGTTGGTGCTTGGGTCCAATAAACATGAAGGCAAAAAGAAGAAATGTAATAAAACAGGTAAATAATACGTCAGTATTTATTGCAACATTAAATGGAAGTGGTTTGATGAGTGCTGTAATTCCTAATATCCAAAAGACATTGAAAATGTTTGATCCAATAGCATTTCCAATAGCAAGATCAGTGTGTCCTTGGCGTATTGCTGATACTGTGGTTGCAAGTTCTGGTAGCGATGTTCCAATTGCTACAATGGTAAGACCAATAATTCTTTCACTTAACCCGGCCTGTGTCGCTAGAATTATTGCATTATCTACAATCCATTTTCCTCCAAGGACAAGACCAACAATTCCTATAGCAAACATGAATAGTGATGTTGACCAGTTGTATGTTTCTACTTCTTCTTTTTCTGTCTCTACCTTAGAGATGCCATAGACATGGTAAAGAAATATGATGAAAAATAAGAGGAATATCATTCCGTCAGCACGGCTTAATACGTTTACTGATGTGTGATTTAAAAATCCATCGTTTCCCATGATAGCTACAACAAAAATTGCGAGTAGGGCAAAGGGTATTTCTTTGTAAGTAGTGCCCCTTTTTATTTTTAAGGTTTTAATTATCGCTCCAATTCCTAGAATAAGAAGGATGTTTGCCATGTTACTTCCGATAATGTTGGCAATTGCTAAATCAGTAGTTCCTTTAGTAGCTGAAAGAAGGTTTACAACAAGTTCTGGTGCAGATGTACCAAAGGCAACAACAGTAAATCCAATTGCAATTGCTGAAATACCAAATCGTTTTGCGATAGATGCTGATCCACGGACAAGCATTTCTGCTCCACCAATTAAAATGGCGAGACCAAGAATAAGAAAGAGAATAGGGATAATCATAATGATTTTAATATTGCGATAAGTATATCGTTCTTTGTTGTTTCTCTCAACTTTTTGCGGTTTTTTGTATTTTTTGGTAGGGTGTAAGTAACTTTCAAATCAACCAGCTTTTGTGGGAGGGGCTTACATGACGACTTTGGATAGAGGCCATTATTCATACGGAACTGTGGTTCAGGTTGAGAAGGATGGAGCGCTGACTTTGTATTTTCAGTACCACCCTGTTCCCGGTCGTGAACATTGGATTGTCGTTGTGCCCGAAGAAAAAAGAGGATACCTTCGGGTGGGTTCGAGTTTCTATCAGCGGCGTCCCTTTAAGAGTGAGGGAATCACCATCGTCGAGAGGTATTTCACACAGTTGGTTCAGGTTCACGGAGGGTAGGATTCTGTTTGAAAGTGTTAGCGGCGTATATTACTCCGCTTCACTGTTTTATAATGATATATAGGATTGCTCGGAAAGTGGATCTGACAATAAACCAGTGGGCTTTTATACTAAACAATATGGTTTGCCACTTGGAAAGGTGTATTTCTCCCCATTTTATATTGATAGCTTTTTTAAATAATAAAAAATCTTTTGGGGTAAGTGACCCTTTTGTGTGGTCAAGTTGTATATGGAAAAGGGCACTAAGGGACATTGTAAATTCTTCAAGGAGTATTTTTTTGTTTTTTTCTATTTTTTCGTCTCTATTCATTTTTTTGTATTGATCAATGGTTCCTAGGAGTCCGTCTATATGATATAGGAGCGCTTTTGTGGTGTAGCTCACAGACTTCTTTGTCGAAATTGGGCTTAAAAGTATCCCAAATTTACTTAAAAATAATGGTGCGAGGCTAATACGAAGTCGATCGAGTTTTGTAATAGTAATATCTATCTCTTGTCTAATGTCTCGTCCATAAAGGACTTCTCCTTCTTGCTTAAATTTTAAAAAGACAGATCGTTGAGGAATAAGAAGATGTTTTCCAATATTTATAAGAGGATTGTCGCTTTTTATATTTCCTTTTTTCCAATCAATGTCCCCTTTTACAAATACAAACACTGGGACGTAAAGAAAACTTGCCGCTTCAAGTGTTTGGAGGGTTTTTTCTAGTATTTTTTCTTCCTTAGAACTTGTTGAAAGTGATTCGTGGAATCCTAAATCTTTATATTGATTCGTAATGCGCCAAAAAATGTCCGTTGCCGTTTTTTCTATAAATGCTTTGTCTTCTTTATTATAAATTTGGATAATAATATCAACATCACTTTTATTTGGGACGAATTCTTTTCGAACGGCTGAGCCGTAGATGATAATAAAATCTATTTTGTCTGCGCACGTTGCAACAACATTATTTCTAAATGCTCTAATAAATTGCCAGACTCGTTCTTGTGCGTGTTTTTTGTTCATACAATGCTGTTTGTGTTATCTATTGTCTCCGTTTCCTTGTAGTTTATTTCTTTTTTGGCGAGATGCAAGCTTTTCGAGATTTTCTTTTGCAATGGTTTCTAAAGGAATACCTAATTCAATTGAAACCTGACTTAGGTACCATAATACATCGCCTAGTTCTTTACCAATGTCTTGTCTTCTTTCTTCACTCATGACACCGTTATTGTCTCTGATTATTTTTTTTACTTTTCCTGCCACTTCTCCTGCTTCATTTACTAATCCAAGTGTCGGATAGATGATATTTTCTCCTTTATTGGGATAAATAGCCGTTGTTTTTGCTTGGCTTTGGTATGTAGTAAAATCCATAGTGTTTTATTACGTATTGTCTATTATTTTTTTCTCTCAAGGATGCATAATCCTTCTATATGTGGTGTTCGTGGAAAGTAATTATACAGTGTTATTGATTTTAGGGTATATAGTTCATGAAGATGCTCTATATCTCTTGCTTGGGTTGTGAGATTACACGATAGATATATAATCTTTTTTGGAGGTGTGTCTAGTATTTTAGCAATAACATCCTTATGAAGACCTGCCCTTGGTGGGTCTATAATAAGAACATGGTTTTCTGTAATAATTTCTGTGATTTTTTCGGCCTCTACACAATGTGCTTCACAGTTTTTGATATTATTACTTTCAATATTTTTCATGGCGTATTCAATGGCTTGTTTGCTACTGTCTATAAGTGTACATGTTTTATATTTTGTATGTAGTGGTAGACCAATTGATCCTACACCACTATAAAAATCTAATAGATGCGTTTCTGGAGTAAGTTCTTTTTCAATATTTTCAATTGTTTTTGTAAATACAGGAGTGTTTACTTGAAAAAAACTTAGTAATCCGTATGTAAGAGGGGTGTCTTTGATGGGTTCTTTGAGATATTCCTGTCCTGCCTCATATAAAAGTGCATCAGGTCTTGATGCTGGGCTTTTATGTGTTGAATAGTATATCTTAAATCCTTGTAAACTTTCTTTTATTTCTGGATATTCATCAAAGGCAAGTTTGTCTTTTATAAATAATGCAGCAATGGTATCTCCTTTTTCATTACTTCGTATCACAAGAGATTTTAAACTTCTATGTGGAATGGCCATATCATTAATCCATTCAAGAAGGGTTGATGCTGTGTTATTAATAGTTTCGTTCGCAAGTTTACATGGAGAAATAGCAATTCTATTATTTTTTCCTCTTTCAAAAAAAGCGAATGATACTGTTTGGTCATCTTTTTCTGAAAAACTATATTCAATTTTATTTCTATAGCCGTATTCTTTGTCACTTTTTATTAAAATAATGTCTGCAGGAATGTTGTAGCTTGTGAACTTTTCGTATACTTCTTTTGCAATATTTTTCTTCCATGCTTCTTCTTCCTCTATGGTCATTATTTGCCAAGGGCTACATGATAGATAATGATCTGATATAGGATCTTGTCTTTTGTCTGAGGCTTCTATGATTTTGAGAATTTTTGCTTCAAAGTAGTTTCCTTTTTTCTTTTTTTTAAGGAGTTCTATTTCTACTTTTTCTCCTGGAAGAGCACCCCAAATAAAAACGACTTGTCCGTCGTTAAGTTTAGCAAGCGCTTGGCCTCCAAATATAAGTTTTTCTATTGTTACAATGTGAATATTTTCCATATGGTATTGATTGTGTTATGTCTTGATAAAAATCTTAAATAGATATGAGATTTTTTTATACTAGTGTCTTTATTTTTTCTTTTATTATGATAAGTAGTTCTTGAGGATTTTGTACAAGGGTAGCATTACTTTTTTTTAACATTTCTATGTTTCCTAAGCCCCAAGACACTGCTAATGTTGATATGTTTGCTTCTTTTGCAAGATGCACATCACGTGCAGTGTCTGTCACCATAAGACACGTTTTGGGGGCTACATTGTATTCATAACAAACCTCAAGCATTTGGTCGGTTTTGTTTTTGTTTGGTTCTCCCCCTATAACATGAGTAAATACCGTATTAAGTTTCCATAGGTTGATTTGTTCTTCTATAGTGCTTTTTGAAAGGGAAGAAACAATTACAAGAATATGGTTTTTGGTAAGTTCTTTTACTATCGTATCCATATATTCTACTAGGCCATTTTTTGTTTTGAATTTTCCGGTTGAAAGAAGTACTCCTACAACATCAAAAAAAATAATTTGCATATGGAGTATTATTTCACATTTTTTTGTAAAAAGAAAACGACCAATTTTGTCGTTTTCTTTAGATCTTTACTATCAATATTATTTCATAGCATAGATCTCCTCGGTCAGCGCGTAGGGAGCTACGCGCTGACCTGGTTGAGGAGGCCTGTTCATGGTTGAGCCTCCTCCTTCCCCTTGTTGGTGTCGATTTTTTTTGTGCCTACGACGACTTTTCCTCTTTTGAAGATGATATCGAATCGGGTTGCCCCTCGTCTCATCTTCTGGATGTCGGGCTTCAATAAGGTAAGCCTCACGCTTTTTCCCAGTCCGTCGGGGTTAAAGGTGAAACGTCGTTTCATCTCAGCTCCATGCAGTCCCTCAGGTGCTTCGAAGCGAATAAACACTTGGAGAGGTTCGTGCATACCGCCGCCTGCGAGTAGCATGGTGCGTCCTCCTTGAGAAGTCACGCTGTATATGAAGACGGTGTGCCCTTTGGCTACTGCATCTTCGAGTACAAACATTCTTTCTTCAGTTTGAACAGCCCTCTTCTGGAGTCCTTCCATCATGTTCTCGAGTTGTCCGATCTTCTCGAGAAGGGTGATCGCTTCAGAAGACAGCTCTTCAGGCTCTTCCTCTGGTACGACCTCCATGATGCTTGCCAGAGCATCTTGTTGGGCTTTCAGGATGGTCTTGATGACTTCTCCTTTTTTGCCCTTTGGAGACACTCCTAAACTTTCGGCGATTTGCCTTACATAGGTGGCGTCTTCGTTTCCCTTGGCCTTGCTTTGGCCTAAGGTGAGTCCTTTGAGCTCTTGCTCGGTCCACTCTTTCATGGCTTAACCTCCTTGTGGTTAGCCGGTTGATCTAAGGGGAAAGCAGTATATATATATGTATCTATATACAACATCCACCTTAGCTTTGGCCGACAGATCAAATTAACATGATATTGGTGTTTTTGTCAATATCTTTTACTTCTTGTTTGAGGTATACTTTTTGTATAGTTTTTTAATATATAAGGAGATATGCGCATATTAATATATATAGGGCTTGTTGCTTCTTTTTGTCTTTGTGGTTTTTCAGTTCAAGCAGTAACGGGGACTGTATCATCTCATGCTAAACTGCGGGTGGCTGCCTTAGAAGGGGCTTCAATTACAAGATTAGTCATTAAAGGATCTTCTGTTGATGTGTTAGAAGAAGTGGGAGATTGGGTGAAAATTCGAACATCAAGTGGGGGAGTAGGATGGATTCCTAGTAGGTCTATTATCTTTTCTTCTGTTTTACAAAAGAATGTAGAAAGTGTTCCAATTTTTTCTTTATCAGAATCATCTGGAGTGTTTTTGTATAATTCGCGTATTCGAGAGGGTGGTTCTTTAGATCATCGGATTATTCGTATTGTTGGAAAAGGAAAAAAAGTAACTATTCTTCAAGAAAAGAGTGGTTGGTATGAAGTATCTTCAGAAGGGTTACGAGGATGGGCCGCTTCTTGGTTGTTGCAAAAAGAAGACGGTGTGGATGTACCCTCACAGGTGTTAGGCGTTAAGATTGGAGATATTCCAAGTACTGCTCCTACAGGCATTAATGAAGATGCGCTTAATCGTTATTGGTTAAATCAAATTAATATACTTCGGAAACAACGAGGCCTTCGTTTGTTATTTTTAGATGATCGTTGGCGGGTGACTGCTCATGAGTATGCACAAATTATGACTCAATATGGATATCGAGCTCACCAAAGACCTGATGGAAAGAGTATGCATAAATGGATTGATACAAAAGGGCTTGATTTTACGGTGCGAAATAGCTCTGGTGGTTGGGTAGGCAATTATTTTACAGAAAATCTTACTTGGGGGCGTGTGTCTCAATCAACAGACAGTGTGAAACGGAAGCTTGATAGTACGTTGGCATTCTTTTTAGGGGAAGCGTCATATAATGGTGCGCATTATCGTACTATTTATCACGAAGATTGGAATAGTGTTGGTTTAGGGTTTGATTATGTTGATAAAGGAAATGGTATGTATGATATAAGTGTTGTGATGCATTATGGAAGTTTACAATTGTAGTGTTAACAGATAAAAAAACACCAGCAGATTGCTGGTGTTTTTAATTATTCTGTTTTTGGTTTGAAATCTAGTGCAATGGAGTTAATACAAAATCTATTTCCACTTTTTCCTGGTCCGTCAGGAAAGACATGACCAAGATGAGAATTGCAATGTTTGCATCGTACCTCTGTTCGTACCATGCCGTGGGTAGAATCTTCTTCTAAAATAATATGTTCTTTATTTATTGGATCAGTGAAGCTTGGCCATCCAGATCCAGATTCGAATTTTGTGTTTGAAGAAAAAAGTTCGTTGTTACATGCACCACATACATACATGCCATCTTCTTTATGTTTGTAGTATTTTCCAGTAAAAGGAGATTCTGTACCGGATTGCCGTAATACTTGATATTGTTCTTGCGAAAGTTTTTCTTTCCAATCTTCTTCACTATGGTGAGGTGTTTGTGTATCCATATGTTATGTGTAGAGATGATTTATTTGGGTAGTTTACGCGATTATTTTCCCAAGATCAAGTTCATTTGTAAACGTAATTTTTTCTACAAATTCTGGCATATGGCTCACCATAATCATAGCCCCTTCGTATGCATCAAGAGCTTTTGCAATAACAGGAAGATGTCTGAAATTTACGTGATTTGTTGGTTCATCAAAGATGAGGAGTCCTGGTCCTTGTAAGGCAAAGCGAGCAAATGAAAGGAGTGCTTTTTGTCCTTCGGAATAGGTTCCAACTTCGTTATGGAGAATATTTCCTGGAATAAGAAATTGTGCTGCAGTTCTGAAAATAGTTTCTTTATCACCTATTTCCATTACTCGTTCGAGTGAATTATATCCTGTTTCAGAAAAATCTAGACCAGAAAAATCTTGGCGATAATAACCAACTTTCACTGTTTCTTCTAAGACGGCTCCTTTTTCTTTGTTGTTTGCAAGCCTTTCTAAAAGTGTACTTTTCCCTACACCGTTTGGTCCTTTAATTAATAGTTTCTGTCCTTTTCGTAATTCGATATTTACTTCTTTTTCTATTGTTTCATGATTTTTCATTGCGGTCACTGAAGTAATTGTTACGATAGGTTTTGTCATGTGTTGTGCTGGGATGGTGAAAGGAACAATAGTACGATCTTCCTGACGGACACCGACCATGTTTTCTTCAGCATCTCCAATTTCCTCTTTTAATTTACTTGCAAGCTTTCTCATTTTTCCTCCTTTATATGAGAAGAAGTTTACTTTGTCTTTTTTATCTTGAATTTCTTTTTTGAGTTGTGCATTTTTTCTTTGTTCTTTTTCAATGCGGGATTTCACTTGTTCTAATACATCAGAATAGTTTCCTTTATACTGTTCTATTTTTTTACTAAAGACATCAAGATACAAAACACCATCTGTAAATGCATTTAAAAAGTTTTCGTCATGAGAAACTACGATTACAGTTTTTTCATACATCATTAAGAAAGCAGTAAGGTATCCAATTCCTTCATCATCAAGATTATTTGTGGGCTCATCAAGAAGGAGAATATCAGGTTTTTGTATGAGTGCGTGTCCAAGTAATAGTCTTGCTTGTTGTCCTCCTGAAAGATCTTTAATTTTCTTTTCATGAGGTACAGAAAAGTTCACAATCTGTAGGGCATCATCAATCAGCTTTGGTAGGTTGTGTTTTTTTTCTTCAAATGCTGATTCAAAAAATTCAATTACAGTTTTTTCCATGTGTACTTCTTCCATTACTTGTTTTGCTATAGCAACTGTCGCACCATCAGTAACATGAAGAGAACCTTTTGTTGGGGTAACTTCTTTTGTGATTAACTTAAATAGGGTACTTTTCCCTGCACCATTTTGTCCCATGATGGTGATTTTATTGTTTTCTCGTATAGAAAAATTAACCTCATCTAGAACGGTCTTTTTGTCTGAGTATCCAAATGTGAGATTCTCAAAGCGAAGGATAACGGTTTCTTGTGTGTTCATAGGTATATTATTTTTGCTAATTTTAGCTTTACCTAGCACTTTTGTCAAGTGTTTTCTATGTGTTTTTTTAAAATGTTCCAATATTTCTCCATATCTTCTTTTACACCTGGATGCATAGGTGTTGGTAGATTATTAAGAGAAAACCAGCCAATTTCGTCGACATTTTGAGGCTCTCCTATCTTTTCTTCTCCTTTTTGTATGCGTACAATAAAAGGAATAATAAGCCAATGTCTTTTTTTTCCATTTGTTTTACCGAAAAATGAGTTTGTTGGAAGTTGTTTTTCTATTATCCCTTCACAACCATATTCTTCTTTTAGTTCACGAAGGAGTCCTTCCTCTACCGTTTCTCCGAATTCGAGTTGGCCACCGCCACAGTCCCATGTGTTATGTTCATCTCTACAATTTTGGCTTCTTTTGTGAAATAGAAAGTTTCCTTCTCCATCATGACAGAAAAATGCGGTGGAGATCCCAATATAATTAATTCCTGGTTGCATATATACGTATTATTTTGAAATGAAGTAGTGTTTTGTTTGGGTGTAAATAAGTGCTGGAAATAACCAGAAAAGAATACTTAAATCATTTTTGATGTATGGGGAATCAACGAGACCCATGATCAATATAACAATGAAAGAAGCACATAGATATGCGGCTTCTTTTTTTTGTACGTATAAGAGTGTTGAAATAATAATACACAAAAAACCAATGAACCCAATGATTCCAACATTAACCCATATGGTTAAAAATAGATTGTGTGGATGGTGAAATATTTCTATACCTTCTCCATGTACAAGTGTGTGGTAGGGCTTAATTTGTGTGGTGTATGATGCTAGCCCGGCACCCGTTATAGGGTAGTCTTGAAGTAAATGAAGAGTGTCCTCCCACATAGATATTCTAATTTGTCCTGACCTATCTTGCGCTAAAACTTCTTGTTTTATTGTGTGTTCTGTTGGTAAAAGTATGAAAATTGTGATACCAATTATTCCTATAACTATAGCGAAGAGTCTTGTTTTTTTGTGAACAAAAAGTAATAGACCGCAAGCACCAATGATACCAATAATCGCTCCTGTTGATTTTGCATATATGATTGCAAGAATCATTAATGGTATCGCTACACTAGATATAATTACTCTTATGTAATCAGTTGTTGTTTTTTTTGTTTTATTCCATCCTGTTTTTACGAGAAACATAGCCATGATGACGAGAGGTCCCAGAAATAATCCAACACCATTTGGAAACCCATACCAGGCTGTTACACGAAAAGTTTCTCTGTTTTCCCAAAAAGCATACGGGACCATCCATCCTGTAAAATGTTGGTATATGGCAAGAATACTTGTGATTATTCCAATGCTTACAAGACTAAAAAGGATGTTGTGTAGATTTTTTTTTGTTTGTATTGTTGTTATTGTAATGAAGAAAACTAGTATAGGTTCAATATAGAATGCTCGCCACTCACCAAGAGCCGCAAGGATATCAATTGCTATAAATATATTTATGCTTGCCCCTAGAAAAAATAAGAGTATTCCTAAAGAGAGAAGTTTTTTTGTTTGTATTCCATGAAGAATAGTTTTTTGTATGTTTTTTTTGTCTTTTATTAGCCAAATAATGGCTAGTATAAGTATTGTTATTTCAAGAAGTGTCGTTGGTATTATGCCAATGCTAAAACGGATTAAGTATGTTGGTAGAAGAAAGCAAAGTACAATAAGCCCGTGCATGCGGTTACGCCAACTGAGTATTCCAAAAAAAATACTGTAGATACTGATTAAGAAAATACCCATATTTATTGTTGCTTTTTAATAGACAACATTTGTTTAATGGTTGTTTTATTGATTCCTCCAATTGCATAAAGTACACCACCGTAAACACCTGTTCCAATAATAATAAGGGCTACAATGTTTAAGGATGTACAAAAGGTAAGTGTAATTCCCATTACTGCTGTTGCAATTATTGCTTTTAAGAAGGTTATAAAGTTTAGGCGTGTTTTACTGTAGTACCAAATTGCAAGAAAAAGAAGAATGCCGGCGTATAATTCAGAGAAGACTGTCATCCATGCGGCTCCTTTCATACCAAACGGAGGAATGAAAATAAGGTATCCAATAAGTGTAATAATGGCATTACTTGCATAAATCCAAAGTGTTGCTCGTTGTTTATTTATAGCAACTGCTGTGTGACCAAATACGGCACCAAGATAAATACCAAATAGTCCAATTGCTAAAATACGAAGTGGTGTAGCTGAGGCAATAAACTCTTCATTACCAAAAAAAGCTACAATATCATCCGCAATGACTATGATACCTACTATTGCTGGCAAAATGAATATCATTAACGCATCAAATGCTTGTTGGAGGTATTTTTTGAAGAAGTCTTTGTTGTTTCGTGTCCAGTGAAATGCAAGAAGAGGTAAGAAAATACCAACAATCATCATGGCAAGTTGTGTGAGAATATCAAGTACACGATATGCTGCACCATAAATTCCAACATCTGTTTGTGTGTGAAATTTTGCCAGAAGGAGAATGTCTCCTTTTAAATAAATAACATTACATAAAATTGCTATGGCAATTGGCCACATTTTTGTAAAAATGGCTTTCATTATTGGGGCGTCAAATCGAAACCGTACGTTTGTTTGTGTTCTTGTCACGCCGTAACTAATAAGGGTATATACAATACTTGCTCCGGCGACGACCCACATGAATGGTAAAAATGTTGCATTACCAAGAATAAGTAAAAATACTCCAACCATAAGAAATAATCGACCAATAACTTCTCCAATCGCCTGAATGTGCATTTGAAGTTTTGTCTGGTGATATCCGACAAATATTTGATTCATGGTGATTGCAAAGAAGGAAATGCTTGTAAAAAGGATGGCTGTCTTTACTTCTTGTGGGTAGTTACCAAAAAATGGGACAAAAAGAGGTATGGTTGGAATAATAAGAAAAAAGAGTAAGGCACTTACAAATCGAAAGCCGAGTAAATTTTGAAAGAGATGTTCTTTATTAAATTTTGTTTCATTTAGCATGCTTGCAGTAACGGGAATCATACCAAAATCAATAATGATTCCTGCAAAGCCAAGATAAGAAATGACCGTGGTATACCATCCAAACTGTTCAGCACCAAGGTACCTTGTCATCATTAATAAGGCTGCAAGGCCAAAGATTGTTGCAATGACTTTTCCTATTATTTGAACGAGGGTATTTTGTGCAAGTTTTTGTGTTGTTGACATAGTGCTACGACTATATCATGTGTAATGGGAAAAATCAATAAAAATTGCTTTGTATAGCTATTTTTTGTCTAATTTTGTTGAGTGAAATATCACACTCATGGTATACTATTGTTCTATAAATTTGTTTTTTATGTTTTCATTTTTTTCTTACCGATATTCACTATTTATTTTTTTCATTAGTCTGTTTGGGCTTCTTTTTTTCGGTTTTGTAGGCACCAGTTTTGCTGAAGATCCTGATCATACTATTCGTGATACGTCATATGCTGTGCGGTATGTTGATCAGAGTGCTTTAGATCCTGTGACAATTCATGCTGGGGAAACAAAAACTATTAATTTTCGATTTAAAAATGTAGGATCTTCAACATTAGTTGCTTCTGGTGCTCGATATATTTCTGCTCACACTATTCAACCGAGGTATCATGCATCTTTATGGAAAGGGGCTAATTGGGTTGATCAAACTGAAACAGCTTCAATTACTTCTAACGTTTTGCCTGGAGGGATTGCTACACTTCCACTTAGTATTCATGTGCCCGTTGATACTATTTCGGGGGATTATACCGAAGAATTTTATTTAGCAGCTCAGAGCTATTCTTGGGTAAAGGGAGGATATTTTTATATTAAAATTCGTGTTGTGCCTGCTGTTGTTGAAGAAATTATTCCTGAAACTCCGATTGAATCTGAAAAAGAAGACATTGTTTCTTCTTTGCGTGTAAAAAAATTTATTGTTAGTCGTAAAGAGGTGACTGCTAAAGGTGGTGAACTCGTTAAAGTTGTTGTTGCATACAAGAATATTGGAGAGACAGCCTGGGATAATTTTTCATTAGTGGCAAATCGGCCAGTATCTGTTGCGAGTAGTGATGTTAAAGATCTTTCTTTTGCTGACGAGAGTTGGAAAAGTCATACTGTTGTATTTTCTCATACGGATAATGTTGAAATGGATGGGGTTCTTCGTAAAACAATTACATTTCGTGTTCCAGAGCATAAAGGAAATTATGTTTTAAGTTTTCAACCACAGGTTGACGAGGAACTTATTGTTGGTGCTTCTGCTGAAGTGCAGATTCATGTAACTGAGAATGCAAAATTGTATACTCCTATTTTATTTAGTAATACGAGTGATATCATTATTGATCAACCTCGATTATCAGAAGAAGCTCGTGTACGTGTTGGTATTTATCATAAAGATACTACCCTTGAATTTGTTGCTAATGACGATGAGTATAGAATATCAAATGAAACAAAGATTTTTGGGGTGCTTCCAAAAGGTGAAAAAGCGAGTATTACTTTTAGTAATGGAACATATACACTGACCATTCAAGACGACGTATATAAAACAAGTCGTTATTTTCGTTTTGTTCCAATAAATAATCCTCATAGTATTTCATCTTTTACAACATTGAGTAGGCCACTTCGAAATCAACCAAGAAATTATAATACGTATAGAGGAGCCATTGAATTTCGTCAAGGAGAAAATGATGGAAAAATGTATATTGTGAATGATGTATTGATGGAAGATTATTTATCGGGTATTGCTGAAACGTCTGATTTTGCCCCAATTGAATATATAAAGTCTCTTTTAACTGCTGCGAGAACATATGCTTATCTTTCTAAAGATAAATACCCCTTCTTTGATGTTTTAGGAAGTACACATGATCAATTGTATTTAGGGTATGAGAGTGAAAAGATTCGTCCTCACGTTGTTGAAGCGTCTAAAGCAACACGAGGGTATATTGTGACATATGATGATAATCCTGCTATTACGCCATACCATGGAAATACGGACGGTATGACTAAAAATGCAAGAGATGTTTGGGGATGGCGACATACCCCTTGGTTGGTTCCAGTTGAAGCAACTTATGATAGGCGAGATGGAAAACGACTGTTTGGTCATGGCATTGGAATGAGCCAACGAGATGCGGCTATCCGTGCTGACGAGGGTGGTGCTAGTTGGACAGATCTTTTAACTTACTATTATACTGGGGTCGAAGTGGAGCGATTTTATTTCTAGACTTATTGTATGATGGTGCCTAAGCAAGCGAAGAAGGTGTTCTCTGGAAAGATTTTTGATATTTATCAATGGGAGCAAGAACAGTTTGATGGAACGTTTGCTACATTTGAAATGCTAAAGCGTCCTAATACGCTTCAGGTTATCCCTGTTATGGGGGATACAATTTTATTGTCTGATGAAGAACAACCTTTAAAAGATCCGTTTATTAGTTTTTTTGGGGGACGACAAGAACCGAATGAAACTCCTCTTGAAGGGATTAAACGAGAATTTTTAGAAGAGACGGGTATGGTGGCTGACGAGTGGGAGTTATATAAAACGTATATGCCTATTTCAAAGATGGAATGGGAAGTATATATTTATATCGCTCGAGGATGTCGGAAGGTACAAGACACCGCACTTGAGTCTGGAGAACGGATTACTATTAAGCCTGTGTCGTTTGAAGAATTTGTATCTTTTGTAAGTTCAGGTGACTTTTGGGGAAAAGAACTTATGATTGATGTTATGCAGATGCAACAACATTCGGGTGACATTGAAAAGTTTCGTAATACTATATTTGGTACGTAGGTATGGCTATTTTTTTTGGAATTATTTTATTTTTTCTTATTACAATTGCTATTGGTGCTGTTACCTTTGCACCGTGGGTGCCTGCGTATAAGGAAGATATTTCTCGCATATCAGATCTTGCTAAATTAAAAGATGGAGATGTTTTTTATGATTTAGGGTGTGGAAATGGACGTGTTGTTTTTGCCGTGGCAAAGAATTGTGATGTACAAGCAATTGGTATTGAAATAGCCTTTCCTTTATATTTGTTTTGTGTTTTTCGTCGGTGGTTTTTTCCATATAAACATCGAGTTAAGTATAGATGGCGTAATCTTTTTTTTATAGATGTATCTTCTGCTGATGTTGTATACGTGTATGGATTACCTGAAACACTCTCAGGTAAAGTTGCTAAGAAGTTAAGACAAGAACTTAGGCCTGGTACATGCGTATTATCTTATGCATTTCCTATTGCTGTTTGGAAACCTATTCATGTTGATAAACCTCAAAAAGAGAATACTGCTATTTATGTATATGAGATATAAAAAAGAGGCCATATGTATGGCCTCTTTTTTTATTTTGTTATGATTTCTTTTTTACCAGGTTCTTTTTGTTCTTCTTCAGGTGCCGCACCTCTTTCTATTGCTTCCCATACTTTTGCTTTGATTACTTTCATCATTTTTGGATTGTCTTTTAAAAATTGTTTTGCTTTTTCTCGCCCAACACCTAGTCGTTCTTCTTTAAAAGAATAAGTGTTTCCGTTTTTGTGTACAATTTTGTGTTCAATCCCTGTATCAATGAGATCTCCTGCAACGGAAATTCCTTCATTATACATAATATCAAATTGAGTGGTTCTAAATGGTGCTGCCACTTTATTCTTTACTACTTTTATTTTTACACGATTTCCGATTACTTTGTCTCCTTGTTTAATTTGTGCTGCTCGTCGTATTTCAATACGAACAGAAGAATAGAATTTCAAAGCTTTTCCTCCAGACGTTGTCTCGGGGTTACCAAAAAATACACCGATTTTTTGTCTTGTTTGATTAATGAAAATAACAATTGTTTTACTTTTACTTACTACCCCTGTAAGTTTTCTCAGTGCTTGGCTCATGAGTCTTGCCTGAAGACCCATGTGTGCGTCTCCCATATTTCCTTCTATTTCTGCCTTTGGTACAAGTGCTGCCACTGAATCAATTACGACAACATCAACGGCATTTGATCGTACAAGTGTTTCAAGAATTTCTAATGCTTGTTCTCCTGTGTCTGGTTGAGAAATAAGGAGATTATCTACATCTACTCCTATTTTTCTTGCATAGTCTGGATCAAGTGCGTGTTCAGCATCAATAAAAGCTGCGATTCCTCCTTTTTTTTGTACTTCAGCAATAATGTGTTGCGCGAGTGTTGTTTTTCCGCTTGATTCTGGCCCAAAAATTTCGATTACACGGCCGCGAGGTACTCCTTTTACCCCAAGAGCGATATCAAGAGAAATAGATCCTGTAGGGACCGTTTCAACCTCCATAGAACGTGCCTCACCAAACTTCATGATGGCTCCTTCTCCATATCGTTGTTTAATTTGTTCAATTGCAGACTGAGCGGCCTTTAGTTTCCCTGAATTGTCTTCGTTTGATTTTTTACTCATATATAGATTAGTTATAATACCTTATATTATACGGTAAGAGGTATGAATACGTAACAAAATAAAAAAAGAAGATACACTTCTTTTGGGAGGATACTGCATTTTTTATAGACCCGTCAAATAAAATCTTGTTTTTATGAGTGTATTCCTATTTTTGTTTAATTTGGACTGTTTGGGCGTTCTCTAAAAATAACATATCGTGCTTCTTGCGTTTGTTTTCCGTGTTTATTTTTTGCAGTCACAATAAGTGTGTTTACTCCAGGTGTAAGAGTAAGCTCTTCTTCAAATTGTCCCGTTTTATTATGTTTAATATTTGTTCCATTAATGGCTACTTCTATATTTTTTTCTGTTTGTCCGTTTATAATTACGGTATTTTGACTGGTAATAAGTCCGTCTTGTGGAGTATTTATTGTAAGTAATGGTGGTGTCAAAATATTGTGGACTTGAAGTCCTACGTAAAGCACAAAAATAAAAATTACTCCAAGTATTGTGCTGTAGCGAAGTAGTGTTGGTAATTGATGAAGATGATTAGTTCGTACTTCTTTTACTCCTTGTGGTTCAAGCGTATGCTTTGGTTTTTGTTCTTCTTCTTCAAATTGAGCCACGTATGGTGTTGGATCAGCACCAATTGCTTCTATGTATGATTTTATAAAGTTTCGTTGGTATATTTTTGCGTAGGGAATATCATCAAAACGACATTCTTCTAATGCGAGAAGATGGCGTTTACTTATTTTTGTTCTTCTTGCTATAGTCTCAAGAGATAAATGCTCTTTTTGTCGCATTTCCTTTAATCGCAAACAAACCCGTTTTGTTTTGTGTAATTGTTTTTTTTGAAATTCCGACATACCCCCTTTTTAGTAGCACTTATTCTTCGTCGTACGCATCTTCTTCTAGTACGATTGCTGGTGTATTTATTGTAACAGACTCTTCTAAACCTGTCACAAGAATGTCTCGAGGTTTTGCACCATTCGCTTCGCTAATAATGCCAGCCTCTTCCAGTTCATCCATAATACGGGCTGCTCTTGCGTACCCTACTCTAAGGCGTCTTTGTAGAAATGAGGCACTGGCTTTTCCAGCTTCTATAACAACTTTTTTTGCATCATGAAAGAGACTGTCTTGGTCAGTATTGGTATTTCCAAATTTCCCTGTATTTTTTCCTTCTTCTCCAAAGAGTGTTTCGTCATACTCAACAGGGCCACTTCCTTTAAGGTACTTAACAACACGTTTTACTTCTTCTTCTGTTACAAATGCCCCTTGAATACGGACGGGTTTTGATAACTCTGCTGTGAGATGAAGCATGTCTCCTCTTCCAAGTAGTTTTTCTGCACCAGAACAATCAAGAATTGTTCTTGAATCTATCAGTGATGCAACAGAAAAAGCAATACGGGCAGGAATATTTGCTTTCATGAGTCCGGTAATAACATCAACACTTGGCCGTTGCGTTGCAACGATAAGATGAATTCCTACAGCTCTTGCTAGTTGTGCAATACGAATAATGCCTGCTTCTACATCGTTTGCTGCTGTTGCCATGAGGTCAGCTAACTCATCAATAAAGAAAACAATGTGTGGGAGTTTTGTATCTGGGTTTTTTGTGTTGTATGAAGTAATGTCTCTACACTTTGCTTTTGCAAGGACATCAAACCGTCGTTCCATTTCACCTATTGTCCATTTTAAGGCATTGATTGTTTTATTGGTATTTGTAATAACAGGTGCAATAAGATGTGGAATGCCGTTATATACACTTAGTTCTACTCGTTTTGGATCAACCATGATCATACGAAGCGTTTCTGCTGTGTTTTGGTAGAGCAAACTAATGATGATGCTATGCATGCACACTGTTTTTCCTGATCCTGTTGCTCCTGCAATAAGAAGATGTGGCATGCGTGGTAAATCTCCAAACCATGAGGTTCCTGAGACATCTTTTCCAAGACCAACCATAAGATTGTGTGATCTTTTTTCATGATTTTCACTTTGTAATAATTCTCGAAGTGATACGAGTGCATTTTTTTCATTTGGCACTTCAATTCCTACTAAAGATTTTCCTGGAATTGGAGCTTCTATTCTAATTGGATGTGCTGCAAGAGCTAATGCAAGATCATTTGTAAGTGCTGTAATCTTTGATATTTTCACTCCTTTTGCTGGTTTAATTGCGTATTGTGTCACTGTTGGTCCAACGCGAACATCTTCAACAACAATATCAATGCGGAATTCTTTAAAAGTATCTTTAATAATTTTTGCATTTACTTTTATGTCTCCACTTGTTGGTTTCCCTTTTTTATTTGATAGTAATGTGAGTTTTGGAATTTCTTTTATAACAGGTTTTTTTGTCCAAGGGTCTTGTGCTGTATTGTCTTTGTTTTGTCTTACTTGTACAGGAGTTGGTTGTGTTTGCTCTTCTTCGTGATCCTCTTCGTCTTCGTCATATTTATCATCCTCTTCTTCCCCAATATTACGAGAAGAAAATCGTTCTTCGTCATCTTCATCCTCGTATTCTTCTTCGTCTTCATTTTTTACAAATAATACGTTTGTGCCTTTTGTTATACCTTTTCCTACAATGCCAAGTTTTTCGAAAAGTTTTTTGTGAAATAAAATGAAATGGGTAACGCTGGTATTAAAAATCAAAAAGATAGATACAAGAAGTAGACCAATAAGGATAACAAAACTTCCTATTGTTCCTACATATGTTTTTAAAGGCCATGCGAGCATACCACTAAATCCACCACCATTACCGTTTAATGCTTGTTTCCACATGTCATCAACTGGAAAAGAAAGATGAAAGAAGCTCGCAACAGAAAAGAAAAATAGAATGGCTCCTAATATATGTGTTGATCGATAATCGTATTCGTTATCTTTTATCTGGAACCAGGCAAGGATTAAAATAATAGGAGGAACCGTATAGCGGATGTGTCCAAATAGTGAGCTTAATATCCACTCATTGATGATTTGTCCGAGTGTTCCTGCGGCATTAAAGAAACTTAATGTAATGATAATTGCTGTAATGACAAGAATCACGGCTATGATGCCGCGAGAAAGGGGAGGGTCAATGTATTCTTCTTGTTTTTTTCGTCCCATAGATATAATAGGCATATTTTACCATATATATAGGTATAAAGGGAATTCGGGATGGGTTCCCTCTATATATAGGTGTATATATCTCTTTATAAGTGGACATTTTGTGGATAATTTTATAAATCGTCAGGCATAAATGCCATTTTTTGCTTAATGTAGCTTAAATTGACATTTTTTCTTGACAAAGTTCTATCCACCTGATCTATTTGACATTTTTTTCGTTTTCCCCTATAATAAGCCCATTCAAAAGTAGTCCCTCTTTTCGTTACTTCTATTAAAGATAGTGAGAAGAGTAACTATTTGCACCGTTTATTTTATTGTGCGCCTTTTTCTTCTGTTCCGGCTACGTGTCTGTAATGGCAACTGCTTTACTATATATAGTGTATAGTGTCGTAGTGAGTGACTCCTTGGTGCGCGTTTGGCATTATATTCCATGCGCCTTTTATTGAGTCAGTACAACTAGTTTCTCATACAAACGGCTATTAAGCTGGATTTTTTGCTGTCTGTAGTTCTTTTTAACAAGAGATGCACGAGATGATGTCTTTACATAGATACGTCGTTTCTTTTTTCTTTTGTTCTTAATTCCTTGTGTTTTACCCTATGTCACGATATACCCGTCAACCGTTGACCACTAAGGAGCGTAAGTTTTTTACTGACATTCGTGGGGATGTTGCAGATCCTGATTTGATTGAGTTACAAAAAACCTCATATCGTTGGTTTTTTGAACGTGGTATACGAGAACTCTTTGATGAGATTTCTCCTATCACTGATTTTACTGGTCGTGATCTAGAATTATATTTTGATGATTACTTTATTGATGAAGCAAAATTTGATGAAGTGGCTTGTCGAGAAAAGAATATTTCGTATGAGGCAGCACTTCGTGCAAAAGTACGATTAGTAAATAAACGTACAAACGAAGAAACTACACAAGAAATTTATCTCGGAGACATTCCACTTATGACGGAACGTGGAACGTTTATTGTTAATGGAATTGAACGAGTTGTGGTTTCTCAGCTTATTCGTAGTGCTGGTGCATTTTTTACTGCATCAATGACACGAGGACGACGATATTATGGTGCAAAAATTATTCCAAATAGAGGAGCGTGGATTGAAATTGAAACTGATGCAAATAATGTCCTTTGGGTGAAGGTTGATCGAAAACGAAAAGTTGCGGCAACATCACTTCTTCGTGCATTTGGATTTGGAGAAAATGAAGAGATTATAAAACTATTTGGTGATGTTAATACTCATTCAAATATTGACTATATTGAAAATACGATTAAAAAGGATGTTGCGACAAGTGAAGATGAAGGATTTATTGAAGTATATAAACGTATCCGACCAGGTGATCTTGCAACGGCTGATAATGCGAAAGGATTAATCCATTCAATGTTTTTCAATTTTGATCGGTATGATCTTGATCGTGTTGGAGTATATAAGTTTAGTACGAAATTTAATCTTAATCTTTCTGAAGAAGAATTTGAAAAAAAGGAACAACGGGTGTTGTCTCCAGAAAAGTTATTGCTTGTACTAAAAGAAGTTGTTCGATTGAATGTATCACAAGAACCACCTGATGATATTGATCATCTTGGAAATCGACGTGTGCGTGCTGTTGGAGAGCTTGTACAGAATCGATTCCGTATTGGTTTAGCGCGAATGGAACGAATTGTAAAAGATAGAATGAGTACATATGAGCTTGAGGGCATTAGCCCAAACAAGCTTATTAATGCACGACCAGTGATTGGATCAATTCGAGAATTTTTCATGAGTTCACAGCTTTCTCAGTTCATGGACCAAGTAAACCCATTAGCTGAACTTGAGCATAAGCGTCGTATTAGTGCGTTAGGGCCAGGTGGACTTTCACGTGATAGAGCTGGGTTTGAAGTTCGTGATGTACATACGACTCATTACGGTCGTATTTGTCCGATTGCAACGCCAGAAGGACCAAATATTGGTCTTGTTGGTCATCTTGCAAGTTACGCTCGTATTAATCATTTTGGATTTTTAGAAACACCGTATAGACGTGTTATTCATGATGTACCAAATGAAGCACGGTTTACTGAAGGTGAAGTTGCAAGAGAAGATATTAAAGGTGTTGTAAAAGCAGGTGAAGAAATTACGGCTGCTATTGCAAAAAAACTTGCAACAAAAAAAGATGTTACTACCGTTGCTGTAAAAGCTCGGGTAACAAATGAGATTGTATACATAAACTCTTTTCAAGAAGAAAAAGTAATTACAGCAAGTGCAAAAACACCGGTTGATGAAAAAGGGTTTTTAAAAGAAGGGCGAGTACCTGCGCGATTGTTTGGAAAACCAGGTGCTGTTGATGTTGATAAGATTGATTACCTTGATGTTGTTACGAATCAAATTTTAAGTATTGCAACGAGTCTTATTCCATTTTTGGAGCATGATGATGCGACGCGTGCATTGATGGGAACGAACATGCAACGCCAAGCTGTACCTTGTATTAAACCAGATTCACCGATTGTTGGAACTGGTGTTGAAAAGATTGCTGCAGAAAACAGTGGGCATGTGATTTTAGCACAAGCTGATGGAGAAATTACTGCTGTTGATGCGACGATGATTGAGCTTACACCGAAAAAAGGACAGCCAATTGTACATTCACTCAATAAGTTTGTTCGGTCAAATGCTTCAAGTAGCATTAACCAACGTCCAATGGTGAATTTGGGAGATAAAGTGAAAAAAGGACAACCACTTTGTGATGGACCGGCAACAGAACAAGGTGAACTTGCTTTGGGGCAAAATGTGTTAGTTGCATACATGATTTGGAATGGATTTAACTATGAAGATGCGATTATTGTCTCTGAACGACTTGTTCAATCTGATAAGTTTACTTCAGTGCATATTGAAAACTATGCAAACGATGTTCGTGATACAAAACTTGGACCGGAAGTTGTGACGAGTGATATTCCAAACGTTAGTGAAGAAAAATTAAAAAATCTTGATTCAGAAGGAGTTGTTCGTATTGGAGCTGAAGTACAATCAGGAGATATCTTGGTTGGAAAAATTACTCCTAAAGGAGAAACTGAATTGAGTGCTGAAGAACGACTCTTGCGAGCTATCTTTGGAGAAAAAGCACGAGATGTTCGTGATTCATCACTATACTTAGAACATGGTGAACATGGGAAAGTAACTGATGTTCGTGTATTTTCTGCTGAAGAAGGTGACCGATTGCAACCGGGTGTTGTGAAAAAAGTACAAGTGACTGTTGCTGACATGAGAAAACTTCAAGTGGGAGATAAAATGGCTGGTCGGCATGGAAATAAAGGAGTTATTTCTCGGATTGTGCCAGCAGAAGATATGCCATTTTTAGAAGATGGAACACCTGTTGATATTATTTTGACGCCGGTTGGTGTTATTTCTCGTATGAACCTTGGGCAGCTTTTGGAAACCCATTTGGGTCTTGCCGCAAATGCCCTTGGGTATAAAGCAGCGTCTCCAATTCTTAACGGAATTACTGAAGAACAAATTCATGGTGAACTTGAAAAAGCAGGATATCCGGTTGATGGGCAACTTCAACTGTACGATGGAAAAACTGGAGAAGCGTTTGATCATAGAACAACGGTTGGATACAACTACATGTTGAAACTTAACCACATGATTGAAGATAAGATGCACCAACGGTCAATTGGGCCGTACAGTTTGATTACCCAACAACCACTCGGAGGAAAAGCACAGTTTGGTGGACAACGGTTCGGAGAGATGGAAGTTTGGGCACTTGAAGCTTATGGTGCAGCGTACTCACTTCAAGAAATGCTTACGATTAAATCTGATGATGTGCCAGGACGATCAAAAGCATATGAATCTATTATTAAAGGAGATCCAATTACGAAGGTTAACCTTCCTGAGTCATTTAATGTGCTTGTTCGTGAGATGAAAGGACTTGGGCTTGATGTTGAACTTCTTAAGGAAATGGAAAATGAAGAATACGTGCCGCTCGATCAAGTGCGGTCTCGTCAGCGGTCGACTGATGACGAAAAGACGAAAGCAGCGAAAGCATAATACTTCACTCAACGAATAATATTATTTGTATGTCACGAGACACCCTTCATTCAATTGCCTTTGACGCGTTACGTATCCGTCTTGCTTCGCCTGAAAAGATTCGTGCATGGTCACATGGAGAAATTAGAAAACCAGAAACGATTAATTATCGAACACAAAAACCAGAAAAGACTGGATTGTTTGCGGAAGAAATTTTTGGACCGACAAAAGATTGGGAATGTTATTGTGGAAAGTATAAGAAAATTCGATATAAAGGTATTGTGTGTGATAAATGTGGAGTAGAGGTAACACACTCACTTGTTCGACGTGAACGTATGGGACACATTGAGCTTGCGTCACCTGTAACACATATTTGGTTTTTGCGATCAATTCCTTCAAAAATGGGACTTGTGCTTGATATGTCTGTCCAAAATATGGAAAAGGTGGTTTACTTTGCATCGTTTATTATTACGAAAGTTGATGTAGATACTGTTGAGCAAACGAAAGTTATGCTTAAGCAAGAATATACCTCAAAGAAAAAACAACTTGAAAATCAATATAAGCAAAAGATTGCTGCGGCAAAAGAAAGTGGACAAACAAAGAGTGTTATTGAAGAAATTTCTGTTGATCGGGATGCGTCACTTGAATCGCTTGATGAAGATTTTTCAACGGCAGAACAAGAACTTAAAGACATTTCACTTTTTTCTATTATCTCTGAAAACAGATATCAAGAATTATCTTTACGATACGGTCATTTGTTTGAAGCAAGTATTGGAGCTGAAGCGATTCGATTTTTGCTTGATAAGCTTGATCTTACAAAGACCATTGAACGTATTCAAACAGATATTTTAAAAACAAAAGGTGCACGGCGTGATAAGCTTGTGAATCGTGCAAAATTATTAAAGAATTTACAAAACAATGACATTGATCCAGCGTGGATGGTCATGAAAAATATTCCTGTCATCCCACCAGACCTTCGACCAATGGTAGCGCTTGATGGTGGACGATTTGCAACGAGTGATTTAAATGATTTGTATCGTCGTGTCATCAACAGAAATAATCGGTTAAAACGATTAATTGAATTGAACGCGCCAGAAGTTATTTGTCGAAATGAAAAGAGAATGCTTCAAGAAGCTTGTGATGCATTGTTTGATAATAATGCTAGAGCCGCGAAAACAGTCCGTTCTTCAACTGGACAAAAACGACAACTTCGATCACTTGCTGATATTTTGAAAGGAAAACAAGGACGGTTCCGACAAAACTTGCTTGGAAAACGTGTTGATTACTCTGCTCGATCAGTTATTGTTGTTGGGCCTGGTCTTAAAATTCATGAATGTGGTCTTCCAAAGAAGATGGCTCTTGAAATCTTTAAGCCGTTTGTGATGGCGCAAATTATTAAACGAGAGTTAGCACATAATGTCCGAAGTGCGTCACGATTTATTGAAAGTAACGCGTCAGAAGTGTGGGATATTTTAGAATACGTGATTAAAGACACTCGTGTATTATTGAATCGTGCACCAACACTTCATAGACTTGGTATTCAAGCGTATCGTCCTGTACTTGTTGAAGGAAAAGCGATTCAGTTGCATCCATTATCTTGTTCTGGTTTTAATGCCGATTTTGATGGAGATCAAATGGCAGTTCACGTACCACTTTCTGAACAAGCAAAATGGGAAGCTGAAAATTTGATTGCTGCTGAAAAGAATTTGTTAAAACCTGCTACTGGAGCACCTGTAAAAACACCACAACAAGATATTGTACTTGGGTGTTATTATATGACGCAATATGCTGAAGCTGATACTAAAGAAGTAACAAGAATATTTTCTAACGTAACAGAAGCACAATTTGCGTATAAGAGTCGTAACATTAGTCTTCGTGAGCGTATAAAAGTACGATTTTCTGATCTATCTAAATTTGAAGAAGGTGTTGGACCAATTATTGAAACATCAGTTGGAAGAATTCTCTTTAATGACATTTTACCTGATTCGATTGTTTACTATAATAAAGCCATCACGAAAAAAGATCTTGGGGCTATTATTCAATTGTTACTTGAATTTTGTGGAGTAGAAGTTGCTGCTGGTGTACTTGATGTGATGAAGAACTTAGGATATAAGTATGCAACAAAATCAGGATACTCATTAAGTATGTCTGATTATCCACATATTCCAGAAAAGAAAGCTATTTTGGCTGATGGAGATGAACAAGCAACTCGTATTCAAGATCAATATGATCAAGGATTGCTTACCGATTCAGAGCGACATGCCAAAGTCATTGAAACGTGGACAAATATTAAAGATCAAGTCATGGACCAAATGACGGGGGCACTTGAACAAGATGGAGCAGTGTTTGCCATGATTGACTCAGGTGCTCGTGGTAGTAGAGGACAACTTGGTCAGGCGATTGCCATGAAAGGACTGGTAGCCAATCCGAGTGGAGACATTATTGAGTTGCCGGTAAAAGGAAGTTTTAAAGAAGGGTTTGATGTACTTGAATTTTTCATTTCAAGTCATGGAACACGTAAAGGATTAGCTGATACAGCGCTTCGTACTGCGAATGCGGGGTATCTTACTCGTCGACTTGTTGATGTTGCACAAGATGTGGTTGTTATTACTAAAGAATGTGGAGATAAAGAAGGTGAAATATTTACTAAGGAGCAATCACAAGAAATGGGACAAACATTAGTTGAACGTGTACTTGGTCGGTTTGTTCTTGAAGAGATTAAAGTTGGAAATAAGGTATACCTTAAGGCTGGAGAAGTGGTTACTGAAGAGATCGTTCGTCAGCTTGATGGTGTTGAACTTGATGCTGTCCATGTGCGAAGCGTGCTTCAGTGTAAACTTCCTAAGGGAGTATGTGTAAAATGTTATGGATATGACTTAAGTCATAATAAGGTTTCAAAAACAGGTGTTGCTGCGGGAATTATTGCCGCACAATCTATTGGAGAACCTGGAACACAGCTTACGATGAGAACCTTCCATACTGGAGGAGTTGCGGGGGCTGATATTACACAAGGTCTTCCTCGTGTTGAAGAATTGTTTGAGGCACGTAATCCAAAACGAAAGGCAATTTTGTCTGAAGTTGCTGGAACAATTGAAATTGAAGACGCTGACGGAAAGATTATTACGAGTCCGAGTGGAAGAAAGGTGTTTGAAGGACGGCGTGGTCAAAAGATTGTAAAAGTTCATTTTGAAGGGATTGATGAAGAAGAATTTAAGATTCGAAAGGTTGATGATGTTCAAGTTGAAGAAGGACAAACTGTGAAAAAAGGTCAGATCTTGCTTGTACGTGGATCTTCTGGAGAAGAAATTACTGCACCATATAAAGGAGCTATCCGTATTGATGGAAAGAAACTTATTCTTTCGTATGAAGGAAAACATAACAAAGAATATATTTCGCCAATTGGTTATAAGCTTTGGGTGAAAAATGGAGACATGGTAGAAAAAGGAGCACAGCTCACAGAAGGAAGCCTTCATCTACAAGAACTCTTTACTCTTCGTGGACGAGATGCTGTACAACGATATATTTTGCGAGAAATTCAAGCAATTTATGCTGGACAAGGACAGCGCTTAAATGATAAGCATATTGAAATTATCATTAAGCAAATGTTTAGTAGAATGTATGTAGAAGATCCAGGAGATACTGATCTATTACCTGGTGAAACAGTAGAAAAAGCACAATTTTTAATAGCGAATGCACAAGCGAAAAAAGAAAAGAAGAAAGTTGCACAAGCAAGAGAATTGTTCTTAGGAATTAGTAAAGTATCTCTTTCAACACAAAGTTTGTTGTCTGCTGCATCATTTCAAGAAACAGCACGTGTACTTATTAATGCTGCTGTTACTGGAAAAATTGATTATCTTGAAGGACTTAAAGAAAATGTTATTATTGGACGACTTATCCCTGTTGGAACTGGGTTTAAGGAAGAAAAATAATCCTTTTTGTTTCGTCGATAAAACCCCCGTTATGGGGGTTTTATTATTGCAGAAATGTAAAAAACACGTTACAGTAGTTTTGCTAATAGTTATTGATATTTATTTTATGAGTGGACACAGCAAATGGTCTAAAATTCAACATAAAAAAGGAAAAAATGATAAGGCAAGGGGAAATTTATTTACGAAATTGTCTCGTGCCATTACTTTAGCTGCTCAGCAAGGAGGAGGAGACATTGATATGAATTTTTCTTTGCGACTTGCTGTACAAAAAGGAAAAGTGGGTAATTTGCCAAAAGATAATATTACTCGTGCGATTAAACGAGGAACTGGTGAGTTAAAAGATGGGGCGATGTTAACAGAAGCACTCTATGAAGGGTTTGGCCCTAGTGGTGTTGCCTTTTTGGTTGAAACGGTGAGTGATAATAAGAATCGGACTGTTTCTGAAGTAAAACATGCTTTTTCAAAGTACGGTGGTTCTCTTGGTGCAAATGGGAGTGTGCAATGGCAATTTGATCGATTAGGTGTTATTCGTGTAAGAAAAGAACTTATCGATGGGCTTAGTAGTTGGGATGATGTTGAACTTGCATTTATTGACGCTGGAGCGAAGGATATTAAGATGGGTCCGTTTGGTGTTGAAGTATATGTAGAGACTTCTCAGTTTCAGACTGTGCTTGGTGTGCTTAAGACTGTCTTTATTGAACCTGACGAAAGTGGTATGGAATGGATAGCAAAAGAGACTGTTTCTTGTGATGAAGCTACTTCTGCTAAGGTAGAATCTCTTTATGATGCACTTGACGTACTTGATGATGTAAAAGCGGTGCATACTAATGAAGCTTAATATGGCAATGCCATTACGTATTTTAGGGGTTGATCCTGGGTATGGACGAGTAGGGTGGGGCATTGTTGAAAAATTTCGAGGAGATATTACTTACATTGCTCACGGATGTATTGAAACATCACCAAAGGTGTCTTTTTCTCAAAGACTATCTGATATTTTTGTGGCGCTTGAAGGGCTTATCTCTACATATTCACCAGAAGTTGCAGCAATTGAAGAATTATTTTTTGCAAAAAATGTTACGACAGGTATTCAAGTGGCTCATGCACGTGGGGTCATATTACTTGCCCTTCATCAAGCAAATATACCTTCTAAAACCGTTACACCTTCTCAGGTGAAACAATCAATGACTGGATATGGTCGTGCATCAAAAAGACAGGTGCAAGAGATGGTGAAACATTGTTTACATTTGAAAGTAATTCCTTCACCTGACGATGCGGCTGACGCTCTTGCCGTTGCATTTACAGCGAGTCCTTTATTTTTTGTGGAAAAGTAGTACATTGTACTGCTTTTTTTGTTGGTGTTGTGTTATACTGTAGTTGTCTATTTATTTTGTTGTTTCACTTTTATTTTTTGTGAATACGCAATGTTTTTGTACAACACACTGTTTGTCGTGTGTGGTTTTTCTAAACGACTGTTTTTAATTGTCGTTTTTTTTATTTATATTTGGTGTATATAGTGCGCCCTCATGTGTGAACATGGTTCGGTCGGTACGTAGTTAGACATCAAATTTCTACTAAATATATATTTTTATGCCAGAACGAATTAAACAACATTTTGTTCAACAAAAGTTTATTTATACTTCTCTTCTTTGTATTGTAGCTATCCTTGTCGGAGGATATCTTTCTTTATTTTCTCATAGCTTTGTAAGTGCAAACGTAAGTGGTGTTACTGCCTCTGATAGTGATACTACGGGTTTTGGTCTTGATGGGCGAGATATTAGCATGAGTTGGACTCCAGGAGCTGAACCTGCTGGTTTTGAATCTCTTCATTTTTTCCTTACGCCTGATGATCAAGTACCTGTTTTGAGTACAAGCACCATTTTTGTAGATGGTTGTATGCTTTTTACTTGTTTTGATGTAGGTTTTACTCACCAATATTCTCAATCTTCTTTTACATTACCCGATTTTGCTGATGTTGATAGCACGTTATTCCCTTTTACAACTACGTCATTTTACACTGCTTGGGTATACACGTCTTCAACTGAGCCAACTCTTGCATCTTCTTCTCCATTTTTATTAACTTCTGATGCTCCTTCTGATACGGATGCTCCTTTTATTGAACATTTGAGTGTACATACCGCATTTGCAAATACTACCGGGACTTTATATGCTTTTGTATTTGATGATCAAGTAACTTATGCTAATTTTGCCACTACGACTGATGGAGGTTCTGATAATTTCTTGGTTCATTATGGTTCAGATGTGTCTTCTAGTGCGGTAACAAGTAGTGCAATTCAAGATTATGGATCATTGTTTCTTCTTGAGATTCCTCCTTCGATAGTAGGAAATGCGGATAATACATTTGAATATTTTCTTTCTGCAAGAGATAAAGCAGGGAATACTACGTATTTTTGTGCTAGTGAAAGTGCAAGCACTCAAGGAGAATGTGAAGCTACTCCGTTTGTTGTAACCACTCAAAACGCGGGTGTTTTAAATGCCTCTGGAACGGTAGATAACATCGCTGATGGTGTGTCTTATCCTATTTTGGCAAGAGTATTTGCAGGAGGGTATGCGCTTCCTGCTACGAGTACTGATTTTATTTTAGGTACGTACTTGTTAGAGGGTATTCCAATTAATTCTGCGGTTGATATTGTTGCTTCTGCAGAAGGTTATTGTAAAAATGCTCGTTTTGAGGTTTTTGGAGGTTTAGATAAAACAAATCTTGATCTTACATTGAGTGGTGGCTTTTGTGGATTTTTTGGTGAAGATGGTGAGGGAGGACAACCTATTGTTGTTTTTTCTGGACCACGAGAAAATGCATCAAATGTAAAAGTGGATGATTCTATTCGTGTAGGATTTAGCCAAGGACTTAATTCTACAACTGTTGATGATTTTAATCCGACAGACGCTACGGATTCAGTATATTTAACAACTGATGACGGGACTACAAAAGTTGCTGGTTCAGTTATTTTTTGTGCAGATGATAATGCTCCAGGCTGTTCTTCTCTTTTTAGTGAAGATCAAAATGTTATTTTATTTGACCCGACATTGGATCTTACTACAAGTACTTTTTATACACTTGTGATGACCTCTGGTGTTACTGCTCAAAATGGACAAAATATATTAGGAAATCGTCAAGGTGGAGGGCATGAGATTAGTTTTACAACGAATGCGGGCTCTATTAATTTTGATGATGATGGTTTTACATTTGGTGATGGTGGGTTGTTGCCTCCATTTGTACGATCTATGCTTCCTGCTCCTGGTGAAACAGTTGGGCCTAATACGAATATACTTCTTGAGTTTAATGATCCATTAAGTTCAGCAACGGTTAATACTACAAATTTTACTTTAGTTAACGTTGGGACGGATGCTGAAATGTCTTTATCAAGTGTCTCGCTTGATAATAATACTGGGAAAACGGTTACTTTAGATCCCGCATCTAATCTAACTGACGGAGAATATGAAGTGCGTGTGCTTGGAGCTGTTGCTACGATTGACAATATTACTATGCGTCGCCCAGATCAAACTGCTCAGATTGCTTTTCGTAATACATTTTCCGTTGGAGGAAGTGCTGATACTACTCCTCCAACAATTTATCCTGAGCTTACAAGTGGGGCTACTGGAGTTTCTGTGAATAATGTATTTGAGTTTGGCTTTCTTGAACCGCTTAGTGTATCAACGATTAGTAGCTCAAATATTACATTAAAGCGTGGTTCGAATCCTGTTGCAATTGATGTTGGATATGATCCAGGGCAGAATGCTGTTTTTGTGAGAGGGAACGATGTTCTAGCTCCAAATACAGTATATACCGTTACCTTTGGTACCGGGGTGCAAGATCTGTCAGGAAATGCACTTTCTTCAGCTCAATCATTTGTATATACCACTGGTGGAGCCGATACTGCTGTGCCAAGTGTTCAGAAATTTCGTTGTGATGATTATACTTGTTTTATTGAATTTGATGAAGCAATGAACGAAGATAACAGGACTGGGGATAATTTTGCAGGGAGTGTATTGAATCATAATAACGTTACAGTAACTTCGACCTCTCAATCAGCTGATGCTGTTGTTACAAGTACGGGTATGTCGTATGATGGGCATAATAATACTCTTACTATGGAAGGATTAAGTCTTACTGCTGGTGAAAATTTTTCTATTCTTATTGAAAATGTTGTTGATTTATCTGATAATTCCGTTACGTCTGGCTTTAAGTATGGAACTATTGAAAATAGTCATGAAACATTTGGGTTTAGTGATGATGGAGGAATGTTTGGTCCTCCGCGAAGTGATCATTTTGGTGATGGTGGGCAGATTGGTGGTGGAGAATTTAAACCAGAAGGGTTTGGAGAATTTACTGGAGAACAATTGGCATTTGGACAAACAAATATGGCGTGGCCTGATAATCCAACCGCAGGTCAAGATTCTGGAGAATTTCATATTCGGATAAATCCAGGCATTGTGCTCCAAGATAATGATGTACTAGAACTTGTTTTTCCTCGAGGGACAACGCTTACTTCTGGTCAGACGATGCAAAATGTGAATTCACCTTTTTTCAGTAATATGGTCGAAGGAAGTGGAACGGTAACAAGTACCGAAGTTCTTGATGCTTCTAATCGGACATTAAGCTATACGCTTCATATGTTAACTGCTCCGTCTGCGAGTAGTACTTTTGGTGTTGATTTGATAAATGTTATAAATCCTGTCATTCCAAAATCTTTTGATAATGGGTATCAGGTAGATATTGAAGTTATTCGTGGTGGTACAACTATTTTAAGTAAAGAAACAATGCCGTACCCTGTGTTTAGTGCGGGGTCTAATAGTGTTGTGGTGAATGTTGTTGCTGGAAGTAGTACATCAAGTCCAACGATTGGAGCTGATGGATCTGTATTTCTGTATGGAGGTGGGCCATCAGGATCTTTAAATAAGACATTGACTTTAGCTAATGGAGTGATTACCGAGGTGAATGGTGTCACTACGGGGACGATGCAGTACTTTGGTCTTCAGGATGGGTGTTACTTTTTTGGAACAGAACCACTTGTTACTCTTGATGATGCTAATGATTATTTAGGATCAGATAAACATGAACCCATTTGTGTATTTGGTGGAGAAGTAAGGACAACGGATGTATTGCTTAGTGCTTGTAGTGCTGCCACTTGTGCTTCACTTGATGTTTCTCTTAGTGGTGTTGATTTTGGTACACAAGATGTAGATGTTGTTGCCGGTGGTCCGGGAAGATTTGTTGTTAGAACGTTTACTCCTGGAAATACGGTGTCTAGTCCGTCTAACACGATAATACGTCTTCCTGCAAATGGGACATGGTTTGTAGGTGTTGAAGCTGCTCGAAGTCATACATCGTCTGATGATCATAATTCAGCACAGCTTCCGGGAATTTCTCCTGGGCATGCAGCGTTTACAGTAAGCGGCATTGGAACTTCTCCTGAGATTGCTGCTGCATTTGATTTACCTGAAGGAGTTTCTTATAGCGTGGGAGCTACTAATGCTGCATTATTTACATTTGGAACAGCTAACCGAACGGTAAGTGGAGTATTGCAAGATGATAATGGAAATGTTCTTCAAGATATTGAAGTGAGTCTTATTGGTAAAGGAGTGTCTGTTCGTACAGATACTGATACTGCTGGTGCCTTTAGTTTGTCTGTTTCTTCATATGGTTCATATGGACTTAAAGCAGAAAAAAGTGGTGTTGGTGAGAAAAATTTCCAAATAGAATTACGAGATGATGGATCAAGTGGTACGGATTTGTATTTCTTAGGACAAAAGATCAGTGAAGCAAATCCACTTGTTATAAAAATTAAAAAACCAGCTTATTATATTTCTGGAAAAGTTCTTGATAGTGATGGAAATGGAGTAAACGGTGCTGAAGTTTCTTGTTCTGATGCAAATGGAAACACTACCATTGCTCGAACAAGTAATGGAGGAAGTTATACTGCTTTTGTGGACGACGGTGTCTTTACGTGTCGGGTACTTCTTGGTCCTGCTGATTCATCAGGAAGTTGTTCTACAAGTTATAGTAAATCGGTAACAGTAAGTGGTGCAGATAAGACAAATCAAAATATTAGTCCAACAGCGGCAACGTGTCAGACATTAAGTGGAAAAGTGAGTGTTGACGGGACTTCACTTGCTGGTGTACCGGTGTTTGTTGAAGAATGGAGTGATGGTCCAGTCTCTCTTGGTTTTCATAAATTTTCTTCAGCTGACAGTAATGGAAATTATTCAATTAAAGTACCACAGAATAAAACAGTACGCGTAGGGACATGGCACCCTGATTATGGAGAACTTGCTGCAACAAAGGCTATTGTGACATCTGATGTGACTCAAAATATTAGTGTTACTGCCGCAAATGCGACATTCCAATTTACAGGTGGTGCGAGTGGTATGGATGCCATGATTCATCTTGGTAATGCAACTGATGGATCTAAAAAGATTGTAAAACAACAAAATGGGTTAGAAAGTGATGTCGTTATTAGCGTTGAAAGTGGTGAAACATACGATTATTTTGTTGATGTCTTTGGCTTTGGTGACTTTAGTGGAACTATTGTTGCTGGTGCGACTGCTGTTCTTGATTTATCTGGTATAGATTTTATTACGGTGACTGGAACCATTAAAGATGCTAGTGATAATGCTATTACTGGAGCACTTGTTAATTTTAAGCAAGAAGTAGATAGTGGTGCTGATGTTATTCGTTCGGCTACAACTGATTCACTTGGAAATTATACGATGAAGGTTAAAGCTGGAACGTATACCATTGGTGCTGCAATTGCTGGGTATGTTCCAGGACAAGCGGCAACGGCAGGAACGTTTAGTGCCAGTACTACAGGATACGATTTTGGCGGAGCTGACCCCGATCAACCTGCACTTAGTGCTGCTGCTGAACAGATTACCGGTACCCTTTATAGCTCTGAAGGCGGTACGGTTGATGATGGATTTGTGTGGGGAATAAATGATAATGGAAATGTTGTGAAGACACCTGTTAAGGCTGATGGTTCTTATGAATTGCCCGTAACAAGTGGTAATTGGCAAGTAAAAGCTATTGCTCCACGGCATACAGAAAAAACAATTGGTACAATTGCTTCTGGGGCCACTGGAAACGATGCTACCCTTACAGCTGATGCAACGAAAGATCCAACGTCTTCTACTGGAATTGTTGCCGGGAACACTGGAGGAACTATTAATGATGGAGGAAGTACTGGTATTAAGGCAACCTTTGGTTCTGGGGTACTTCAAACAGGATCTGGGGATGTTACACTTAAATTTGAAAAGACGTTTACGGCAGCTGATGCTGAAGGAAAAGATGTGCTTGGAAATGCGGTATTTAAAGTATCTGCTACTGGGGATGCTGCTATTACTGAATTAAATGGTAATGCTGAACTTGAGTTTGATTACTCTGAACTTGTTTCTGATTTACCTGCTGGGGTGAATGAAGAGGATCTTAGTTGTGAATATTATTCAGATAAAATTGGTGATTGGGTGCCTTCTGAAGGTGGATTTACCGTTGATCCAACGAATAATAAAATCACTTGTCTTGTTAGTCACCTTACTGATTTTTCTGTGACATATACCCCTGCGGCAGCTGGATCTAGTGGAGGATCTTCTTCTTCTGGAAGTGCAAGTGGTGGCGGTGCCTTTGTTGGAGCAAGTCCTCCTACTGTTATCGCTGACCAAGATCAAGGATTCTTGATTAATGGTGGCGCTACAAGTACTGTTTCACGAGATGTGGTACTTACATTCCATCTTGAAAATGCGACACTTCTTGCGATGTCTCATAGTCCTGCATTTGATGCATCGTTTGATGCTTATGTGAGTTCTAGTCCGTGGATTCTTACTGAAGGAAATGGAGTGAAAACAGTGTATGTAAAGGCTCGATCTGAACAAGGTGGTACAATTACGCTTTTTCGAACAATTACTTTAACTGGACAAGCATTTGAACAGGTAGAGGAGATTGTGGAGGCTGCCTGTGCTCTTACAAAAGGAGCGGCATATAAGACCCTTGATTCTGCTGCTGTATATTATGTGACGGATGAGTGTACTAAGCGACCATTTAGAGGTCCCGCAATCTTTTTTAGCTATTTTGTAAGCTGGGGAGATATCATTATTGCATCAAACGAAATGCTTGATACTATTTCTGACGATGCGATCAGTTTTATGCCATGGGGGCCACGACATGTTGCTCAAAGTGGTTCTGTAGTAAAAACTATTACTGATCCTCAAGTATTCTTACTCTTTGGTGGATCTCGACATGCTTTTTCTAGTCCTATTATATTCGAAACACTCGGATTTATGTGGGAATGGATTGAAGATGTGTCTAATGCCTTTATTGATAAGTATGAAGAAGGTAGTGCTATTGAAGATACGAGACTTGATGGTACATTTTTTAAGTATGAAGGTGATTCTACTGTATATAAGCTTGATAACGATAAAAAACGGCGAGTTGATTCAGTAGAAATTATTGAAGCAGCTGGATATCGAATAGATCGGATCACTCAAGTAGATTCTTCTGAAGTGTATGAAGATGGGGAACCTTATACACTTGAAAATGCAAGAACGAAGTAATATCTTTATAAGGTAGTGTGAAAAAACCCAGGAAACCCTGGGTTTTTTGCTTTGTTAAGCCCTTTTTTTGTGTCTTTGTCTTGACAATGTGACTAATTTAGCCTATACTGCCTTTGTATTTAATTATCCTCCTTATCTTATTAAGGACTAGACCATAGTAGATATGCACGCTATTGGCCTAGTAACAGACACGCATATATATGTTATCTAAGAAAAAGAAACAAAGCGTCATTAAAAAGTACCAACTCCATGAGGGAGACACTGGGTCAAGTGAAGTTCAAATTGCTATTTTGACCGCTGAGATTGACGAGCTTTCAAGTCATTTGAAGGTTCATCCAAAAGATCATTCTTCACGACGAGGATTGCTCCGAAAAGTTGGACAACGACGTAGACTCCTACGATATTTGAAAAAAGAAAATGTTACTTCATACGAAGCACTTGTAAAGGTATTGAAGTTAAAGGCAGCAAAAGTATTATTGAAAAAAGCTGAAGCTGTTGCAAAGAAATCTTCATCTGCTACTAAGAAAACTGATGAAAAAGCAACTAAAAAGTAAACCAAATCCTCTTAAACACCCCGACCAACGTGTCGGGGTGTTTATTGATGTGCAAAATTTGTATTATAGTGCAAAAAATTTGTATGGTAAGAAAGTTGATTTTGGAAACATTGTAAAAGAGGCTGTTGCCGGACGTAAACTTATTCGTGCTATTGCGTATGTTGTTCGCACAGAATCACAAGAAGAGCAACCTTTTTTCGAAGCACTTTATAATCTTGGTATTGAAACTCGAGAAAAAGATTTACAGATTTATCATGGTGGAAATAAGAAAGCTGATTGGGATGTTGGTTTAGCTGTTGATGCAATTCGACTTGCTCCGACACTTGATGCTGTTGTATTAGTATCAGGAGACGGGGATTATCTTCCACTTGTTGAATATTTGCAAAAAAGTACAGGGAAACAAGTTGAAGTTGTTTCATTTGGTCCAGCAACGTCTTCAAGATTAGCAGCTGAAGTTGATGACTTTCTTGATTTAAGTGATGATCCTGAACCTTTTTTGATTCCTAATAGACGACGACCAGCATCAAAAGGAACTACAACTAGAAGTACACAAAAAAAGTAAATATTAATTATTCATGGATGGTGGTCGAGATACATCTAGATTCCAGTAAGGAGTCTATCGTTTCTTGATCACTTCCACAAACACAATACTATGTTGGATGTAAAAACATGGTCTACCGAATGGGGTGGACGAACCCTCACTGTTGAAGTGGGAAAAATGGCTCTTCAAGCAACTGCATCTTGTACCGTTCGTTATGGAGATACTGTTATGTTGGCTACAGTTGTTCAGTCTGATCGACTTGGTCCAGGAGACTACTTTCCGTTGATGGTAAGTTTTGAAGAAAAACTTTACGCTGCAGGAAAGATTAAAGGATCTCGTTTTATTAAACGAGAAGGTCGCCCAAGTGACGAATCAATCCTTTCTGGTCGTGTTATTGATCGAGCACTTCGACCACTTTTTGATGATCGAATGCGAAATAATATTCAGGTTGTTGTAACAGCTCTTTCAGTTGACCAAGAAAATGATGCTGCTATTGTTGGGCTTATTGCTGCAAGTTGTGTATTAAGTATTTCTCCAATTCCATGGAATGGTCCTCTTGGGGCTACTCGGATTGGGAAAAAAGATGGGAAACTTATTTTAAATGCTACAAGAGAAGAGATTAAAACAGGAGATCTTGATCTTGTTGTTGCTGGAACAACAGAAAAACTTGTGATGGTAGAGGCTGCTGCGAATGAACTTTCAGAAGACGAGATGTATGAAGCTATGAAATGGGGTGGAGAACAACTATCTCCAATTATTGATCTTGTTAATAAAATGGTAAAAGAACTTGGTGTAGAAAAAAATCTTGTTGAAGATATTTTGGCTGACACCGGCGTTAGTAATGAAGAACAAACTGCTGTAACTGAGCTTACTCGTTCGTTTGTTGCTTCTCTTGCCGACACCATGATTTTTGACTCACCAAAGGTTACGAGAAAAGAACGACAAGACATGGTAAAAGCAGTAAAAGCAGCTGCAAAACAACATTTGTTTGATAAAGGGATTAGTGAAGACCTTTGGGGTGCTGGACTAGACCATATTAAAGATTTTATTGCGAATCAGATTACGTTACGTATTTTAGATAAAAAACAACGACTCGATGGTCGATCATTAACGGAAGTTCGTGATCTATTGTCTGAGATTGATTTACTTCCTCGTGTACATGGAACTGGAATGTTTATGAGAGGGGATACACAAGTACTTTCTATTGTGACACTTGGTTCCCCAGGGGACGTACAAACGTTAGATACGATGGAAGAAGATGGAACAAAGCGATATATGCACCATTATAATGATGCCCCATATACATATGGTGATGCTAGACCAATGCGTGGTCCATCAAGACGTGCAATTGGACATGGTGCGTTAGCTGAGAGAGCTCTTGAACCTGTGTTACCTGCTGTAGAAGATTTTCCATATACTATCCGTGTTATGTCTGAAGTTATGGGATCAAATGGATCTAGTTCAATGGCATCAACATGTGGATCTAGTTTGTCACTTATGGCAGCTGGTGTTCCAATTAAGAAAGCTGTTGCTGGTATTGCTATGGGACTTGCGTCAGACGAGACTGATCGATGGGAAGTACTTACTGATCTTCAAGATGTGGAAGATGGAAAAGGTGGTATGGACTTTAAGATTGCAGGAACTCGGGACGGAATTACTGCCATGCAAATGGATACGAAAACGCATGGAGTTAACTGGGACATTGTAAAACAAACGGTTACTCAATCACATGATGCTATAGCGCATATCTTATCTACGATGGAAAGTGCTATTGCAGAGCCGCGAGCGGATCTTTCTGAGTACGCTCCTCGTATTGAGACTGTTGTTATTGATCCAGATAAGATTCGAGATATTATTGGTCCGGGTGGTAAGACAATTAACAAAATTATTGCTGACACTGGTGTACAGATTGATATTGAACAAGATGGCCGTGTTATTATTACGTCAAACGATCAAGAAGGCATGAAGCAAGCCCTTGAGATTGTTCACAATCTTACAAAAGAAGTGTTAGCTGGAGAAATTTACGATGGAACAGTTGTTCGTCTTGAAGACTTTGGTGCTTTTGTGAATATTTTGCCAAATAAAGATGGACTTGTTCATGTAAGTGAAATCGCTTGGGAAAGAACAAATAAGCCAGGTGATGTGTTAAAGCTTAACGATAAGGTTCAAGTAAAAGTGAAAGAAGTTGATAATCTTGGACGAGTAAACCTTTCTATTAAAGCATTGAAAGATAAACCTGAAGGATATCAACCACCGCCACCTCGTGAAAGTCGAGGATTTAGTGGAGGAAAAAAACCAGGTGGACATCACCGAGGTCCTCGAAAAGATGGTCCTCGAAAAGACAGTCCTAAAAAAGACGCTCCTCCTGTTAAAAAAGGATTTTTTGGAAGAAAAAAAGACGCCTAACTCTTTGTAAGAGTTAGTAAAAAGCTCCACATTTGTGGAGCTTTTGTTTGACGGATGTATTACTCCTTTGTACTATAACTTTATATGTTTACTGGAATTATTCGTGGAAGATTTCCTGTTGTCTCTATTGAGAAAAAACAAGGGCTTCATACATTTACTATCAATTTGAATACAACACTTGTTGAAGGGCTTACTTTAGGTGCGAGTGTGTCGGTTTCTGGAGTATGTCTTACTGTTACAAAGATTGATGAAACAAAGGTTTATTTTGATGCGATGCAAGAGACTTTAGATAAAACAACCCTTGGAAAGGTCTCTATGTCTGATGTGGTGAATATTGAACGATCATTTTCTGTTGGAGATGAAGTAGGCGGACATATTGTTTCAGGGCATGTATATGGGATGGCAGAAATCATTAATATTGAAAAATCTGAACATAATTGTGTTGTTACATTTAAGTGTCCACCGTTTTGGATGAAATATATTTTAGATAAAGGGTTTGTTGGCCTTGATGGGTGTAGTCTTACGATTGTTGACCCTGATAGTGATGCTGGAACCTTTAAGGTATGGTTTATTCCAGAGACTTTATCACTTACTACTTTTGGAACTAAAGGGGTTGGTGACTTTGTAAATTTAGAGCTTGATTCTAAGACACAGACGATTGTTGAGACGGTGGAGCGTGTTTTAGTTGAAAAGGGGGCTTTGTCTTGATTTAATCTCTCTATTGTGGTTTAATATTGCTGCAACAAAAAGCCGCGGTGGTGAAATTGGTATACACGCTGGTCTTAGGAACCAGTGCCTATGGCGTGAGAGTTCGAGTCTCTCCCGCGGCACATATAAAAAAACGCATGATGCGTTTTTTTATTTTGGACACGCTTTCGTCGTTTTGGTATTATGAAGGTACTTTAATATCTATATGTATTTATGAAAAAGATTGCTATTATTTCAACAAGTTTAGCTCCAAAATCTCGGTCTCGGATTGTGCTTCGATTTATGTATGAACAAATTCAAGAAATAGATGATGTAGAAGCAGTGTGGTTTGATGTTCAAGATCATCCATTACCACTGTATACAGATGGAGTGAGTAATGAACATGTTGTTGCTGGAAAGAAAATATTATCTGATACAGATGCTTGGGTCATTGGAGGTCCTGTTCATAATTGGGGAGCAGCATCGTCAACGATTAATTTTTTAAATTATTGTTTAGATAAAAAAGTGTATTCATATAAACCCTTCACACTTATTGCTGGAGCTGGCACGAGTGTAAGTTTTCTTGCAATGGATGGTTTGGGAAGAAATATTAGGACAGAAGTAAAAGGTGTAGAAGTTGGTCCTGCTATTGTGTGCGCAGGAGATAGTGTTGATAGAGAAACAGGAAATATTGATGATAAAACAAAAGGACGTTTAGAAGAACGAATTGAGGCAATGCTACGGTTTGTAAAAGTATCTTAGTCTATGTCTGATCCTTTTTTTGCAGCTGAAATAGATCATAATATTTCTACCATTGATTTACATAACACCACAGAAGTTTTTAGTGCCCTTGAACAACTCGAACGTGAGTTGTTTTTGTTTGGCAAAAGTGAGATGCGTTATTGTCGGGTAGTACATGGTATTGGTAAAGGTGTCCTTGCGAATGCCGTGCATGATGCGCTTATAAAAAATCCGATGGTTCATGAATATAAATGCGTTGGAGGAAGTTGTTTGGTGCTTTTTTAATAATGGTATTGTTTTCCTTTTGTAATAGTTACTCCTCTGTATATTTGCTCAAGCAAAATGGTACGGACCATTTGATGAGGGAATGTTAATGATGATAATGATAATTGGTGTTGTGAACTTTTTAGTATTGATTCATCAAGTCCCAATGGACCACCAATGATAAATGTGAGGTGTTCTCCACTTGTTGTTTGTTTTTTTAAAAATGCTGCAAGTTCAATTGATGTATATTGTTTTCCTGTTTCGTGAAGAACAATAACTGTGTCATTTTTAGGGATGTTTTTTGTTATACGTTTTGCTTCAAGAGTCATTATTTTCTTTTTTTCACCAAGATTTTTAAAGGATTCTTCTTTGAGTTCTTTTATAGTTATTTTGGTATATGGCATCAATCGTTTGAGATATTCTTCTTCAGCTTTTCTCCAATGGGCTTCTTTGAGTTTTCCTGTGACTAGAAGAGTTATATACATCATATAGAAGGGGAAATTATGAAAAAGGCTTTATATAGCATATTTATTCATATATAGCTTACGGTATTTTATCTCTTTTATCCACATTTCTTGTGGACTACTACCCCTTGACAAGTGTACACAAATCTTATACAATCTAGAAGCGTTATTTCTGGGGTATATCCCCACCACGTCCTAGCACTGCTTTGGACCTCTGGAATCGTAATACACTGTCAATTCAAAAAATCATGCGACATATTATTACCATTCTCTAGAGCGTCTAAGCCGTTGGGTTCCCAATCGCTTGACTATAGCGATTTTTTTTATCTTTGAAAATGGTTTTCTACTTGGATTATATATACAGGATATATCATTTCGTAGGAAAGTATGTGCCCCGTTCGTTACAATTAAATCTAATCAAAAATTGTAAAAGCAAACAAATAAGATTACACATAAGAACTATTATGTGTTTTCGTAGTGTGCACTTCAAGAGCGCACGGTGGATGCCTAGACACTATATAACGATGAAGGACGTTGCAGGGTGCGATAAGCCTCGGGTAGGTCCCAAGCTACCTTTGATCCGAGGATGTCCTAATGGGGAAACCTGGCGCGAGTAATGTCGCGTCATCATATACTGAATACATAGGTATATGAGGAAGACCTGGCGAAGTGAAACATCTCAGTAGCCAGAGGAAAATAAAGAAACATATGCTTCTTACTTTATTCACCTACGTTGGTGAGTAATCGCCACATAGGTGAATAGTAAGATGCTTCGATTCCGTTAGTAGTGGCGAGCGAACGCGGAAGAGCCTAAACCTATACATGTGTTGTGTTGTCGATGGATTGGTCTTCGGACTTATTTTGAAACAATGCTTAAAGGACAGACCGTTGCAGTATAGGTGTTGTAGGATGCAGTATCCGGGAATCTGAATGACCGGGTTCATTAATTGTCTTGTATAATCGAAGTCTCCTGGAACGGAGCGTCAAAGACGGTGAAAACCCCGTAGATGAAATACGTCAATTAATCGAATGTCTGTACTCCTGAGTACGGCGGGACACGTGAAACCCCGTTGGAATCAGCCACGACTATGTGGTAAGGCTAAATATATATAGTGATCGATAGTGAACTAGTACCATGAGGGAAAGGTGAAAAGCAGCCCGGAGAGGGCGATGAAATAGTATTTGAAACCGTGTGCTTACAATAAGTTGGAGCTCGTTTATACGAGTGACAGCGTTCCTATTGAAGAATGAGCCTGCGAGTTTGTTCTTGTTGCTAGCTTAAGAGCATTATTGTTCGAAGGCATAGGGAAACCGAGTCTTAATAGGGCGAATAAGTAGCAAGGACAAGACCCGAAACCGGGTGATCTATCCATGGCCAGGTTGAAGGGACAGTAAAATGTCCTGGAGGACCGAACCCACGCGCCGTGCAACACGCGGGGATGAGCTGTGGATAGCGGAGAAATTCTAATCGAACTCGGTAATAGCTGGTTCTCTCCGAAATAGCTTTAGGGCTAGCTGTACGTGTTCCTGTTGGGGGTAGAGCACTGGATGGAACTGGGGCGGTTCGCCGTACCCACTCCAATCAAACTCCGAATACCAACAGTCAAGAACGTGCAAGTTAGACTATGGGGGCTAAGCTTCATAGTCAAAAGGGAAACAGCCCAGACCGTCAATTAAGGTCCCTAAATTACTACTAAGTGTTAAAGGTAGTGTTAATTCTCTTACAACCAGGAGGTTGGCTTAGAAGCAGCCATCCTTTAAAGAAAGCGTAATAGCTCACTGGTCAAGAGTTTTCGCGCCGAAAATGTACCGGGGCTCAAGTAGTATACCGAAATTACGGACTTGA
>JABIEQ010000006.1 GCA_018651085.1 Candidatus Magasanikiibacteriota bacterium
ATTACGATTACTCGTGAATATAAAAAAGAAGAAGGAAGTATCCCTGATGTGGGAGATTCACCTCACGTGTTAATTTACCAAATGGAATCAGTTCCTTCGTGGCCTATTGATCTCGTAGATTCTCCAATGCCTTTTTTAAGAGAGTTGCAAGAAACATCTCCTGTAGTAGATACCTTTTTTGCAAATAGTTGTTCAACCATTAACGCAGAGTTGAGTATATTATGTAGTCAAATTGCACCAAATGGTGATCCTATTACTACAAAAGAAGAAAAAGGCTACACCTGTCTTCCTGAAATATTAAAAGGACAACATGGGTATAAAACCGTGATGTATCACGCAAACAATAGTGCCTTTTGGAATAGAGAAGAACTATTTCCTCGTTGGGGGATAGATGATTTACGTACAACACCTCTTTATGAAAAAAGAGATAAAGATAAGTTGTTAATAAGAGATGCACTCAAAGAGTTGCAAGAAGCAGATACCCCAATACTAAGTTATATTATTGGAGTAGATTCTCATTCCCCACATGACAGAAAGTACATTGAAGTGTTAAAAAAAGAAAAAGGGTTTACCGAAGACTTTTGGGATGGAGAAATAAATAATCCATTAATAGAAACAAGTAAGGTAGAAAAAGAAGATATAGGAGACTGGTTCTGGTTTTTAAAAGTCGTAGATAATAATATTAAGTTTCTTATTGAAGAAGCGAAAGAAAAAGAAGTATTAGATAATACTATTATTATCATTGTTGGAGATCATAGATATTATGGTGCCACTGGGGGAGAAGAATCAGCCTTTTTACAATATAACCAAATTCCTTTTGTCGTACTGTTACCAAAAAACAGGAATAGTGGAATGAAAAATATCGCATCACACATTGATATTGCCCCAACAATACTTTCTCTTATCAATAAAAATTACCAATCTCCGTTTAAGGGAACAAGTATATATTCAACAAATCATCCTGAAAGTGCAAAAGGGATATGTCTTGGGGAATACTATGAGGTTAATAAGGGGCATATCATAAAAAGAAATAGTGAAACAAATCAGGAACATATAATAGAAAGAAATACTGCACCATAGAGAAGAATAGGTTTGTCTGGTATAATGAAATTATTAATGACTTATCTTTTTATATGAAGAAAAAACGGGTTGCAATTAACGGGTTTGGGCGTATTGGTCGCCTTGCGTTTAAGATTATGAGAGAAAGAGCTGATCTTGAAGTCGTAGCAATAAATGATTTATCTGACAACAACACACTCGCGCATCTTTTAAAGTATGATACTGCGTATAAAACATATAAGTATGACGTGTCAGCAACTGACACGCATATAAAAGTAGGAAAAAAGAGTGTGCATGCTTTTTCAGAACGGGATCCTAAAAAACTTCCATGGAAAAAATTAAAGATTGACATCGTGCTTGAAGCCACAGGGATATTTCGAGACAAAAAGACTGCCGGCATGCACATAAGTGCAGGAGCAAAACGTGTCGTTATTTCGGCACCAAGTAAAGGAGACGGTATTGATGGATTTGTGCGAGGTGTAAATTGTCATACCTATCAAGGACAAACCATTATAGATAATGCATCGTGTACCACAAATTGTACCGCACCAGTAGTAACAGTACTTGAAAGTGTGTTTGGTATAGAAAAAGCAATGCTTACAACAATTCATTCATATACTGCAGGGCAAAACCTGCAAGATGGGTCACATAAGGATCTTCGTAGAGCAAGAGCTGCCGCACAAAACATCGTGCCAACCACAACAGGGGCAGCAAAAGCAACTACAAAGATTATTCCACAGCTCAAAGGAAAATTTGATGGTATTGCTGTTCGTGTACCAACTATTACTGTATCGTTAACAGATTTTACATTTCTTTTAAGTAAAGACGTGACAATAGAAAAAGTAAATAAAGCATTAATCAAAGCATCAAAAGGGCCAATGAAGGGTATTTTAGGTGTGAGTAACGTGCCGTTAGTATCAAGTGATTTCATTGGTGACGATCGATCGTCTATTGTTGATCTTGAAATGACACGTGTGGTTGATGGAAATTTAGTAAAGGTAGTTGCTTGGTACGATAATGAATGGGGGTACGCAAATAGACTTGTTGAATTAACTCAAATTGTCGGAAGGCAAATGTAGACCAATATGCTGTCAATGAAACGGATTAAAGATCTTAAAGGAAAACGAGTACTTATTCGAATCGACGCAAATGTTCCTATAGAAAAAGGGAAGGTTATTGATAACGAAAGAATTATTGCACACAAGGAAACACTCGCATACCTTATAAAACATAAGGCAAAAATTATTATCATTGCACACATTGGAAGGCCTGGTGGAAAAGTTGTAAAAAAATATGCAATGGATCCGGTTATAAAAGAGATAGAAAGAGTGTTACGAAAAAAAGTACAAAAAATTGAAACAAAAAATTGGAAATGGAGCAAAAAAAGAGAAGAAGAAGTCATCGCGCAAACACATGCATTAAAACCAGGGCAAATTGCCATGTGCGATAATGTACGGTTTGCAAAAGAAGAAAAAAAGAACGGAGGAACACTTGCAAAAACCATGGCATCCCTTGGAGACCTTTTTGTGTTTGATGGATTTGCTGTTGCTCATAGACCAGCAGCTTCAGTCATTGGAATTTCAAAATATCTTCCATCATATACAGGATTTTTAATGCAAAAAGAAATAAAAGGACTAGAAAAAGTAGTGAAAAAACCATCACACCCATTGGTCATTGCGCTTGGCGGAGTAAAAATGAAAACAAAAGTTGAAGTAATCAAAAATTTTATAAAAGATGCCGACAGCATATTGATAGGAGGCGGACTTGCAAATACGTACTTTGGTGCAAAAGGATATGGGATAGGAAATTCTCGAATAGATAAAGAAATGGAACAGGAAATCATGAAATATGGGAAAAAGAATAATGTATTCATGCCAATCGATGTCATCGTAGGAGATAAAAACGGAAAAGCATATAGTGTTGTTGATATAAAGAAGAAGCCACACCTCATTTGTAACAAACAGCAAGCCATTTTTGATATTGGACCAAAGACACTCATGGCTTATATCAAGCATATTGAGAAAGCAAAAACAGTGATATGGAATGGAGCAATGGGATATTTTGAACAATCACCATATCATATAGGGACAATGGCAATAGCAGAAAGTATTGCTCGTGCATCAAAAAAAAGGACCTACACTATTATAGGAGGGGGAGAAACATTGCAGGCGGCAACAATTGCAAATATAAAAAAAGATATAAATCTTGTGTCAACAGGAGGTGGAGCAATGATTAGTTTCCTTTCCGGAAGTGTACTGCCAGCGATAGAGGCATTACAAAAGAAAAAATAATTTGAGTGCATAAAAAAAATAGTGTATACTGTAAATACAATTACTATAGATTTATTATTGTATGCCTGTTAAAAAAACCACAAAAAAAAGTATGCCCAAAACAAAAAAAATGC